>DXFX01000058.1 GCA_019114245.1 Candidatus Borkfalkia faecipullorum | reverse complement strand
GCAACGTCGTCTCTGTCCGCGCAACGGGGGTGCGCAACGGGGATCTGGCGCTCGTTGGCAGCAGCTACGCCAACGTCATCAAGCTGGACAACGACCTCGTCTATTTACAGGTCTTTGCGGGAACGCAGGGCGTCAGCACCACCGACCCCGTCAAATTCCTGGGAAAACCCATGATGGTCTCCTATTCCGATCACCTGCTCGGCCGCGTCTTTACGGGTTCGGGCGTTCCCAAGGACAACGGCCCCGCACTCACGGAAAACATGATCCCCATCGGCGGGCCGTCCGTCAATCCTACGCGCAGAATTGTCCCCAAAAAGATGATACGTACGGGCATTCCGATGATCGATATGTTCAATACCCTTGTCGAAAGTCAGAAGCTCCCCATCTTTTCCGTCTCGGGCGAACCGTACAACGAACTGCTTGCGCGCATCGCCATGCAGGCGGAAGTGGACGTCATCGTTCTGGGCGGCATGGGGCTCAAATACGACGATTATCTCTTTTTCCGCGACACGCTCGAAAAGAGCGGCGCGATGGGGCATACGGTCATGTTTATTCACACGGCGGCGGATCCTACCGTCGAATGCACCCTTGTCCCCGATCTCTCGCTCGCCGTCGCGGAGCGCTTCGCGCTGGACGGAAAGCGCGTGCTCGTCCTGCTCACCGATATGACCAACTTTGCCGACGCGCAGAAAGAGACGGCCATCACGATGGAACAGGTGCCTTCCAACCGCGGCTATCCGGGCGATCTGTACAGCTGTCTCGCCTCCCGCTACGAAAAGGCGGTGGACTTCGACGGGCTGGGCTCGGTGACTATTCTGAGCGTCACCACCATGCCGGGCGACGACGTTACCCATCCCGTTCCCGACAACACGGGCTACATCACGGAAGGGCAGTATTATCTGAAAGGGGGCAGGATCGAACCGTTCGGCTCGCTGTCCCGTCTCAAACAGAACGTCAACGGCAAAACGCGCAGCGATCACCGCGCCCTCATGGACTGCATGATCAAGCTGTACAGCGCGTATAAAGAGAGCCTGGAAAAGAAGTCCATGGGCTTTCTAATGAGCGAATGGGACGAAAAACTTCTCAAATACGGAAAATTGTTTGAAGAAAAGCTGATGGATCTGCGCGTAAATATTTCGCTGGAAGAGGCGCTGGATCTCGGCTGGAAGATCCTGGCCGAGTGCTTCGAGCCCAACGAAACGGGACTTAAAACCAACCTGATACGCGAAAGATGGCCCAAAGAACTCAACCTCAACTAAGGGAGGGGGAACATGGGCGCAGTAAAACTGACTAAAAACGATTTAAAGAAGCAAAAAGACCAGCTCAGGCAGTTCGAGCGGTATCTTCCCACCCTGCAACTGAAAAAACAGCAGCTGCAAATGGTGATCATGAAGTCCGCCGCCGAACTGGAAAAAAGGGAAAAGGAATACTTTTCCATGATCGACGGGCTGGACGACTGGGTGGCGGTCTTTGCGGAAAACACGGCTTTCGACGACGGGAAAAAGATAGAAAATCTGGTCATCCCCGATCGGGTCGTCTGTGTGCGCGAAAACATCGCGGGAGTGTCCGTCCCCGTGTTTAAAGAGCTTACTTTCCGCGAGATCGTGTACGACGTGGCGGACTATCCGCTCTGGGTGGACGAAGCGCTGGTGCGTATGCGGGAGATCTCCCGCTGCAACGCGCTGTTAAAGACGCTGAGAAACCAGGTGGAGCTTTTAAATCGGGAACTTCGGCTCACCTCTCAAAGGGTGAACCTGTTTGAAAAGGTCAAAATTCCCGAGGCAAAGGAGAACATCCGCAAAATCGAGATCTACCTCGGCGACCAGCAGACCAGCGCCGTCGTCCGCGGCAAGATCGCAAAGAAAAAACGGCAGGGGGCGGCGGTATGATCGAAAAAATGAAAGCCGTCTGCATTGCGGCGCAAAGTTCGCACAAGGACGAACTGCTCACCGACCTGCGCGATCTCGGAATTCTGCACATCGCCGAAAAGAGCGCCGCCGACCCGCGGTTTTTAGAGGAATTTTCCGCTCTCTTCCGCGTCATGCAGGAGCTGAAAGAATACAAAGCAAAAGAGGAAGAGGGCGTCCTTTCGGAAGAGGAGTTCGACCGCCTGTATGCGGACACTTCCGCCGCCCTCGCAAAAAAGGCGGAACTGCGCGAAAAACTGACGGGACTGCTTTTGGAAGAGGAGCGGCTGGCCCCGTGGGGGAATTTCGATCCGCAGGAAGTCAAGGAGCTTTCCGATACGGTGCCGCTGCGCTTCTACCTCATGGACAAAAAGGAGCTTTCCGCGCTCTCCCAAAAGGAGGGGATCCGCTATATCCGCCTGCGCCCCGTGGGGAAATCGGAGGCGGTCGCCGTGGTCGGGCATCCCGAAAAACCCTTGCGCGCCTTCGAGTTTCCGCTCCCGCAAAAGGGACTGGCGCAGGTGCAGAGGGAAGCGGCGGAATGCAGGAAAGGCCTGGAAGAATGCGAGTCTACGCTCAAAGAAGCGGCGGGGCATCTGGAAAGTTTTCGGCAGCGGCTGTTGAAGGTACAGAACGCCGCGGAGTATTCCTCGGCGGATGCGTCCCTCGGCAGGGACAGCGGGATCGTCTGGGTGACGGGATTCATCCCGCAGACGGAAACGGAAAAATTTTCCGCCGCCGCCCAAAGCCACGGCTGGGCATGGATGATCGACGACGCGGACGAAAACGACGCGGACGTCCCCACAAAAATACGTTACAACAAGGTCACGGCGCTCATCCGTCCGCTGTTTGCCATTCTCGGCACCGTTCCGGGGTATAAGGAATACGACATTTCCTTTTGGTTTCTCGCGTTTTTCGCGCTGTTCTTTGCCATGATCATCGGGGATGCGGGCTACGGCGCCCTGTTCCTCATAGGAACGATCATTCTCAATGTCCGGATGAAAAAACTCACCAACGTCACCCTGCTTTTGTATCTGTTGTCCGCAACGACCATCGTCTGGGGCGCGCTGACGGGTACATGGTTCGGGCTGGAAGGGGCCATGAAAGTTCCCTTTTTAAAGGCGCTCGTCATTCCCGGGTTTGCAAACTATCCCGAATATTTCGACGTGTCCTCCACGGCGGCGCAGAACAACGTGATGAAGTTCTGCTTCTCCATAGGCGTCATACAGCTGGCGCTCGCGTGCGTCATGAACATCCGCCGCAAGATCTGCGGGAAAGATCTCGGCTGGATCGCGGATGTCGGCTGGCTGCTGTCCATCTGCGCGCTGTATTTTATGGTGCTGTTTCTCGTCATCGGGGAATCGGTCAACCTGGCGGCCGTCGCCTGCGCGATCGGGGCAGGGTTCCTGCTCGTCGTGCTGTTCGGAGGAATGTCGCCCGACAAATCCTTTGCGCAGGGCCTGAAAGCGGGGTTGGGCAACGCGTTTACCGCCTTTCTCAACACCATTTCCGCGTTCGGCAACGTCATGAGTTATATCAGGCTGTTTGCCGTCGGCATGGCGTCCCTCGCCATCGCGCAGAGCTTTAACGGGATGGCGGCAGGCTTCGGCGGCCCGCTCGTCATCGTCGGCATCGCCATTATGGTCATCGGCCACGCGCTCAACATCGTCATGGGATTTTTGTCCGTGGTCGTCCACGGCGTGCGGCTCAACTTGCTGGAATTTTCCGGGCAGCTCGGAATGGAATGGTCGGGCATCGCGTACGAACCTTTCCGCGAAATCAAAAAAGAAAAATAATTTCTGAAAAGATCAGGAGGAATTATGGAAATACAGTTTATCGGTATGGCTTGCGCTCTGGGCCTGGCCGCCATCGGCTCGGCTTTCGGAGCGGGGTATGCGGCGATGGCCTCGGTGGGAGCGTGGAAAAAGTGCTACGCAAACGGAAAGCCCGCGCCCTTCATGATGGTCGCCTTTTCGGGCGCGCCGCTCACACAGACGATCTACGGCTTTCTGCTGATGAATTTCATCCGCAGTGCTTTTGAGGCGGGGACCGCTTCCGCAACGCTCTGTCTGTTTGTGGGTATCTTTGCGGGGTTTGCCATCGGTCTGTCCGCGTGGTTCCAGGGCAAAGTCGCCGCTTCCGCGTCCGACGCGCTCGGCGAAACGGGCAAAGGCACGGCCAACTACTTTATCGTCATAGGTATCGTGGAAACGGTCGCGCTGTTTACTCTGGTGTTCGGGCTCCTTCTGTTGCAGTGAGGGGGCTCTGCCGAAAATCAGGCATTTCAAAACAGGCGGCTCTGCCATTTTGCAGAGCCGCCTGTTTTTTAATAAATCTTTCAGGTGCAGGGCACAAGGCAAAAAAGGACAGATCAGGTGTTGATTTATGGGCAAAAATTGCTGTATTGTCGATTAGATTTTTTCAAAGAAAAATGCAAAGGGGTTGCGATACTTCTTGCATTTTCGGCTGGCGTATGATATGATAAATTCCGATCTTAAAAAATTTTTTTCTGCCCGCAAAAAATACGGTGGGGAAAAAGTTTTAAATTTACTAAAATTTCAGGTCAGACATACCGTTTGGCTTGAGCGGGGGTATCAGGATGAAAATTGTAACGCTCGGTGAAATCATGCTTCGCCTCACATCGCACGGATATGACAGGTTTGTCCAGGCGCAGACGTTTGAGGCAAACTACGGGGGAGCCGAGGCAAACGTCGCCGCAACTCTGTCGGTCTGGGGGGAGGACGCCCGCTTTGTCAGCAAAGTCCCCGCGCACGAGATAGGGCAGGCGGTCATCAACACGCTGCGTTCGGTGGGCGTGGACACGCGCTTCGTGCTCCGCGGCGGGGAGCGTTTGGGGATCTACTTTGTCGAACGCGGGGCGGACAGCCGCGCGTCCAAAGTCATTTACGACAGAAAAAATTCTGCTTTTTCCCTTTCCGAAGCGAAGGAGTACGATTGGGATGCGATCTTTGCAGGTGCGGATTGGTTCCACGTCACGGGCATCACGCCCGCTTTGGGGAAAAACGCCGAACAGCTCGCCCTTACCGCCTGTCAGGAGGCGAAAAAACGCGGGCTTACCCTCTCGTTCGACGTGAATTACCGCAGCAAACTGTGGGGGACGGAACAAGCAAAAAACGTTTCGGAAAAACTGCTCGGGTACACGGATGTGTGTATCGTCAATGAAAATCAGGCCATGGAGCTGTTCGGAATTTCGGGCGAGAATGCAATGCGCGAATTTGCGGAAAAGTATTCTCTTCGGTGCGTTGCCTTTACGTACAGGCGCACGGAGGACGCGCTGCATAACAGGATCTGGAGCACGCTCTACTCGGAAGGCAAGTCGGTGAAGAGCAGGGAATACAGGATGGAAATGATCGATCGCATCGGCGGCGGAGATGCGTTTGCCGCAGGGCTTGTGTATGCGTTGGGTCATGATTTTGAGTTACAGAGAGCGGCGGACTTTGCCGAAGCGGCAAGCTGTTTAAAGCATTCCGTGCCGGGGGACGTCTGCGTCTGTTCGTTGGACGAAGTCCTTTCGCTTGCGGAAGGAAAGACTTTGGGAAGGGTCTCGCGCTGAGCGAAAACATTTACGATGAACATAAAGAACCCGATCGGGTTCTTTATATTTTTGGAAAGGACAAAGTTTTTGTGTGATCGGGCGGAAAAGCGGGTGGTTTTTGCGGATAGAATGGCGACAAAACAGCGAAACGGCGAACACGCGGAGTGCGGCAGAGGAAAGCCGACAGGACGGATTTTCCCGTTCGGGGCAGGGCAAGACGGGAAAGAGTAAAAAATGCAAAGGCGGAAAGAAATTTCTGCTATTTACATTGCAAATGTTTTGTTTTATAATGGAGATAAGAATTTGGAGGCTACTATCTAATGACTGAAAAAGTAAAGTTTGGAATTATCGGCGTCGGGAACATGGGATCCGGACATTTGCGTTTTTTTATGAACGGGGATGTGTACAACGGCAGGGTCACGGCTATCGCCGATACCAATCCCGAGAAGCTGAAACTGGCAAGGGAAAAATGTCCCGGAGATTATGTTTGTTATGGGAGTGCGGAAGATCTGATCGGGAAGTCGGATGTGGATGCGGTGATCATTGCAACGCCTCATTTTCTGCATCCGCCGCTGGCGATTGCGGCTTTGAAGGCGGGCAAACACGTTTTATCCGAAAAGCCCGCGGGCGTATATACCAAGCAGGTAAAGGAGATCAACGCCGTTGCTTCCGCGTCCGACAAACTCTACACGGTGATGTTCAACCAGAGGACGAATCCTCTGTATATCAAAATGCGCGAATTGGTGCAAAACGGTACGGTCGGTACGATCAAGCGTGTCAACTGGCTGATCACAAACTGGTACCGTTCGCAGAGCTATTACGATTCCGGCTCCTGGCGCGCGACCTGGGCAGGAGAAGGCGGCGGCGTTCTGTTCAATCAATGTCCGCACCAGCTGGATCTTCTGCAATGGGTCACGGGGATGATGCCCAAAAAGATGCGCGCGTTCTGCAGTTTCGGGAAATGGCACAAAATCGAGGTGGAAGACGATGTTTCCGCCTATTTTGAATATGAAAACGGCGCGACGGGCGTATTTATCACCTGCACGGCGGATACTCCGGGAACAAACCGCTTTGAAATTCTGGGAACGGGCGGAAAACTTGTATGCGAGGACAACATTCTCAAAGTCTGGAAGCTCGAACAGGACGAGCGGGAATTCAACGCGACGTACAAGGGCGGGTTCGGCGAACCCAAATGCACTTATCAGGAGATCCGGCCGCAAGGGGAAAATCCTCAGCACGTGGGCATTTTAAACAATTTCGCCAATGCCATTCTGGGGCTGGAGCCTCTGTTTGTGGACGGGAGAGAGGGCTTGGCGGGCGTCACGCTGATGGATTCCATGCTTCTTTCCACGTGGAAGGACAAAATGATCGATCTTCCGTTTGACGACGACGAGTACTATGCAGAGTTGCAAAAGTGCATTGCGGGCTCTTCCCGCAAGGATGTGCAGAGTGTGGTGCTGAACACGGAAGGAACGTACGGATCGGGAAAATAAGGAGGAGAGTATGAAATTAGCGGCACAGCTTTACACCGTGCGTATGTTTACAAATACGGACGACGAAGTATGCAAAATGTTTGAGCGGATCCGCAAAGCAGGGTACGAGGCGGTTCAGCTTTCGGGGATCAAGGCGTACAATCCACAAAATATAGCCCGCGCCCTGAAAGAGAACGGCCTTTCCGTGTGCAGCACGCACAACAGTCTGGACCGCATCGTCAAGGAAACGGACGCGCTTATCGAAGAACATCGGCTGTTCGGGACGTCTTACATCGGTCTGGGATATTTCCGCGGGAACAGCCTGGAAGAGTATCAGAACCTTCTGCGCGATTTGCAGCCCGCCCTGGAAAAGATCGCGGCGGCGGGGATGCGCTTTACATATCACAATCACGCGCACGAGTTTATCAAGTTTGACGGCGTGCGCCCCATCGATTACATGAAAGAGCATACGGACAGAGAAAAATTCTTTTTCCTGCCCGATATGTACTGGGTGCAGACGGCGGGTGCGTCGCCCGCGCGTTTTCTTGCGGATTTTTCGGGCAGAACGCCCATTGTCCATTTCAAGGACATGAAAGTGGCGCAGGAAGAGGGCAAAAACAACATGGCGGAAATTTACGAAGGCAACATGGATTACGACACCATTTATGCGGAATGCCTGAATCAGAAGGTGGAGTGGGTGGTCGTCGAACAGGATTTCTGCGACAGAGATCCGTTTGAAAGCCTTGCGATCAGTTACAAAAATCTGACGCAGAAATTCAGATTTGAAAACGCGCAGCCGCGCGGATAAAAGGAGAACGGTCATACATGGAAGGGAAGAATTTCGGGGCGATCGCCGGACGGCACGACTTTAAGGTACAACAGCTGGATAAAAAAATGGTTTCGGCGGGAAAGACGGATTACGTCATCCTTCTCCCCGAACAGCCGACATGGCAGGAAGAATATGCGGCGCGGGAGCTGCAATATTTCTTTGAGCTGGCCACGGGGATCGGGCTGCCGACATTGCGCGAAGGGGGACAAATTCCCGTTCATTTTATTTCGGTGGGCAACACGCGTGCCGCCGAAAAAGTGTGTGTTGAGAGATCAGTTTTCGGAGAATCGGGCTGCCGCGTGCTTACGGACGGAGAAAATTATCTTTTAAAGGGCGGCGAATACGGCGTCATTTATGCCGTGTACGACCTGCTCGGTTGCATTCTCGGGTTGGAGATCTTTTCCGCGAAGACGATCTCTCTGCGACGCAACGTCAAAGATCTCTGCCTGTATGCGCTGGATATCACCGACATTCCCGATTTCCGTTTCAGGTCGCCCAGCCATCGTTACATAAAAAAGAACGAAACGCTCAAACACAGATTCAGAATGCTGGAACTGGAAAAAATGCTGGGCGGAGAGGGCGGCCCTTACCACAACAATTTTAATTTTGTTCCTCCCGAAAAATTCAGGGAGAAACACCCGTATTGGTACAGCGACGACGGCTGTCAGATGTGCTACACCGCGCACGGAGACGAAAAAGAACTTGAACTTTTGGTGGAAGAAGCGGCGGCGGCCATCTGCAGGTATATCCGTTCCGATCCTGATATGCCTTACATTGCGTTCAACCACCAGGACAATTTCGAGTGGTGTACCTGCCCCGCCTGCACTGCGCTGAAAGAAAAGTACGGCGGCGCAAACTCCGCAAGCGCGGCTATTTTTCTCAACCGCGTGCGCAGGAAGATCCAGGAATGGTTCGACGGAGAAGGCAAAGCCTTTGATAAAGGGCAAAAACTTGTCTTTTTTGCATACCACGGGACAAACAAACCGCCTGTATGTTACAATGAAACGTCCGACACGTTTGAACTCATCGACAGCGAAGTTGTGCTGAAAAATGTCATTCCCTGGTTTGCGGAAACGAATGCGGATTACACCTGTCCGCTGACGGAAGGGGAGGTCAACCTTCCCGTGGCGCGCAATATGCGCGGCTGGAAGCTGCTTTCGGATGAATTTCTGTTCTGGACGTACGGAACCAATTTTTCCAATTATCTTGCACCGTATTATTCTTTTCAGGCCACGCAGGATACATACCGCTTTGCCAAAGAGCAGGGCGCGGGCATGATTTTCGACGAGTGCCAGATCGATACGGAAGCTTGTACGGGCTGGGAGGAACTGAAAGCGTATGTCAGCCGCAAGCTTGCGTGGAACACGGAAGAGGACACAAAGCAGCTGACCGAGGACTTTTTCAGGGCTTCTTACGGCTGCGCATGGGAACGGATGCTGAAAGTGTTCCGCGAATATCTCGACTGGGGCAGGGAACAGGTGCTCAGGGGATTTTCGGGATTCCGTTCGGAGTTTATCGATCCCGTCTACAAACTTTACTGGTCGCGGGAGATGCTGGAACGCTGGGACGCCGAAATGAGCGGCGCTTTGCAGGACGTGCAGCAGGAAAAGGATGAAAAACAGCGCTCTGTCCTGACGAGAAACATCGTTCTGGAACGCGCGTCCGTCCGCTATCTGCTTGCGTCTGTCTTTGCAGACGACATGGCGGCGGCAGATCTTCAGAAGGCGAGGGAGGCGGCAAAAAAGGACATCACGGACAGCGGGATCACCAATTTTTGCGAGCGTCATCCCATCGGCGAGCTCTTTGAAAAATGGGGCGTATGATACAGAAAAATCCGTAAGTGAGAGGGGAAAAAGATATGCGTTTGAGGTTGTGTGCGTTTGCGGACGAAGCGGCAGAACCGATCGCGGAACAGATCTCCGCTTTGAAGGAGAACAATATTCCGCAGATCGAGCTTCGCAGTGTGGACGGGATCAACGTAAAAGATCTGACGGACGAAAAGGCGCAGGAAATTGCGCGCGCGCTGAAAGAAGCGGGCATTTCTGTCTGGTCGCTCGGATCTCCCTTGGGGAAAAGCGATATTTCGGCCGATTTTTCTCAGGAGGTCGCGGTTTTAAAGCGCCTTTTACAGCTTTGCAGGCTGTTTGAATGCGACAAGATCCGCGTATTCAGCTTTTTTACGAAAGAGTATGCGCGCGACAGGCAGGAAGTGACGGACAGAATGCGCAGGCTTGTCGAAATCGCGTCAGAGCAGAAAATACGCCTGTTTCACGAAAATGAAAAGGATATCTACGGCGATCGGGCGGAACGCGTTGCCGATCTCTTGCAAAACGTTCCCGGGCTTTGCAGCGTGTACGATCCCGCAAATTATGTGCAGGTAGGGGAAACTCCGGAAAATATGTCAAAAATGGCGGCATTGGCGGGGTATCTCCATATCAAAGACGTGTTGAGGACGGGCGAACTCGTTCCTGCGGGAGAGGGTGACGGCATGATCGCGGAACTCATCGGCTCGGTCGGAACGGATATGACCCTCACACTCGAACCGCATCTGAAAGTTTTTTCAGGATATGCGGCGATCGACAATCACGAGATGAAAAACAAGTACAGCTTTTCTACGGGAAGGGAAGCCTTCGATTTTGCGGCCCGTGCCCTGAAGAACGTGCTCCGCAAATGCGGTTACGGGGAGAGTGGAGAAGAATGGATAAAACCGTAAAGATAGGGATCATCGGCACGGGAAACATGGGTACCGTTCATCTCGGGTTTTTCCATGCGGGCAACATCCCGAACGCCGTCGTTACCGCCGTTGCCGATACGGACGAGATCAAGCTGGAAAAAGTGAGAAAACTGTTTCCGGGGAAATATACCTGTTATCGCAGCGGGGAAGAGCTGATCGAAAAAGCAGACGTGGACGCGGTGATCATCGCCACGCCCCATTACAGCCATCCCGCGCTCGCCATTGCGGCGTTTGCAAAGGGACTGCACGTTTTGTCCGAAAAACCTTCGGGCGTCTATACAAAACAGGTGCGGGAGATGAACAAGGCGGCGCAAGAGAGCGGAAAGATCTTTTGCGTCATGTTCAACCAGCGCAAGCATTTCCTGCACAAAAAGATCAAGGAGCTGATCTCGGGCGAAGAGATCGGCCGGGTCAAGCGCGTCAACTGGATCATCACAAACTGGTTCCGTACCCAGCATTACTACGATTCCGGGCAGTGGCGGGCCACTTGGGCAGGGGAAGGCGGCGGCGTCCTGATCAATCAGGCGATCCACCAGATCGATCTCCTGCAATGGTTCACGGGGATGCCCCAAAAGGTGTTTGCCTTCTGCGGATACGGGAAATGGCACGACGTAGAAGTCGAGGACGCGGTCACCGCTTTCCTGCTTTACAAAAACGGCGCAACGGGGGTGTTTGTCACCACGACGGGGGAATCCAACGGCACCAACAGGCTGGAAATTTTCGGTTCGCGCGGAAATCTCCTGCTGGAAGGGGGCGTGCTCACGCTGAAAAAATACGCGCAGGACGAAAACGAATTTATAAAGACCTGCCCCAACAGTTTCAGTCAGCCGGAAATTGCGGAAACGCAGGTATTCAGGCAGACGGACTCCTTCGATTGTCATAAGGACATCCTCTGCAATTTTGTCGCCGCGATCAGGGGGGAAGAACCTCTGTTTGTGGACGGAAAAGAGGGGATCAACAGCGTTTCTCTCATGAATGCCATGCTGCTTTCTTCCTGGCTGCACAAGGACGTCGATCTGCCCATCGACGAAGATCTGTATTTTGAGGAGCTTTCCAAGCGCATCGCGGAGAGCAGAGCAGGGCAGAAAAAGAACGTGATCGGCGAAATTGAGGACAACACCTGTTCTTTTGGAGGATTTTGATGGACTTTTACGGAAAAGAACTGTTCCTGAGCGGAAAGTGCGCGCAGGAGATTTACGGCGAGATCAGCCAGCTTCCCATCATCGATTATCATTGTCATCTGGACGAGCGGATGATCGCACGCAATGCGGGCTTCGGCGACATAGGGGAACTCTGGCTCGCGGGCGATCATTATAAATGGCGCGCCATGCGCCTCTGCGGCGTGCCGGAGTACTATATCACGGGAAATGCGGACTTTGAGGAAAAGTTTTATAAATATGCGGAGATCATGCCAATGCTGGCGGGAAATCCGCTGTATTACTGGACGCACATGGAGCTTTCGCAGATCTTCGGCATCGGGAAGCCGCTCTGTGCGGACACGGCAAAGGAGATCTATCGGGAAGCCAATCGGGTGCTTGCCGATACAAACGTGCTTTCCCTGTTAAAAAAATTCAGGGTGGAGTACGTGGCAACCACAAACGATCCCATGGACGATCTCAAAGATCACGGAAAGTTCGGGGAAACGCTGGTGGCGCCTACCTTCCGTCCCGACAAGCTTTTATCGCTGGACAGAAAATATCTGAAACAACTTGAGGAAAAGGCGGGCATTCCCATTCGTTCGGCAAAGGATCTTCTGCGGGCGGCGGAGAGCCGTCTCGTGTATTTTATGCTGCACGGCTGCAAGATCGCCGACCACGGTTTTGAAAAATTCCCCTCCGTCTACGCGGAGGAAGCGGAGGCGGAGCACATCTTCGCAAAAGAGGAAAAGACGCCTCTCGAACGGGAGGCGCTTTTCGGGTACCTGCTCGTGCAGTTCATGAAGATGTACGCGCGGCACAACATTCTCGTGCAGCTGCATTTTGCCGTCACGCGCAACGTGAACAAAAAAATGTATCTCAGCGCGGGCGCGGATTCAGGGTTCGACGTGATCGGCCCCGCCGCAAACACGCAGGATCTGATCGCCTTCTTTTCGCATCTGGCGGACGAGGAACGGCCGGAAACCGTTCTCTATACCCTCAACGACAGCAATCTTCCCGCGCTGTGCTGTGTGACGGGCGCGTTCAGGAAGGTGAGAATGGGCGCCGCCTGGTGGTTCAACGACACGGCGGAAGGGATCCGCAGAAATCTGAAAACGATCGCGGAATATTCCGCACTGGGGAACAATTTCGGGATGCTGACGGACAGCAGGAGCTTTGCAAGTTACGTCAGGTTCGATTTTTTCCGCAGGATCCTCGCCGATTATCTCGGCGGCCTTGCCGAAAAAGGGGAGTACGACCTTTCGGCGGCAAAAGAGATCGCAAAAAAGATCTCCTACTATAACATCAAGGAAGCGCTTGCATTATGAAAATGACTTTCCGCTGGTACGGGGAAAAGGACAGCATCCCTCTCAGGTACATACGGCAGATCCCGAATATGTACGGGGTCGTCACGGCGGTATACGACGTGCCCGTCGGCAAAGTATGGGGATTGCCCGAAATCCTGCATCTCAAAGGCCTTTGCGAAAAAGAGGGCCTCGCGATGGAGGTGATAGAGAGTGTACCCGTTCACGAGGACATCAAGCTCGGCAGACCCTCGCGCGACGCGCTGATCAGAAACTATGCCGAAACCATACTCAATCTCGGCAAGGCAGGGGTGAAATGTATCTGCTACAATTTCATGCCCGTATTCGACTGGCTGCGCACAGATCTGAAGCACGTCCTGCCGGACGGCTCCACGTCCCTCTCATACAGCCACGACACGCTGATGAAGCTGGACAGGAACAGCCTGCGTTTGCCGGGCTGGGACGAAAGCTACACGTCCGAAGAACTCAGCGGATTGCTGGAAGCGTACGAGGGCGTTACGCACGAAAAACTGTTTGAAAATCTCGTTTATTTTCTGCGCGGGATCATGCCCGCGTGCGAGGAAACGGGTATCTGTATGGCGATCCATCCCGACGATCCGCCCTGGGATATGTTCGGGCTTCCCAGGATCATCACCTGCGAAAAAAATCTAGACGCGCTGTTTGCCGCCGTGCCGGACAGGCACAACGGCCTGACTTTCTGCACGGGCAGCCTGGGCGCAGGGCGCGAAAACGATCTCCCGCATATGGCGGAAAAGTATGCCGACCGCATCTTTTTTGCGCATTTGCGCCAGCTGAGTTTTTCGGGAGAAAAGGATTTTGCGGAAAACGGCCATATGACTTCGCAGGGGAATCTGGACATCTGCGGCGTGGTCCGCGCGCTGGTGAAGAAGGGATTTGAAGGATACGTCCGTCCCGATCACGGGCGGAATATCTGGGGCGAGGAAGGAAAACCCGGGTACGGTCTGTACGACCGCGCTCTGGGAGCGGCGTATCTGAACGGATTGTTTGAGGCAACGGAACGGGAGGTAAAAAAATGAAATTGCCTTTTAAAGTAGATCTGAGCAGCAAGGTGGTTGCCATAACGGGCGCCGGCGGCGTGATCTGCGGCGAATTTTCCAAAGCGCTGGCGGCTTGCGGCGCAAAAGTGGCTCTTCTGGACGTCAATTTTGAAGCGGCAAAGAAAATTGCAGACGAAATAGGGGAAAACGCGATCGCGGTCAGGTGCAACTGCCTGGACAAGAACAGCATCGCTGAGGCGAAAAACATTGTGGAAGAGAGCTTCGGAAAGGTGAATTTTCTCATCAACGGGGCGGGCGGAAACAATCCCCGCGCCACCACGGATAACGAGACGATGACGGCAGATACGCAGAACGTCAAGGACTTTTTCCACCTGGACGAAAGCGGACTTCGCTTCGTGTTCGATCTGAACATCATGACTGCATTTCTCGTCACGCAGGTGTTTGCGGAAGACATGGTCAAGACGGGCGGAAACATCATCAACGTTTCCAGCATGAATGCCTATCGTCCTCTCACAAAGATCCCCGCATACAGTGCGGCAAAGGCGGGCATCTCCAATCTCACGCAGTGGCTTGCCGTGCACTTTGCCCCCTGCAACATCCGCGTCAACGCCATCGCTCCGGGATTTTTCGTCACCAATCAGAACAGGAACCTGCTCTTTGACGAAAAGGGGCAGCCCACGGCGCGCACTGCAAAAATTCTGGCGGCTACGCCGATGAAAAAGTTCGGAGAAATTTCCGATCTGACGGGGGCGCTCCTGTGGCTTGCGGACGATTCCGCAAGCGGATTCGTCACGGGAACGGTGATCCCCGTGGACGGAGGATTTTCCGCATACAGCGGCGTATAATAGCCTTGGGGAGGAAACCATGGAAAAATATCTGCCTCTCGTCGTTGTCCGCAACGCCGAGGAAACAAAAAAAGTCCTGCAGGGACTTCTGAACAAGGGTCTGCACATGGCGGAGATCACTTTCCGCACCGATTACGCGGAGGAGGCGATCAGATATGCCTGCGATGCGTTCCCGCAGATGGAAGTCGGCGCGGGCACGGTGATCGACGGCGGCCAATGCGAAAGGGCGATCGCCGCCGGGGCAAAATTCATTGTTTCGCCCGGGTTGAGCGAAAAAGTTGCAGACGTATGCAAAAAACACGGCATACCTTACTATCCGGGCTGCGTCACCCCGACGGAGATCATGCACGCGCTGGAACTGGGCATTTCCACCGTCAAGTTTTTCCCCGCGGGCGTTTACGGCGGCGTCAAGGCAATCAAGGCTTTGGCGGGACCGTTCCCGCAGGTGAAGTTTATCCCGACGGGCGGCGTTAACGAGAGCAATGCGGAAGAATATCTTTCCTTGCAAAACGTTGCCGCCGTCGGCGGAAGCTTTCTGACGGAGGGGCTTGCAGAAGGGGACAAATAGATCCCTTGGCAGGCGCCCGTAAAGAGTGCATCGCAGGCGGAAAAGCGCTGTGCGGGCATCGTCAGAAGCGGGGAGCGCTCCGAAAAATGCCGTAAAAGGCGGAAAATTCGGCGCAGATCTCCCCGAAGCGAAAAAAATACATAAAAAAATCTCTTGCCTTCCAAAATGTCTTTTGCAGGCAAGAGGTTTTTTGTGCGCTTTTTTTGCTATTCTTTTGTAAAATCGTTGAGAATTTTTTCTTCAACTTCGTTTACGGAAGGGTTCGCGTGGAAAATCGCTTTGTAATTTCTCAGGAACGTGGAATAGGAATCGTAGCTGAGCAGCTTGGACACCTGCGTGGGGGAAAACCCGCGGGAAAGCAGGTTCTGCGCCCTGTACATCTTTTTCATGCGGATAAAATCCATAATGCTGATCTGCATATTTTTCAGGAAGATATGGCACAGGTGCGACTTGGAAACAAACAGGTTCTGCGAGATGATGTTCAGGTTCAGCGGCTGGTCCAGGTTCTGGTTGATGTAGTTTACCGTCTGCTTCACGAGGGCGGGGAGGTTGGAATGGGAAATGGAATCCTGCCGCGAATAGGTAACGCGTATGAGAAGTTCGTGCAGGAAAGAGATGAGCAGATAATAGAGTGCGTCCGTTTCAAATTCATCCGCAAACTTGTCGAATTTCAGGAACAGGGCCTTGATCTCATCGGAAACAATGACGTTTAAGTTTGTCTCTATGGTCAGGCAGGGCGGAATGAGGTTCTGGTCAAAATACATGATGCAGCGCTCGTAATTTTCGTCCGGGTTGTGCAGCAAAGTGTGATAGGTTTCCGGCGGGAAAATGAACAGAGAATTGTCCGTCACTTTATAGGTTTTGTTTTCGATCAGAAACTCATTGTTTCCTTTTATCACAAAAAGGATCTCGTACATCGAGTGACAGTGCGGCTTCGGGTTGAGGGAAACGTCTATCTTTGTCAGGTTATGATGAAAAGAGATATGAGTGAAATAAAGGATATTAAACATGGTTTCATTATAGTATAAGGCGACAATAATTGCAAGTATTTTTAGTCTTTATTGATATTGAATAATAATTATTATTGCCTTATAATAAGTACAGAGATTTGGAACCGGCAAAAAATGTGCCGGCTGCAAAAATAAACGGTATCGAAAAATTCAATGGAATGGAGGAACAGAATGAAAAAGACTTTGTGCGTTATCCTCGGTTTGCTGATGAGCCTTTCGGTCGCAGCCTGCGGCAAAGGCCCCGGAATGACTGAAGCGATCGACCCGAACAGAACACAGTTGTATGTATTCAACTATGACGGCGGTGTCGGAACAGAATGGCTGTACGAAATAAAGGAAAGGTTTGAAGCGGAATACAAGGATACCTGCTTTGAACCGGGCACGAACAAGATGGGCGTACAGATCATGATCGAGGCAAACAAACTTTCTTTCTATAACGATGAAAAGATCAAGAGTTCCCCGAACGAAGTCTTTTTCACCGAAAACGTAGGATATACCGACATGGTTTCGCAGGGCCTGCTCCTCGACATCACCGACCTCGTCACGGCCGATGAGAACGGAGTCAGCCTGGAAGACAGGATGACGGACAAACAGAAGGAGGCACTCATTGCCCTGAAAGGCAAGTATTACGCTCTGCCTCATTACGACGGTTACCGCGGCGTCAGCTATGACATCGACCTCTTTGAAGAAAAAGGTCTGTATTTTGCGGACGAAAAGGACAACGGAAATAACGGATTTATCATCTCTTCGTCGGACAAACGTTCTGCGGGGCCTGACGGCAAATACGATACCAACGACGACGGACTGCCTTCAACCATGGCAGAGTTCTTCCGGCTGTTCGACTATATGCTCAGCAGCAACGTCACGCCTTTCGTCTATACGGGAATGTATCCTGAATACACCTCGTATGTAGTGGAGTGGATCTATTCCAACTATGCGGGCGCGGACGTGGCTTCGCTGGACTACACGTTTGACAGCGGCGACATGGAAGTGGAGATCATCACCGGCTTTGAAGAACTGAAAAACAATATGTTCGGGGCGGAGCCGATCACGGAAAAGGTGAAGATCATGCCGGAAAACGGATACCTGATGAAACAGCAGACAGGAAAATATTACGGTCTTGCTTTCCTCAACAAGATGGTTTCCGATTCGAGATATTATTACAGCCTCAGCACAAACCAGACCTTCTCGCACCTCGATGCGCAGGAAGCGTTTATCTATTCCAAGCTGGAAAACAAGCCGATCGCCATGCTGATCGACGGATCTTACTGGGTGAATGAAGCGCAGGGCGCTTTCCGGAGAAGTATTGAAGATTACGGCACGAGGGCGGAAAACCGCAACTTCGGCTGGATGCCGCTGCCTACAACGGTCGACGGTGAGGTCTCCTCGGAACAGACGGGAAAGAATGCGGCAAAGGATACGGTCAGATCTTACGCCTATATCAACGGCAATATCGCGGATGACGAAAACAAGGTCAAACTTGCAAAACTCTTCCTCAGCTATTGCTACAAGCTGGAAAATCTGCAGAAATTCACGGAGGTCACGGGATGCGCGCGCGGTCTGAACTACGAACTGACGGAAGAAAACAAGAGCCAGATGAGCACCTTTGCCCTGAGCGTGTGGGATATGAGACAGACGACGGAGATGGTCAGACCGATCTCTTCCAGCGAAATTTTCATGAACAATGAAAAAGAATTCTACAACTCGCCTTGGGAATCTGTCGTTTCAAACCAGCCTTACGTCAATCCTGTCACCGCGTTCAGAAATTCTATCAGCGCGATGGATTATTTTAACGGCATGAAGATCTACAAGAGAGATTGGGAAGAAGATTATTCAAGGTGGTTCTGATGGAACGCATAAAGGCTAAAAAGAACGGATTCGGAAAGCGTAACAGAAACAGGCTGATCTTCTATTGCGCTTTCCTGTCCCTGCCTGTCTTGCAATTTTGTATATTTTATATCGGCGTCAACTTCAACTCCATTCTTCTGGCGTTCAAGAGTTACGAGTACGAAACGGGTGCGTATCAGTGGGTCGGCTTCATGAACTTCAAGGAAGTGTTCCGTGACTTCGGGTCCGTTCTTTACTTGCAGGCTTCTATCCGCAACTCGCTGATGCTGTACGCATTCACGATGCTTACAACATTTCTTGCGCTCTTGTTTTCCTACTATATTTTCAAGCGCGCGCCGCTGAGCCGCCTGTTTCAGACGATGCTCTTTATCCCCAACATCATTTCTGCAATCGTCATGGTCACGATCTTCAAATATTTTGTGGAACGCGCCATTCCGTTTGCGTGGGAAAAGCTGATGGGGGAGACGGTGCAGGGCCTGCTCGGAAACCAGAAAACGACGTTGGGAACGCTGATCTTTTATTGCTGCTGGTCCGGCTTCGGCGTTCAGATGCTGATGTATTCGGGGGCGATGAGCGGGGTTTCGGATTCCGTTATCGAAGCGGCTAAACTGGACGGGATCACGCCGATCAGGGAATTTTTCTATATCATTGTTCCGTTGATCTATCCTACGCTCGTCACCTTTTTGGTCGTGGAAGTGGCCGGCATCTTCACAAACCAGATGAACCTGTACAACTTCTACGGTCTGAAAGCGGAGTACAGCCTGTACACGTTCGGATATTTCCTGTATAAGGAAATTCAGAGCGTCAACATTTCCGGCTATCCGTATCTCGCCGCGATGGGTCTTGTCCTGACTGCGGTGGCCGTTCCGCTTACGCTGATCGTCAGGAAAGTCCTCGAAACAGTGGGGCCGAAAGTGTGAGCAGAGGTGGAAAATGAAAAAGAAAGCTTACGTAAAAGAAACGACGTTCCGGAATATGGGCGTGTTTTTCTGGTTGCTGCTCGTCATACTTGCTCTCTATACCATCTCCATGATCCTGCCGATGGTCTGGGGGATTTTCACCTCCCTGAAAAGTCAGAACGAGTTCCGTACCAACGTCCTGTGGATCCCGCACGGGGCACCCTGGGATTGGCAGTGGGGCAATTTTGTCTATGTCATGAACAATTTCTATGTTCCTATCTCTTCTCAGACACAGGGACTCAGATCGGTAGGCATGGGGGAAATGCTCCTGTACACCATCTTATACGCGGCGGGCGGCGCGTTCATCAATACGCTTGTGCCCTGCGTGGTGGCCTATATTACGGCAAAATTCAAATATAAATTCAGCTCCGTGATCTATACGGTGGTCGTCGTGACGATGGTTCTTCCCGTCGTCGGAAACACGGCCAGTGAATTGCAGCTGGTAAAGGCGCTGGGTATTTTCGATACGATCCCCGGCAACTGGATCCAGAAATTCAACTTTCTGGGAATGTACTATCTCGTATTTTACGCTACGTTCAGGGGGATCCCCAACGACTTTGCGGAAGCCGCCTATGTCGACGGGGCAGGGGAAACGCACGTCATGGTCCGCATCATTTTCCCCTTGGTGGCAAACATATTTGTTACGGTCATGCTGATCAAGTTCATTGGCTTCTGGAACGATTATCAGACGCCTCTGCTGTTCTTGCCTACGCACCCCACCATTGCATACGGTGTGTATTATCTGAGCAATTCCGTTCAGCAGGAGTTCAACAATGTTCCTATGCGTATGACCGGATGTATCCTGATGGTGATCCCCATCCTGGCGCTGTTCCTCATTTTCAAAGAGAAACTGATGTCGAACATTTCCATGGGGGGCGTAAAGGAATGAACGTGTATAGGAGGAAAATTTCATGAAGGGAAAATCAGTCCTGGCTCTGGCGATGCTGTGTATGATGTCCTTTGCCGTCCCCGTTATGGCGGCGACCACGCAGGACAGACGGGAAAACAGCGTGCCGGAACTTACGCAGCCCGTGGAAGTGGCTGAGCGCTATATGTTGGGCGACGTACTCAAACTTACCGATTCGCAGATGGTTGTGGACGGTACTTCGTACTCCGCAAAATATATTCTGCATTATCCTTCCGGGCTCGCTTATGCCGGAACGGAAGCAGTGCTCAACGAAACGGGAAAATATTCTTTGGAATACAAGTCCATTGTGGACGGCGTCGTCAAGACGGTCGAAAAAGATTTTATTGTCGTTGACGAACTGTATTCGGTGGTCGGAAAGGTATCCTCGGCGTATTACGGAAAACATCCTAAGTACGCGCAGGATAAGACGGGGATCGTTGCCAGCATCGCAAACGGCGAAAAGCTGGAATATAACCGCACGATCGACCTTACGGGCAAGACGAGCAAAGATTCGATCGTAAAGATTGCCGTCACGCCGGAAACGCCCGGTGTTTCGGATGCGGAGCACATTGTCTTTAAGTTTACCGATCTCTATGATCCGGATAATTACGTCACGGTGACAGCGAAAAAAGTGCAGGCGGCGCAGGCTGGTGCGTCCTGGGCGGAAACAGCTTCTTACGTCACCGCCAACGGTGCGGGACAGCTGCCTATCGGGTTGGAAGCTACTTCCTCCGGCGAAACGGTGTGGGAAGGCGGAACATATAAACTGCACCGCAACAACGCATACGGCGCAAGCGTCAAGTTCTCCATTCCCGGAACGCCCAACCATCCTGCCATCGCGGAAGCGGACGTCGGCTCGGAGCTCCTGAGTGTCTCTTTCGATTACGACCAGCGCCGCGTTTATGTCAACAACACCATCGTCGTTGATCTGGACGATCCTACATTTTACGGTTCCGTCCGCTGGAACGGATTTACGACGGGCGAATGCACGATGAGCATTTCCGGTGCAAATTACAACGCATCCACCATGAACCTTATCATTACGGAAGTGGACGGGGTCACGGACTTTGAAGAAAACGTCCTGTTGGATACGGAAGCGCCGGAGATCACGCTGGAAACGGAAAACGTCCCCGACGCGGTGGTAGGCAAACCCTTTGCCATCCCCAAAGCGACGGGATACGATAAAGTCGACAAAGAAGTGGCGGTAAGCTGTCTCGTCTACAAATCTTACAATACTCCTTCCCAGTCCCGCCTGCAGGTGAGTGACAACAAGTTTACGCCTTCTGCGGCAGGAGAGTATCTGATCATTTACACGGCGTCTGACAAGTACGGAAATACGACGCAGACGACGTACACGGTCAATGCGGTACAGAAAGAAACGGAACTCACGATCGCACTGGGTGACAAAGGCAGCATGCAGGCGGCCGTCGGCACGGTCGTTACCGTGGCGGACTACGAACTGTCAAATGCTTCCGGCAGCACGAACGTGGAGATCACTGCGGTTTCGGGCGAACACGAATACAAAGTGGAAAATCTGCAATTCCGTCCCATGTATGCGGGCACGTACACCATCGAATACAAGTATTCCGATTACATCGATACTAAGACGGAAACGTATGAGATAGAAGTGACGAAGGACGGTGCACCCGTCATTGAGGCGGAAGCGTCCCTTCCGAAATATCTCATCAAAGGCGCGCTGTACCAGACTCCTTCGCTGAGCGGATTCAATTTTGTGAACGGCGAACCGCAGGAAACGCAGGCCGATCTGTACGTTTCCGATGACGGCGGCGCGCGCAGGCAGCACACGGCGGAAAAATTTGTGTCCTATGCGGACGAGTATTGCGAACTTGTCTTTGTCATCGGCGATACGGAAAAGTCGTACCGTATTCCCGTCATCGATGTGGGATACGGCGGAAGGCTGGATATTTCCAAATACTTCCTGGGCGATTTCACGGCGGAGCGCGGCAACAGCTCCATCACCTTTGAAAGCACAAGCGACAACACCTCTCTGGAATTTATCAGACCCGTTCAGGTGTTCGACTTCTATCTGAACTTCAACGTTCCGAAGGAACTCAACGCGTACAGTGCGGTCACGGTCTGGCTCACAGACATTGCAAATCCCGAGATCGGGCTGAAATTTGTGTATGAAAAGGATGCGGAAGGCCGCAGCCGGTTCAGCCTGAACGACGGTACAAAATATCCCGTGACGGCGGATTTCTTCGGCGGACAGGGATATTTTGAAGCGACGTACGACGCGGCGGAAAAGAAAGTGATGCCTACAAGCTCGATCAGCGTGCAGGTGGAAACGGACTTCAACGGCAATGCGTGGAACGGATTCCCTTCCTCGCAGGCATATCTCAGGATCGAGCTGACGGGCAAGACCGGAACGGGCAAGGCAGGTATCGTGCTGAACAAGCTGAACAACCAGCCGCTGAGCAAGATCCAGTCGGATATCATCTCCCCCGAAGTGACCATGACCTCCTCAAGAGGTTACAAGGATGTCGGCGAAGTCTTTACCATCGTTCCTTCCTTTGCGATGGACGTGCTGGATCCGGACATCACCTTTACAATGTATGTAAAAGATCCGAACGGCGAGTACGTGACGGCAAAGGACGGCACTCTCCTCAATGAAAAGGCAGATCCTACCAAGAGTTATGAGATCGTGCTCGAAAGTTTCGGAAGGTATGAGGTTTACTACTCCGCCGCTGATTCCAACGGAAAAGAGATGATCTATTCGTATATGCTCACCGTGTCGGATATTGTCGCCCCCGAAGTGGAATTGACCGACAAGGTCACGGAAGCCAAGGTAGGCGAAACCGTCCTGATTGCGGAAACGGAGATCACGGATAACCTGTCTAAGGAATTTACCGTTGTGCGGTATCTGGAACTTCCCAACGGAAGTCTGGTGTCTTTGCCCGGCAATTCGTTTATCGCCAACATGGCAGGGGAATACAGCGTCTGGTACTATGTGACCGATGAAGCGGGGAATACGGCGATCACCGGCTACACTGTAACGGTGACTGAATAGGAGGAACCATGAAAAAAACACTTCTCATTTGTTTTTTGGCGCTGTGTATGCTGTTTTCGGCGTGCGGAGGCGGCACTTCCAAAGGTCCCGGCGGCACAACACCGGAAAATACGCTCAGTACCGACGTGCACGGATTTGTGGAAGGCGGGATCCATAATTATGAGATCAAGCCCACGGGCAAGAATATCATCGAAAAGGGCTCCACACAGTATAAAGTGCTTATCCCGGAAAATACGGACGACACTGTCACGCTGGCGGCCAAGGAACTCGTATCCTTTGTCGCGGAGGCGACGGGCGTCAGCCTGGATACGGCAACGGCAGCCGAAGAGGGCGGAAAATATATTTCTTTGGGACAGACCGCGCTTGCGGAAACATCCGGCGTCGCGGCCGATCCCGCAGTCGTAGGGCATCAGGGATTCATCATCCGCACCGTAAACGACAACGTCTTTATTCAGGGGGCGGAATCCCTCGGAACGCTGTACGGCGTGTACAGCTATCTGGAAAAGGAACTCTCCTTTGATTGGTTCACTACTTCCACATACAGCCTCGATGAAACGGACACCCTTCCGCTGAACGAGTACAACGCGACGGATGTGCCGGATATGGGGTACAGGCTTTCGGGCTACGGCTACATTTCCCGCAACAAAGAGAACATGAACCGTATGCGTTATAATGACGGTAACGATTTCATCATTCCCGTGGGCGGAAATTTGTGGCACAACTCGTTCAATTATTTCCCGAAGGCAGATTATCAGGAAAAGCATCCTGACATCTATGCGGACGACGGAACGCAGCTGTGCTATACGGCGCACGGGGACGAGGAAGAGTTGCAATGGATGGTGGATACGGCGACAAACGTCATGATAGAAAGTTTCAAGGCGAATCCCGACAAAAACCTGATCACTCTTTCTATCGAAGATACGATGACCTCCTGCACCTGCGAAACCTGTACGCAATACAAGGAAAAATACAATGCGGATTCGGCAGCCATCATCATATTCCTCAACCGTATCTCCAAGGAAGTAGGGGCATGGATGGAAACGGCAGAAGGCAAACCTTATGCCCGCGATTATCGCATTCTGTTCTTTGCTTACCACCAGACCAACGCGGCTCCCGTCAATTACGATGCCGCAACGGATACATTCACAACCGTTGACGACAAAGTCGTTTTGGATAGCCACATTGCCCCTTATTTTGCAGAAACCAACGGCGACTATACGCAGAATTACTACGATGAGGGGACGGCAAATACGGAGATCGCCTACAATATGCGCGGCTGGAGCGCTATTTCCAACGAACTGTATTTCTGGAGCTACGACACAAACTTTACAAACTATCTCATCCCGTACAACAGTTTCGGCGCCGTGCAGGATATCTACAAGTTTGCATTTGAACTCGGAACAGACTTCATCTTTACGCAGGGACAGTGGAGCCAGACCAACGCAACGACCGGTTTCGGCACCCTGAAGGGATACCTCGTCAGCAAGCTCGGCTGGGACGTCAACGTGGACGTGGAAGCGCTTACCCAAAAATTCTTTGACGGAACGTACGGGGATGCTTCTGCTTATGTCTACAACGTGTATAAGGAATACAGAGTCCTTGCCGCTTATCAGACGGATGAGATGGGGTACAAGGGATCCCGTTCCATCTTCATGAATGCCCTGCAGGAAAAGTTCTGGCCCAAAAATCTCCTTGCCCGCTGGATCGATCAGCTGTATCAGGGAATCGACAGCCTTGAACCCCTCAAAACTACCGACGTCAGCCTTTACGATAAGCTCGTGAACAATGTAGAACTGGAACTCGTTTCCTTCCTGTACCTGTATGTCGAGCTTTACGGAAACGTGACCGATCTGGAAACCGTCAACCTGTATAAGACGGAGTGCAAGCGCATCATCGAATCGATCGGCCTCACGCTCTATGCCGAAAGAAACGCACCTGTTTCCACGATCTTCACCTCTTGGGGCCTGAACGACTAAAAGCGTTTGTCTGAGTGAAAAACTCGGTCAATAAATAAAAATAATTTAGGAGGAAAGGATGAAAAAAGCTGGTTTTTACGTATTGGGTATTCTTCTTACCGTGTGCATGCTGTTTTCTGCAGTGGCATGTGACATAGAAGAAGAAGAAGAAACTGGTAAAAACACTTATGCCGTTACTCTGAGCGCGACGGAACTGACGCTCGACCGTTATCAAACGGGCGAGCTCACCGCCAGCGTGACGGAAAACGGCGAACCGAAAGACGTTGCTGTTACGTGGGCGTCGGACAACACGGGTGTTGTCACCGTCGACGGGGGTAAACTTACGCCTGTCGCGGAAGGAACCGCTTCCGTAACTGCGTCTTATGAAGGAGCATCCGCCGCTTGTGAGGTCACCGTTTCGGATACCGGTATGCGCCCCGTTCTGGAGCTTTCCGAAAGTTCTCTGGAACTTGTCATCGGCGGGGACAGCATCACCGTCGACGCAGAGGTCGTGTATCTCCGTGAAACGATGACGGATGCGGAAATCACTTACACCGTCAAGGATACCAGCATCGCGGAAGTGGATGCAGACGGCAAAGTGACTGCGAAAGCGTACGGCGAAACCACTCTTACGGTTGCGGCTTCCTGGCGCAATGTGGAGTCGGAATTCCTGACAAAGAGCATCCCTGTTTATGTGCGGGAAGACGTCGTATTCGATGTTACTGCTCCCGTTACGGAAATTTATACTTACGCAGGTACCATCGATCAGCAGGAATTCTCCAACACCGTGACAATGTCCTGCACGGCGACATCCGGCGGCAATGAAATTGCACAGGAAGATATTTCCTGGAAGAGCTCCGATACGGAGATCGCTACTGTCGATGCAAACGGTCTGGTCACGGCAAAAGCCGTTGGCGAAGTTGAAATCACCGCTTGCTATATTACTCCCAACCAGGAATATGTTTCTGCACCTTTCAAAATCACCGTTCTGTTCCCTGTCGTGGACAAGACGCAGGAAGTGAGCATTGACGTAGACAGCAGCCTTGCTTCTGCATCGTTGGATGCTTCCGCCATTTTCGGCAAAGATACAACCATCGAAAAGGTTACCGATTCCGCGGATGAAACCGTCAATCTGTACGAAAACGGCGGCTTTGTAATGGATAAACTCACCGTCGGCGAACGCGTGATGACGGTGCAGAATCCCGATTACGGTTACAAGATCACTGTTGTCGTCGCTACCAAGATCCTCCGCACGGAAGACGATCTGAAAAATATGCAGACGCTTGGCGGCGTGCAGGAAATCAAGCAGACTGTCAACGGAATAGACATGACGTACTATCCTTACAGCGGTTACTTTATTCTCGGCAATGACATTCGTGCAACCGTTTCCGTGGATAAGGAGCACACGTACGGTGCAAAGACAAACGGGCACAACGGTTACAGATCCTGCAATATTGATAATATGGGCTTTACGGGTACGTTCGACGGCCGCGGCCATACGATCTCCGGCTTCATGCTCAAAAACGGCGGCTTGTTCGGCGACCTCTCCAACGGAGCTGTCATTAAAAATGTTGCCTTTACTAATATTCAGCTGAACGGTTCACAGGCAGCAACTGTTGCGCATTCCATCAGAAAGGCAAAGCTCATCAATGTCTTTGTGGATGCCAATAATGAAATGACTGCTGACGGATTTGGCAATTCTCCCATTTCAAGGTATGCGGACGGTGTTACGTTAACAAATGTTGTCGTTGTAGCGTCTATCAAAACATCAAAAGATTTTGGTCAGCCTGCCAATCTGATAGGTCTTATTCTGTCTGATGTTACGTACAACAATCTGTATGTGTTCTATAAGGACGGGATGAACGATCACCTTACAGAAGGCGAGATGAGGAATCTCGACATCGAAAACATCCCTCTTTCCAAAGCGGGAGAGGTCAAGTTTGAAGGCTTTGACGATATCTTTGCAACGGAAGGCGGTATCCCTGTCATGAAGACTATGCCCGTGGCATCCGTGTCCGAGCTGGAAGTCCTTGCAGGTTCCACCATGGATCTCACGCAGTACCTGTGCACAAATTACTATACGTTCGATGATTCCACATTGCCCGAAGGAGTAACAATTGAAGACGGTGCGCTTAAAGTTGCCGGAACGGTACCTACCAGTGCATTCACCTTCAAAGTTGTTTCCTCTCTCAACAGTTCTGTTTATAAAGAGATCACGGTCGACGTGACGGCAATGCCCAGCGAACCCGTTGTCATTTCCGATCATTTTGAAGTAGACCTTTCCGAACAGGGCGCGCTGTTGCTTACCCTTCCCGAAATGTCCGGGTATGAAACGGGCAACACCGTGATGGTCGGCGATCAGGATCTTTCGGAAGAAGCATCTCTCGTGGACGGAAAGATCTCCATTCCTTACGATGCTCTTACCGCGGGCAAGTATGAAGTTGTCGTTACCACTTCCACAAGGCTGATCACGTATCAGAATGTTGAAGTCATCACCAAGATCATCCGCACGGAAGAAGATCTGAAAAATATGCAGACTTACGGCGGAGTGAAGCCAGTTGACCAGACTTCCGGTACCACTACGATCACGTTCTATCCTTACAGCGGGTATTTCGTGCTTGGCAATAATATTCGTGCGACTGTCTCCGTGGATAAAGATCATGTTTATGGCGCACAAACAAGTGGGTATGACGGCCTTCTGTGCACAAGCTTTGACGGAATGGGCTTTACGGGCGTATTTGATGGCCGTGGCTATACGATTTCCGGCTTTACACTCACGGTCGGCGGAATCTTCGGTGATCTTTCTACGGGCGCCGTCGTCAAAAACGTTGCCATCACCGATGTTCAGCTGGAAGGCAGTAAAGCATCCGGTTTTGCATATTCCATCAGAAATGCAGAAATCAACAACGTATTCCTGGAAGCCAGCAACGAAAAAACAAGTGCAGGCTGGGGCAACTCCATCATGGCAAGATATGGGTACGGGGTCACGTTGAAAAATGTGGTTACTGTCGGCACTCTGAAATCAGAGTTCGGCCAGCCCGCGCTTCTTATCGGCCGCTTCCTGAATGATGTCGTTTACGAAAACCTGCATGTTTTCTATAAAGAAGGAAAGAAGTATGTCAGCGCACTGACATACGATACGAACTCGCAGAACATGAAGACGTTCCAGCCCGTAGCGCTTTCTGCGGCAGGGGATGTCGAGTTTGGTGCGTTCAACGATTACTTTACGACGGAAGGCGGAATTCCCGTCATGAAGACGGTTCCCGTCGCTGCTTCCGAAGTCACGATGACGGCAGGCGGCACATACGATGTTGCAAATTGCGTACTGACCGATTATTACACGGTAGATGCTTCCACCTTGCCCGCAGGCGTAACCTATGAAAACGGAGTGTTCACTCTTACCGCAGAGGCAACGGGAGAATTTACCTTTACCGTAACTTCCACCCTCAACACCTCTCTTACACAGACGGTCAAAGTTACCATCGCGTAACGAAATCTGATACGGGCAGGCTCGTCCTGCCCGTATTTTTTGCAAAAGAAAGAATAGGTGCGGCTATGTCGTACAAATCAAGCGGCGCCCCGTCGGGGCGCCGCTTTTGTAATTTCCAGCTTTTTGAAAAATTTCTTAATTAAACAGTGCGATCGACCAAATGCCTGCTTTTATGTATAAAAAATGTCCTGACCATGGCAAAAATGGGGAAAAAGTACAAATCAAAGGGGCAAAATGTGCTTACAGAATAGACTTTTTCAGCAAACGGTGGTAAAATAGTGTTATCCGAACGCTTTGGCGGAAAATGCAGGAATGAGGCGTTTTTTGCAAGGTCGTTGAGCGAAGGGATGCGGAAAGTGGAAACGTCGTTCTTGTTTTTATGTGAAAGTGCGGATACAAGCAGAAAGGAGGGAAAAATCATGCCGATTTTGCTCGATCATCAGCTGCGGGAACAAATTGCGCGCCATACAGCCATGTTTCCCGTTACATATTTTTGCAATGAACTGGCCTCTCTCCCGCATTGGGAGGGGCCTCTGCATTGGCATACCGATTTTGAAATTGCCACCGCGCTGAATAACGCCATAGAGTTTCAGGTCGGGCGGCAGCATATTCTGCTCAACGCGGGAGAGAGTATATTCATTAACGGAAATATGCTGCACGGAATCAAGCAATCTTCGGGTACTCTTCCCGATCCGCTACCGAACATCGTCTTTTCGGGGACAGCCGTCGCGCCCGAAACGGGGGAGATCTACCGAAAATATATTCAGCCCATCGCCCGATGCGACGCATTGCCTTTCGTTCTGTTCCGTGAGAAAAACGGCTGGGAAAACGAGGTAAATGCCTCGATCCAAGACATTTACCGCCTGATGCGGGAACAGGGGCCATGCTTTGAAATGGCTGTACAGCGCAGCCTCAGCAGGATCTTTGAACTCTTGTTTTTGCACTTGAACGATCTGCCCAAATCAGAAAATACGCGCATTCAGATCACTGCGCAGATCCGCATCCAAAAGATGCTCTCCTTTATTCGGGAAAAGTATGCAGAGCCTGTCACGCTTGAAGACATTGCAAAAGCGGCAGACATCAGCCGCAGTGAGGCGGGGCGCTGTTTTGACACCTATATGGAATGTTCTCCCGTGGAGGCGCTGATCCGCCACAGGCTGCAGGTCGCGCTCAGGCTGATGAAGGATACAACGCTGACCCTTCAGGAGATCGGCTGTTCCTGCGGTTTTCATTCCGTATCCTATTTTATCCGCCAATTTCGCAAAGCGTACGGGTGTACTCCCGGGGAATACCGAATGATGGGTAAATAGTGCATATATTCGGGAGTATAGTATTTCTATTTTTCTTGTGTTTGCTCTCTCATGGTGATATAATGCAATCATACGGTATGATTGCGGCCGCATGAAGGGAGCAGTTATGACAAAGCAGAAAAACTATAAAAGAACTCTCATCGCCTGTTATCTCGGGTTTGTCACCCAGGCTATCTCGGCAAACTTTGCCCCGCTATTGTTTGTGACGTTTACAAAAACGTATGAGATCGGTTTTGAAAAGATCGCGCTCATCCCGCTGGTGTTCTATCTGACGCAGCTGCTGATCGATCTTGCGGCGACAAAATTTGCAGATAAAATAGGGTACCGTGCCTGTGTCATTTCGTCACAGGTGCTCTCCGCGGCAGGCCTTGTGCTCATGGCGATCCTACCCGAACTGCTTCCCGTTCCATTTGTAGGGATCCTGATATCCGTGGTATTGTACGCCATGGGGAGCGGCCTGGTCGAAGTGCTGGTCAGCCCCATCGTCGAAGCCTGTCCCTTTGAAAACAAGGACGGCATGATGAGCTTGCTGCACTCTTTTTACTGTTGGGGCGCGGTGGGCGTCATTTTGGGTTCGACCCTCTTTTTTGCGCTATTCGGCGTGGAAAACTGGAAGATCCTTACGGCTATCTGGGCGCTTATACCGCTCATCAACGCTTTCAATTTTATTTCCTGTCCCATCGAGCGGCTCATCGAGGACGGAGAGGGGATGCGCACCCGTCAGTTGCTCCGCCTGCCTCTGTTTTGGCTGCTGATCCTGCTGATGGTCTGTGCGGGTGCGTCCGAAGCTTCCATGGCTCAGTGGGCGTCTGCGTTCACGGAGTCGGCCATGGGCGTTTCCAAAACCGTCGGCGATCTGGCAGGACCATGCCTGTTTGCGGTGTTTATGGGAATTTCCAGAATCCTGTACGGCAAACTGAGCGAAAAATTGGATCTGACCAAAACAATGCTGGCGTGCGGCATTTTGTGCGTAATCTGTTATCTCATGGCTTCTTTGTCCGCAATTCCCGTCATCGGGTTGGCAGGCTGCGCCCTTTGCGGCGTTTCAGTGGGCATCATGTGGCCGGGAACTATCAGCATTTCCTCGCAGAAGTGTCCGAAGGGCGGCACGGCCATGTTCGCCTTTTTGGCGCTGGCAGGGGATTTGGGTGCTACCGTAAGTCCTACCATGGTGGGCGCAATTTCCAACGTGTTTGACGGAAGCCTCAAAACGGGGCTGCTCGTTGCTACTGCTTTCCCGATGATGCTCATTCTCGGGCTGATCATCCTGCGTTGGAAATTCAACAAAACGCCGAAATCAATGCAGGAACTCCGCGAAATGGGCCCCAAAGATTAAAAATCGTGTCAGACTTGAAAAGAGGAGCAAACCGCCTTTTTGCTTCCTGCTGGTCGCCGTTCCCTTTTATTTGTAAGGGGACGGTTTTATTTTTCCTCGTCGGGCTGCTGTCCGTCATGTGCAAGCCAGCGCAGGAAAGGGAAAACGCGGAAAAGGATGGGAAACGGCGGAAGATTCACGACGGGAAAGAGTATCCGGAAAAGGGATAAAAGCGTATACAATCGCAAAGAATTCGGACATTGGGAAGCGGATACGGTAG
>DXFX01000057.1 GCA_019114245.1 Candidatus Borkfalkia faecipullorum | reverse complement strand
AGCCCTGCCACATTAAAAAAGAACCTGGCGTTGATCAACGCCAGGCCCAAAAAGGTTTTACATTTCCAAACACCGCAAGATTTGTTTGAACAAAATCTTATCATGTGTTGCACTTAGCTTGACAATTCATCGAATGTGTGTACAAACGCGCGGGCGCGTTGTATAATAATGAGGAAGAGCCGCACTCCGTGCGGCAAACGGAGGTCTTTATGTTTCTGCCCGAAAACCTTTCCTTTTACGGCGCTCTGAGCGCTTCACAGCGCGAGCGCCTGCGCTCCTCGGCGCGCGAACATTCCTTTGCGCGCGGCGCGCCCGTGTACGACGGCGACTGCACGGGCCTCTTGCTCGTGCAGGAGGGGAGGCTGCGAGTCTACACCCTTTCCGAAGAGGGAAAGGAGATCACGCTGTACAGGCTGAATGCGGGCGACGTCTGCCTTTTCAGCGCTTCCTGCGCCCTGCGCGGCGTCTCGTTTACCCTGTTTGTGTCGGCGGAAGCGGATACGCGCGTCTGCCTGATCCCCGCGGACGTGTACAAGGCGCTTTCGGAAGAGAGCGCCGCCGTCGGCGCGTTTACGGCGCAGCTGATGGCGGAACGCTTTTCGCAGGTCATGTGGGTGCTGGATGAAGTTCTCAGCAAAAAGTTCGATGCAAGGCTGGCGGCACTCCTGCTCAGGGAGAGGGAGTACGCGGGCGGGGACGAGCTGAAACTCACGCACGAACAGCTCGCCGCGCACCTGGGAACGGTGCGGGAAGCCGTTTCGCGGATGCTCAAATATTTTGAGACGGAAGGGCTGGTTTCTCTCTCCCGCGGCAGCATCCGCCTGACGGACAAAGAGGGCCTGCGCGAGCTCGCTCAAAAAAATTAAAAAAAGTTTTCCGTTGTGTAACAATGTTACGGTAAAATGTCCTCGTTTGGGTTATACTGTGGGTACAAACAAACAAGGAGGACACGGCCATGGCTGTAGAAAAGATCACGGAAAACAATTTCAGGGAAAAGGTTTTGGAAAACAAGGGGACGGTGCTTTTGGATTTCTGGGCAACCTGGTGCGGGCCCTGCCGCATGATGAGCCCCGTTGTCGACGAAATAGCAAAGGATCACCCCGAAATTTTTGTAGGGAAAGTCAACGTGGACGAGGAGGAAGCGCTCTCCCGTCAGTTCAACATCTTTTCCATCCCCACGTTTATCATTCTCAAGGACGGAAAAGTTCAGGCGCAGACGGCGGGGGCACGCCCCAAAGCCGCGCTGGAAGCCATGCTCTGAGCGCACTTCCTGAATGGTGCGTTTTGGAAAACGGAGGCAGCCGCACTATTGTGCGGTTGCCTCCGTGTGTTTTTGGCTGATTATTCTTCGGCGGGCGGATCGTCCCGCTCTTTTATCTCCTGATCCGAGGCATCGCAAGCTTTTCCTTCCTGCGGCGGCTCTTCCTGTCCTTCTGCGGGGGAGGGCGCCACGTTTCGCCTGATCTTTTTCCAGGTCGGGCGCGAAAACACGCCGAGACAGATGGAAATTGCGTACACGATCATGAACAGCGGGGAAAGAAATATGGCGGGCAGCAATTTGTGAAAGGGAGCGTTGATGCGCTTTCTTTCCAGCAGTGCCGCCAGGAGAGACTGCAGGGTAAAGGGCAGGTAAAAGGCGAACAAAAGGATGTACCCGATGAGTTTCCCGAACATGATCAGCGTTGCGGTATCGCCCAGCACGGCGGCCGCGATGATCTTATACCCGTAATAGAGCGGGAACCACGTGCAGGCCACCACGGCAATGGGGACGAACAGCAGGGTGAGGAACAGGTCGAGAAAGCCGAATCGGAAGGTGGTAAAAAATTTCCCGAAACAGCGCAATCCGTGCGTAAAAAACAGCTTGAAAAGTCCGTTTCCCATGCGCTTGTTGCGGTTGACCGTATCTCTCAGGGTAGAGGGCTGGTCCTCGTACACGATGGCGTCCGGCACATAACGGGTGCGTTCGCCTTCCAGCATCGCCTGCAGGGTAAACTCGGCGTCCTCGCTCACGCCCATACATTTCCAGCCGTTGTGGCGGCGCAGGATGTCCGCACTCACCATCATTCCCGCGCCCGTCAGCATCTGATCGGTGTGCAGGGCGGAGCGCACATGGCAGGCAATGCGGCTGTCGCGTATGTAATACAGTCCGGACACGCCCGACCACACGTTCTGGTCGATATTTTTGCTGTTTTCAAAGCATTTTGCAATTTTCACGCCCGCGTCAAAGGCGTCGTTCATGCGGGCGATGAAATCGTCGTTCATCAGATTGTCCGCGTCAAAGCGGATAAAGGCCTCGTAATTGTCGTACTCTTCCAGAATTTTGCGGAATCCGTATTGCAGGGCATAGCTCACGCGCTTATGTTTGGGGTCGTCGTCGTTGCATTCAAAGACAACGGCGCCCGCCTCCCGCGCGCGTTCGGCGGTTTTGTCCGTGCAGTTGTGCGCCACCACAAAGATGTCGTACAGTTCGCGCGGGTAGTTTTGCTGCAAAAGTTTGCGTACGGTATCGCCGATGACCTCTTCCTCGTTGCGGGCGGGAATGATGATCCCGAATCTGTGCTGTGTTTTGGCGGGGGGATACTTTTTCGGCTTCAGCCAGAAAAACAGAACGTAAATGATCTGTACAGCAAAAGCGATCGAACACAGAACAAGAAATACGTTGTTGACAATGTCGATCACTCTGTTGAAAATTTCCATGTCGTCTCCCGTTGCCCTTCTGCGGAAAGGGCGGTGTGATCTCCTGTATTGTAGCACGGCAGAGGCAGGAAAGCAAGGAGTTTGCAAAAAAAGTCCGCTTTACAAAATATGCCGTCTTTGGAAAGGGTGTTCAGATCTCCAATTCCGCATGGCGGACGGGATCGGCAAGAATGGTTTTGAAATCGGTGTAAGTGACAAACCCCGCCTTTGCGCGCGGCGGTTTTTTGACGAATCGGCGTTCGCAGTAGTCCACGGGGACTTTGTTTCCCTGTTTTGCGTCCGAAAAGCAGGCGCAGATCTCCGCGGCGGCGAGCAGAACGTCGTCGGGGACTTTTCGCCCGTCCGTGCGGATGAGCACGTGCGAGCTGTGGTATTTCTGCGTGTGCAGCCAGACGTCGTCGGGCGCCGCCTCGCGCAGGAGCCTGTCGTTCTGCACGTTGTTTCTGCCCGCAAAGATGCGGAATTTTCCCTTTTCAAAGGCGCGGAAGGGGACGGCGGGCGGATTTTTCACCTTTTTCTTTTCGGGGGGAAGAAGTCCCGCGCCGCGCAGTTCTTCCTCGATCTCCGCAAGATCGAGCGCGTTTTCCGCGCGCTCCAGCGCGGAGAGCATACTCTGCGTGTAGTCGAGGTCGGCCTCCGCTTCCTCCCTCTGCGGAAGGACGGCGGCGAGGGTGCGCTTCTGCTTGTTGTACTTTTTATAGTATTTCTGCGCGTTCTGCGCGGGCGTGAGCGTCTTGTCCAGCGGAATTTTTACCGTGGCGGCGTTTTCGTCGTAGTAGTTGACGAGTTCGCACCCCTCCGCGCCCTTTTTCAGCGCGTACAGGTTGGCGGTGATCAGTTCGCCGTAAATGCGGTTTTTTTCCATGTCCGCACAGCTGTGTTCGCGCTCGCGCAGGAGGGCGAGCTTTTTCTCCTCTTTCTTGCGGCGGGCAAGGAGCAGGCTTTCCAGCTTTCTCTTTTTTTCCGCAAAGGCTTTGCCCGTCTCCCGCTCCGTGTAGTACACGTCCGCGGCGGCGTTGACGGTGGGATAGCGTTCCCCGTCAAAGCGGGCGTGGAAATCTTTTGCCTCGCCGCCGATGCGTTCCACGGCGGGGGAAACTTCGTCGGAAAACACGAAATCGTGGATACGTTGTGCAATTTCCGCGACGTTTTGCCCGTAAGGGGGCGGGGGAAGAAGGTTCGCCAGCAGGCGGCAGGTGGGCAGGGCAAGCCCCGAAATGCGGTTGAAGAGAAACTCCGCAACATCCCCTCCGCCAAAGGCGGAAAGCGCCGCCGCCACGGCGGCGACGTCGGAAGGGTTCGCCTTGTCTTGCGGCTGGGGCGGCTCGTACTTCACTCCGGGAAAGAGCACCCGTTTAAAGTTTTCCTGCAGGGAGGAAATTTTCAGCGCGCCCGAAATGATCCCGCCCTCCGTGAGGATGAGGTTGGAATACTTTCCCATGATCTCCGCGTACAGGATGCGCTCCGCGCAGGAAAATTCGCTGCGGCAGTCGAAAGTGAAGGCGAGGATGCGCTCAAATCCCTGCAACGCCACGCTCGTCAGCGTGGCGCCCGTCAGGTGCTTGCGCAGCAGCATACAAAAGTTCGGCGCGACGTCTGGCGCGGTGCGCGGAATGTCGGACAGAATGGCGCGCGCCAGTGAAGCGTTGGTGTTGAGCACCAGTTTTCTCGTCTTTCCGCCCGCGTAGAAGAGGATGTCCACCTCGTCGCGGGAGGGCTGGATGATCTTATTTACTTTTCCGCCGCGAAGAGCTTGGTCGAGTTCGCGGGCAATGTGTCTTAAAGTAAAGGCGTCCTGTGGCATAGTAGTCTCCTTTGGTGGTATTATAGCGTATTCTTGAAAAAAAGTAAATCAAATGTGTAAAAACGCTTTGCAAATCAGCGCGATTGTGCTAAAATACTATAACGAGTAAAAAGGCAACTAATAGCAGGAGAAACTACTATGAAATACGAAGTAAATTCCGCTGAAAAGAGCACAGTCAAAATTACCATGACCTTCGACGCGAAGGAATGGGAAGCCGCAAATCAGAAAGCGTACGAACAGACGCGCGGCAAATATTTCGTCAACGGATTCCGCAAGGGGAAGGCTCCCAGACACGTGATCGAGCTCAACTACGGCAAGGGCGTTTTTTATGAGGACGCGCTCAACAATCTCTATTCCGAACACTATTACGACATCATCGAAAAGGAAAAGGACAACTTCACCGTTGTCGGCCAGCCCGAACTGTCCGTCGAGGACATCAGCGACAAGGGCGCCGTTCTCGTCGCCACCGTTCCCGTCAAACCCGACGTCAAGCTGGGCGCTTACAAGGGTATAAACATTCAGAAAGTGGAGTATAATGTTAAGGATGAGGACGTGGAAGCGGAGCTGAAACGTCTGCAGGAGCGCAACTCCCGCCTCGTGGCGGTAGAGGGCCGCGCGGCAGAAAACGGAGATACCGCCACCATCGACTTCTCGGGCAGCGTGGACGGAGAAAAGTTTGAGGGCGGCACGTCCGAAAACTATCCCCTCGTTCTGGGCAGCGGCTCCTTTATCCCCGGCTTTGAAGAACAGGTCGTGGGCATGAACGTGGGCGAAAGCAAGGACGTCAAGGTCAAATTCCCCGAAAATTACCAGGCGGAAAACCTCAAGGGCAAGGACGCCGTGTTTGCGGTCACCCTGCACAAGCTGGAAAAGAAAGAGCTTCCCGAGATAAACGACGAGTTCATCAAGGACGCGGCTGGCGCGGAGAGCGTGGACGCGTATAAGAAAGAGACGCGCGAACGCCTGGAAAAACAGGCGAAGGAAAAGGGCGACGCGGAGACGGAAAACAACATCGTCAAGGCGATCACCGAAACTTCCGAAGTGGAGATCCCCGACGCCATGATCGAGAGCCAGATGGACATGATGATGCGCAACATGGAGTACCGCCTCGGAATGCAGTACGGCGGCATGAAACTTGCCGACTATCTCAGATACATGGGCACCGATCTTGCAACCTTCCGCGAGGGATACCGCGCGCAGGCGACGGAAACGGTGAAGAGCCAGCTGGTCGTGGATAAGATCATCCGCGAAGAGGGGATCAAGGCGGAAGAAGCCGAGATCGACGCCAAGCTCGAAGAGTTTGCAAAGGCGGCCAATAAGACGCTGGAAGAGTACAAAAAAGACGTGGACGCTTCCCAGCGCGAATACATCGCCAACGACATCGTCATCAACAAGCTGTTTGAAATGCTCAGAGCGAGCAACAACATGGTCTCCGAACCCGTAAAGGCAGAGGAGAAGAAGCCCGCAGCCAAGAAGACGGCAAAGAAGGCGGAGGGCGCAGAAAAACCCGCAGCCAAGAAGACGGCAAAGAAGGCAGAGAGCGCAGAAAAACCCGCAGCCAAGAAGACCGCGAAGAAGGCAGAGAGCGCAGAAAAACCCGCAGCCAAAAAGACTGCAAAGAAAGCGGAAGGCGAGGAAAAGACTGCCAAAAAGGCTCCCGCAAAGAAAACCGCAAAGAAGGCAGAGGACAAAGCGGAGTAATTCCCGCGCCGAAGCCCCAATTTATAAAACGGAGTGAAAATGAACGAGATCAGAAATAACCTGATCCCCATGGTCGTGGAGCAATCCAGCCGCGGGGAACGCTCGTATGACATCTATTCGAGATTGCTCGAGGACAGGATCATCTTCCTTTCGGGTGAGATCGGCGACGGCATGGCAAACACCATCGTTGCCCAGCTCATCTACCTCGAAGCCAAGGACATGAACAAGGACATCAGCCTGTACATCAACAGCCCCGGCGGCAGCGTGACGGCGGGCATGGCGATCTACGACACCATGCAGTACATCCATTGCGACGTCTCCACCATCTGCATCGGCATGGCGGCAAGCATGGGCGCCTTCCTCCTGTCCAGCGGCACAAAGGGCAAGCGCTTTGCTCTGCCCAACAGCGAGATCATGATCCATCAGCCCCTCGGCGGTGCGCAGGGTCAGGCGAGCGACATCAAAATTCAGGCGGAACATATCCTCAAAATCAAGGATAAAATGAACCGCATCCTCGCCCAGAACACGGGCAGGAGCATCCAGGAAATCGAACGCGATACGGACAGAGACAACTATCTCTCCGCGGAAGAAGCCAAAAATTACGGGCTTGTGGACAACGTATTCTATAAAAGATAAGCCTGCATTTTGCAGGAGAGGGCAACGCCGCCGTTCGTTCATACACTGTACGCAACCGCGGCGTCTCTTTGTTCTCAGCCCTCACAAGTCCCGCAGGCGCACGGCCTGCGGAAGGAGGTAAAAGATATGGAAGAACAGTGCTGTTCCTTCTGCGGCAAACCCAAAAGCCGCACAAAAGTACTCATCAGCGGCCCGGACGGGCTGGCAATCTGCGACGAGTGCGTGGAGATCTGCAACGAGGAGATCCGCGCCGCGGAAGAAAAACCCGCAGGAGCCGTGGAACTCAAAAAACCTGCCGAAATCAAGGCAGAACTGGATAAATACATCGTCGGCCAGGACAAAGCCAAAAAGGTGCTGTCCGTCGCCGTGTACAATCATTATAAACGCATCAACAGCGAAATGACGGCAAAAAAGGATGACGTGGAGATCGAAAAGAGCAACATCCTTCTGCTCGGCCCCACGGGCTGCGGCAAAACGCTTCTCGCCCGCACGCTGGCAAGGATCCTCAACGTCCCGTTTGCTACTTCTGACGCCACCACCCTCACGGAAGCGGGGTACGTGGGCGAGGACGTGGAAAATATCCTGCTCAAACTCATTCAGAATGCCGATTACGATATCGAAAAGGCCCAGCGCGGCATCATCTACATCGACGAGATCGATAAGATCGCCCGCAAGAGCGAAAACGTTTCCATCACCCGCGACGTTTCGGGCGAGGGCGTCCAGCAGGCTCTTTTGAAGATCATCGAAAGCACCATCGCCAACGTTCCCCCGCAGGGCGGCAGAAAACACCCCCAGCAGGAATGTATGCGCATCGATACCACAAACATTCTCTTTATCTGTGGCGGCGCGTTTGTCGGGCTCGACAAGATCGTGCAGGCGCGCAAGGACGACACTTCCCTCGGCTTCGGCGGCAAGGTGAAAAACACGGACGAGATGGATTACCAGCTGTTTGACGACGTCAAGCCGCAGGATCTCACCAAGTTCGGCCTGATCCCCGAATTTGTGGGGCGCGTTCCCATCGTCGTCAACCTGCAGCCGTTGGATGAAAGCGCTCTGGTCAAAATTCTCACCGAACCCAAAAACGCGCTCATCAAACAGTACCAGAAGCTCATCGGAATGGACGGCGTCAAGCTTTCCTTCGATCCCGCCGCGGTCAGCGAGATCGCCAATACGGCCATCAAGCTCAAGACGGGGGCGCGCGGACTGCGCACCATCATCGAAAATCTGATGACGGACGTCATGTACGAGATCCCCTCGGACGGCGACATCAGCGAAGTGAAGATCACGCGCGACTGCGTGCTCGGCAATGCAAAACCTCAGCTCATCAAAAAGAGCGCCTGAAAATTTCCGCCCCCCCCTTCGCGGGGGCGGATTTTATACATACGTAGCTGCATTTTTTGTACGAAAAGGAGGAAAACATGACCATTCATCACGACAAAATGGCTTACGGAAAACTCGCCTCTATGCAGGAAGATTTTTCGCAGGAACAGCTGAACCGCATGGCGGAACAGCTGAATGAGGAGAGCGAATACGACAGAATGGTGCGCGGAGAGCTGTACAATCCCGCCGAGGAGCATCTTGTACAGATGCGCAAGCGTGCACGCAGGCTTTATTACCGCTACAACAACAGCGAGGAGGACGAGACAGAACTCCGCATCGGCCTTTTGGCGCAGCTGTTCGGAAGCCACGGGGAGCGTTATTTCTGCGAACCTCCCATCCGCTTCGATTACGGCTGCAATCTGCACGTGGGGGAGGATTTCTATTCCAATTTTAACCTCACCGTGCTGGATACGGCGCCCGTTTACGTTGGGAAAAATTGTATGTTCGGCCCCAACGTCACCATCGCCACGCCCGTGCATCCCATGCTCGCCTGCGACAGAAATATGCGCAGGGACAGGCAGGGGAATATGTTCGATTACGAGTATGCAAAGCCCATCACCATCGGGGATAACGTCTGGCTTGCCAGCTGCGTCGTGGTGTGCGGCGGCGTGACCATCGGTCACGACAGCGTCATCGGCGCGGGCAGTGTGGTCACGAGGGACATTCCCGCAGGCGTCTTTGCGGCGGGCAATCCCTGCCGCGTCATCCGCCCCCTTTCCGAAAAGGACAAAATGCAACTGCCCGACAGATTTTAAAAAAACGCCCGCAAACGCGGGCGTTTTTTTTGTTGCATAGCGGACGGATTGACGTATGGCGGGGCCTTGTTTTCGGGTGCGTGGTTGCCTGTCTGTGTCCGAAAAGTCTTGCAACGTATGTTAGTTTTGTAAAAAAATGCCTCACAAAAGTGAGGCAAAGTGTAAAAATAAGAAAATTGGTTTTAAGTTAACTTATATAAAACTATTTCAATCCAATCTGCTGTAACGGCGCTAATGTCTGTCGGTTTAATATCAGTAGTATAAGAACCCGAAACCTTTCCGCTTTCATCAGCATTTTCTTTGACAATTGGAACGCTATAATCGTATCTATTTTCTTCGTAAGTTAAATTCACTTTACATACAGCAAGGTGATACGGGAAGAATACTGCGTTATAATGGATAGAAGTAGTTAAGGAAACTGTTCCCGTCTTAGATGAAATTGTTGAGTATATCCGAACATCTTTGATAAGAGGATTTGTTTCAATATTTTCTTTTGTTACAACAACTCTTTCAATGTGTGCTGCGTTCTGAACGCTGGCTGTGAGGCTGTTGTAATTGGAAGTGAGTTCGGCGAGGTCATCTGCAAACGTGTCGGACGAAGTATCCAAAGCGGCGAGTTGCTGCTGAAAGTTCGCGTTTGCGGCTTCAAGCGCTTCTACTTTCGTTTTGAGCGTTTGAATATCTGTTTTATTTGCGGTATTGTCATTTTCCAACGAGGTAATTTGTTCTTCCAATTTTGTTTTTGCCGTTTGCAATTCCGTTATGCTGTTTTGCAAAACACTGATCGATGCCGCCTGGTTTTTGATGGTTTCGTCTTGTTCGTCGATCGTATCCTGCTGGTTTTTGATGGTTTCACCTTGTTGTGTGATCTGATCTTCCAGCGCCTCGATGCGGTCGATAAGCGCCGAGTCATCGTAAGAAGAACCGTTGCCGCAAGCGGTAAACCCGAACAAGGAGACCGCGGTAAAAATTGCCAGGCAAAGGCAACAAAGAAATCTCTTTTTCGTCATTTCTATTCCCTCCTTATTGCGTGAAAAGTATAACACAGGAGGGATAAAAAGTCAATCTCTTTTCCGAAATTGCCGAAAGCCGGGCGTTTTTAAGTCATTTTTAAACAGGGGAGGCAATGCGCCCGTGCTTTGCGGCTTTGCAAGGAGAGAAAAAGATACGTTTTTTTCATAAATCGACGGGTTGCGCCAACTCTTTCCAAAAAAACAGCCGTGAGCAGATTTATACTGTCATGGACGGAAGGAGGTGCGACGTGGTCGTCTATCTCGATCTTCTCATCCTCGATAACTTCTGTGCGGATGCCGCCCTTCTCTGGCTCGCCGTGCGCACGGTCCGCGGAAAATGCGTTTTGCCGCGTATCCTGCTTTCCGCCCTTCTCGGAACGGCGCTCGGGGTAGGGTACACGGTCTTGTGTCTGTACTGCACCTTTCCCGCCGCGGCGGACTTTTTTTTAAAATACGCGGTGGCGCTTCTGCTTCCGCTCACGGCCGCACACTTTGAAAAAAAGCGCAGTTATGCGTACTGTTCTCTCGCCTTTGTGGGGTATATGTTCGCCTTTGCGGGCGCGCTCACCGCTCTTTGCGGGCAGAGCACGGGCGCGCAGGGGAGCACGCTCGTCTACACCGTGTACGGCATTCCGTCGGGCGCGCTGGTGGCGGGGTGCGTGTGCTTTGTCTTTTTGGGGGAAAAGCTTGTCAGGGCGCTTCTGGCGCATACAAAAGTGCTTTCCTGCACGCTGGAATGCGTCCTTCACCAAGGAGAAAAGGAGCTGCGCCTGCGCGGATTTGCCGATACGGGCAACCGCCTGCGGGACGGGCGGGGAAAGCCCGTCGTCGTGGCGGAGCGCGCGGCGGTCTTGCAGCTGTGCGGCGATTTTTACGGCTGCAAAACGGAAAAGATCGCGGTGAAAACGGTCAACGGAAGTTCGGAATTTTTTGCCGTCCGCATCGACCTTTTAGAGATATATTTTCAGGAAAAGCGGCATACAATAGAGGATGTGACGGTTGCGGTCAGCCCTTCCCCGCTGTCGGGGGAATATTCGCTGATCCTTCCCGCTTCGTTTGCGGAAGAGAAAAATTTTCAGGCGCGGGGGTGAAAGGGATGCTCAGGTGGATTCGCGCATCGCTTTTAAGATTTGTACGTCAGCTGAAAGGGGAACAGAACGTTCTCGACTATATCTGCGGCAGCGAGGCGCTGCCCCTTCCCTTCTCCACGGAGGAGGAAAACGACCTTCTCGGCAAGCTTTCGGACGGGGACGAACAGGTCAAGGCGTCGCTGGTGGAGCACAACCTGCGCCTTGTCGTGTACATTGCGCGCAAGTTCGACAACACGGGCGCGGACGCGGACGACCTCGTTTCCGTCGGCACCATCGGGCTGATCAAGGCGGTCAACTCTTTCCGTCCCGACAAAAACATCAAACTCGCCACGTATGCCTCCCGCTGTATCGAAAACGAAATTCTGATGTACCTGCGCAGGCTGGTGCGGGTGCGCAACGAAGTCTCCTTCGACGAACCGCTCAACACCGACTGGGAGGGCAACGAATTGCTCTTGTCCGATATTCTCGGCACCGAGACGGACGCGGTGTACAAGGACGTGGAATCGGGGGTGGAGCGCGATCTTCTGCGCGGCGCGCTGAAAAAACTTCCCGAACGGGACAGGCGCATCATGAACCTTCGCTTCGGGCTGGACGGGCGGGAGGAAATGACGCAAAAGGACGTTGCCGAGCTGTTGGGAATTTCGCAGTCGTACATATCCCGTCTGGAAAAAAAGATCATCGCAAAGCTGAAAAGCGAGATCGGAAAACTCGTATAAAAAAGACGCGCGCCGCAAAGTAAGCGGCGCGCGTAAATTTTATTTTCTGATATATTTGGCGGCAATGATCTTGTTGTTTCGCGCGATCATGTTCAGATATCCGTCCACCGTTCTCGGAAAATTGTCACATTCTGCGGGCTTTTCCGAAAAGTCGCGGTACCTTGCCACATAGCCTTTGATCTGCGTGACGATGTTGATGAGGGAGCGGAACAGCTCGAACACGGTAAATTTATAAAACTTATCGTCGCGGATGGTCACCACCCATGCCGAGGGGTGCAAGATCTTGCTGGCGCTTGCGTAGGCGGCGTGCCGTGCGCTCAGCCCCGCGATCTTTTGCAGGCCGTCCTTGAAGTTCAGCCTGTATTCTTTGCCGAACCCTTCGCGGAATCCGTCCACGTATTCCAGCCAGCCGTAGTTGATGAAGGCGTTGCGCTCCTTTACGCCGAACGCCTTGCATTCTTCCGAAAGGCGCTGCTGCAGTTCCTCCGCGCGGGGATTTCCCTCCATGTCGAAGTATTCCATGTGCTTGATATAGCGGAAAAACAAGTCCTCGCCCTTGGTGCAGAGGACGATGAGCACGCATTCCAGCTCGTGCAGGTGCCGCCAGAGGATGACGGCGTCGCAGCTGTTGCCCGCGGCAAGCAGGTGAATGACGCTCTTGATGGTCACCATCGCCTTTTTGAACAGGTTGTTGATGCCGTTCATGCGCCTGTCCGTGCCTTTAAAGCTGCCTAAAATGTATAAAGAATAGCTGCACGCCATGTTGTAGGCGGCGATCTCGGGGGAATATTCGGAGGTGTTGGAGATCTTCTCCACGTTCAGGTGCTCGTTGATGACGATGTAGACGGCCACGTCGCGCACGAGCATTTCCCTGTATTTTTCGTCCGATTCCAGTTTTTTTGTCAGTTCTTCGGGCAGGTGCGAGGTGTGAAAGATATGATAATAATAGATATAGCTGACAATTTCGTCCAGCCGTGCGCCGTCCAGCGTGCGCAGACGGATCTTGCGGTTTTGCAGCTCCTCGACGTAGCGGTCTTTGACGCGTTCGTACATTTCGCGGATAAAATCCGCGTTTGCCGTCTTGCCCGTCAGGCGGGAAAGGCGCGCCAGCTGCGCGGCAAAGATATGAACTTCCATCTGATCGATAATATTCGGCAAGGCGGTTCCCTCCCAGATCATTTCCAATATTATAGTACAATCGCCCGTAAAAATCAAGAAAAAAATCCCTCGCGATTTTTTTGTGCATCGATTGACTTTTCCCCGCGGCGGTGCTATCATTAAGAAAAATCACAGGGAGGAAGAAATATGCAGTATCGCAATCTGGGAAAATGGGGGCTGAAAGTCAGCGAGATCTCCATAGGCAGCTGGATGACCGATCTCAACGGATTGGGTGCATCGGAAACGGCGCGCCAGAGCATCCGCGCCGCCTACGACGCGGGCGTCAACTTTTTCGACTGTGCCGATGCTTACAGCGGCGGGGAAGCGGAAAAATTCCTGGGCAGCGCCCTGCGCGATTACAAGCGCAGCTCGTACATCGTCTCCTCCAAGGTCTTTTTCCCGATGGGCAGGGGAGCCAACGATTGGGGCCTTTCCCGCAAACACATCATCGAACAGCTGGATACGTCCCTCAAAAATATGAAGCTCGACTATCTCGACCTGTATTTCTGCCACCGTTTCGACCCCACCACGCCCGTGGAAGAGACGTTGCAGACTCTTTCGGACATGGTGGCGCAGGGCAAGATCCTGTATTACGGCGTCAGCGAATGGTCGCCCGTGCAGATCATGAAGGCGCTCTCCGTCATCAAGGAACTGCACCTGCGCCCGATGAGCGTCATTCAGCCGCAGTACAACATGATCGACCGCTACATTGAGGACGAGATCGTGCAGATCTGTGCGGAAAACGGCATCGGCATCGTGCCTTTTTCCCCGCTGGCGCAGGGACTTCTGACGGGAAAATACCGCAAGGGTCAGCCGCTGCCCGCGGGTTCGCGCGCGACGCACCAGGCGGACAAACAGATCAACAAATTGCTCACGGACGAAAATCTCGACAAGGTGGAAAAACTGTCCGCCGTTGCGGCGGAACTGGGCGTTCCGCTCGCCGTGCTGGCGCTGGCGTGGATTTTGCGCCTGCCGCAGATCTCCTCCGTCATCACGGGCGCAAGCAAGCCCGAACAGCTGGAAACCAACCTCGCCGCAAGCGGGTTCCGCATCCCGCAGGAGGCGCTGGACGAAATAGAGGGGATCCTCGGCTATCATCCGTTTGTGCGCAAGATCGGATAAAGTGAAATCGCTTCGGGGCGCAGGCTTTTGGCAAGGCCTGCGCCTTTCTTTTCACAAACTTTTCTCGGTTTACGGCGGATTTTACCACGGGCAGGTCCTTGAAATTTTTCCGAAATTGTGTTAAAATAATACAGAATATTCACAGTCTGAGTTTTTATCGACGAAAAAAGGTTTGAGGACAGAAGAAAATGCCGAAAAAAATGGGGATCGACGTAGGATCGACCACGGTAAAAGTGACCGTGCTTTCCGAAGATCTGCAAGTTTTATATACGAGTTACGAGCGCCATTTTGCGCGCGTCAAAGAGTGCGTTCTCAACCAGCTCTCCATTGTGGAACAGAAGTTCGGCGCGCAGGAGTTCTGCGTCAGCGTGACGGGTTCCGCGGGGCTGGGGCTTGCCGAACGCGCAAAGCTTTCCTTCGTACAGGAAGTGCAGGCGGCGTTTACCGCCATCCGCAAGTACTATCCCGACGCGGACGCGGCGGTGGAGCTGGGCGGCGAGGACGCGAAGATCATCTTTATCACGGGCGGCACCGAACAGCGCATGAACGGTTCCTGTGCGGGCGGTACGGGCGCCTTTATCGACCAGATGGCCACCCTGCTCAACCTCACCGTGGACGAGATGGACAAGCTCTCCCTGCAGGCGGAAAAGGTGTATCCCATCGCTTCCCGCTGCGGCGTGTTTGCCAAATCGGACATTCAGCCGCTTTTAAACCAGGGCGCCAAAAAGGAGGACATCTCCGCCAGCATTTTCCAGGCGGTGGTCGATCAGACGGTCTCGGGCCTGGCGCAGGGCAGGCGCATCAAGGGCAAAGTGCTCTTTTTGGGCGGGCCTCTGTACTTTATCAAGGGGCTGCGCAAGGCTTTCTGCGACACCCTTCATCTGGACGGCGAGCACGCGATTTTCCCCGAAAACGCGCCCTGCTTCATGTCCATCGGCGCGGCGCTGTATTCGCAGAACGTGGAGCCGCTCCCTTTGGAAGAGATCATTTCCCGCATTTCTTCCGTGAAGGAGAGTGACGACATCGTCACGGGCGAACCGCTGTTTGCCGACAGGGAAGGGTACGAAGAATTTGTCTCCCGCCACAAGGCGAGCGACCTCGCCTTTGCGGACATCAAGGAATACAAAGGGGACGCCTATCTCGGCGTGGACAGCGGTTCCACCACGACAAAACTCGTGCTCATCACCCCCGATTGCAGGCTTTTGTACCAGCATTATCAGTCCAACAACGGCCAGCCGCTGGATATCGTCGCCGAGCGCCTGCGCGAGATCTACGCGCTCAGCGAGGGGCGCCTCCGCATTGCGGGCGCGGCGGTCACGGGCTACGGCGAGGACATGATGAAGGCCGCCTTCAAGGCGGATTTCGGCATCGTCGAGACGGTGGCACACTTCAAAGCCGCCGTGCATTTCGATCCCAAAGTGGATTTCATCATCGACATCGGCGGGCAGGACATCAAGTGCTTTAAAATCAAAAACGGCGCCATCGACAACATCATGCTCAACGAGGCGTGCTCGTCGGGGTGCGGCTCCTTTATCCAGACTTTTGCCAAGGCGATGGGCATGGAAATAGACGAGTTTTCCAAACTCGGCCTGTTTGCAAAACACCCCGTCGAACTGGGCAGCCGCTGCACCGTGTTCATGAACAGCTCGGTCAAGCAGGCGCAGAAAGAGGGGGCAAGCGTGGAGGACATCTCCGCGGGGCTCTCTTCCTCCATCGTCAAAAACGCCATTTACAAGGTCATCCGCGCCAAAACGCCGGACGAGCTGGGCGAACATATCCTCGTGCAGGGCGGCACTTTCCTGAACGACGCCGTGCTGCGCTGTTTTGAAAAGGAGACGGGCAAGCGCGTTGTCCGCCCCGGCATTGCGGGGCTGATGGGCGCCTTCGGCGCGGCTCTGTACGCCAAGGAAAACATCCGCGGCGAAAGCACGGTCATCACGGAAGAGGAACTCAAAAACTTTACATACACTTCCAAAAGCCATACCTGCAAGGGCTGCACTTCCCACTGTAACGTCAACGTCATCGGCTTTTCGGACGGCAGAAAATTTATTTCCGGCAACAAGTGCGAAAAGGGCGCGGGGCTCAAACCGCATTCGGACGAGCTGGATATGTACAACTATAAGTACGAGCGGCTGTTCCAAAGCGTGGAAGGCAGCAAGGGAAAGCGCGGCAGGGTAGGGCTTCCGCTCGCGCTGGGATTTTACGAACAGCTGCCGCTGTGGGCGGGCTTTTTCGAGCGCTGCGGCTTTGAGGTGGTGCTCAGCGAGCGCTCCTCGCGCAGTCTGTACTTCAAGGGCCAGCACACCGTCGCCAGCGACACCGTGTGCTATCCCGCAAAGCTCACGCACGGGCACATCGAAAGCCTGCTGGACGCGGGCGTGGATTTCATTTTCTTCCCCTGTGAAAGCTACAATCTGGACGAACACGATTCCGTCAACCATTACAACTGCCCCGTGGTGGCGTACTATCCCGAACTTCTCAAAGCCAACAACGAGCGCCTGACAAACGACAACTTTATCATGCCCTATCTTGATCTGAACGACGAGAAAACGGCGGTACGTGCCCTCAAAAACGCGTTGAAACGCTATAAATTCTCCGCCGCGGAGATCAGGGCGGGGCTGAAAGAAGGCTTTGCCCGTCTGAACAAATTCTATGCGGACGTGTACGCGAAAGGGGAGGAGATCCTGCTCAAAGCGCGCAAGGAAGGCAAACCCGTCATCGTGCTGGCGGGCAGGCCGTACCACGTCGATCCGGAAATCAACCACGGCATCGGCAAACTTCTCACTTCGCTTGGCATCGCCGTCCTGTCGGAGGACAGCGTCTTTGAAAAGGGCAAGCACGTTTTGGTCAACGTGCTCAATCAGTGGACGTACCACGCGCGCCTGTACCGCGCCGCCGAATACGTCACCGAACACAGCGACGTCAATCTCGTACAGCTCGTCTCCTTCGGGTGCGGCATCGACGCCATCACGACGGACGAGGTGCGCGCCATGCTGGAAAGCCGCGGCAGGCTGTACACGCAGATCAAGATCGACGAGATCAACAACCTCGGCGTGGTCAAGATCCGTCTGCGCAGTATGCTCGCCGCCATTGAAGAACAGAAGAGGCGTTCCGATGAAAGAAAATAAAAATGTTCCCGTCGCGGATTTCCGCGATACGTACCCCAAATTTACGCCCGAAATGAAGCACACGCACAAGATCCTCATTCCCGATATGCTTCCCTTCCATTTCGGCATCATCGTCGATTTCCTGCGCAAGGACGGCTGGGATATAGAGGTCCTGCACAACGATTCGCGCGCCGTCATCGACGAGGGGCTCAAACACGTTCACAACGATACCTGCTATCCCGCGCTGTGCGTCACGGGGCAGTTTATCGACGCGCTCAAAAGTGGGAAATACGACCCCGAACACACGGCGGTCATGATCACGCAGTCGGGCGGCGGATGCCGCGCGTCCAACTATATCCCGCTCATCCGCAAGGCGCTCAAGGCGGAGTTCCCCAAAGTCCCCGTCATTTCCCTCAACTTTGCCGGACTGGAAAAGGACAGCGGGTTCCCCGTCACGCTGAAAATGATCCTCAAACTCGCGTTTGCCGTCTTTTACGGGGACGTGCTCATGTCCCTGTACAACCAGTGCAAACCGTACGAACTGGAAGCGGGCGCTTCCGACGCCGCGCGCGAGGATTGCCTGAAAGTCATTCGCGAGGCGTTCGACAAAAACAAGTACCGTTCGTACAAAAAGTGGACAAAAGCGCTCCTCCAACGCTTTTCGGCCGTGCGCCGCAGTACGGAAAAAAAGATCAAGGTGGGCATCGTCGGGGAGATCTACGTCAAGTATTCGCCGCTCGGAAATTCCCATCTGGAAGATTTCCTGCTGTCCGAAGGATGCGAACCCGTCGTTCCCGCGCTGATGGACTACGTCATGTACTGCGCCGTCAACAACGTCAACGACGCAAAACTGTACAACAAAAAGAATGCGTCCACCCCGCTGTTCGCGCTCGCGTATAAATATTTGTACGGGGTGCAGAAAAAGATCATCCGCATGATGAAAGAGTACGGCTTTGAGCCGCTGCACGATTTCGAGCATCTGCGCCGCTGTGCGGACAAAGTCATCAACCAGGGCGTGAAGATGGGGGAAGGCTGGCTGATCCCCGCGGAAATGGCCGCGCTCGCGGAAACGGGTACGGACAACATCGTGTGCGCCCAGCCGTTCGGCTGTCTGCCCAACCACATTGCGGGCAAGGGCACCATCCGCACATTAAAGCAGATGTACGAGCACGAAAACATCGTCGCGGTGGACTACGACCCCTCCGCCACAAAAGTCAACCAGGAAAACCGCATCAAACTCATGCTGGCAACCGCGCGCGAAAACATGGAACAGGAAGAAAAAGCGCAAAAAAATTGATCGTATAAAGACAGCGGCAAACCGTTCGGTTTGCCGCTGTTTGGTTTTTAAGTTCTGCCCGCGAGAGAATCGAGGGAAACGTCAAGCGCCTCCGCCAAGGCAACCAGGCTGACGAGGGAAGGGGTCTGTTTCCCCGCATACCAGCGCAAAAGCTGCGCTTCGTCAATTTTTGTCTTTTTGTGGAGTTGGTACCGCGTCATTCCCGAGTTGTCCATTGCCGCCTTTACGTTTTGCGAAACGGTGCCGTTCACGGTGAAAGTCTGCGGGGCATAGTCTGCGGCAAATCCGAACAGGTAATCCAGGGGACAGCAAAACACATCGGCAATTTTTACGGCGTTCTGCAGGGAGGGAACGTGTTTCCTGCTCAGAAAATCGTACAGTCTGGATAAGCGTATGCCGCTCTTTTCGGAAAGCTCTCTCATAGAAAGGCCGTTTTCGGCAAGGAGCTCTTTCAGGCAATCCGCAAAAGAATTCAGATGATCCATCGGTGCTTTCCTCCTCTCAAAAGGTTTCGACAAAATTCGTCAAACGTTTCAGATGAATTCATCTTATTATGTCATTTCAGCGGCTTGCAATGCTTGATATTCCCACGAAAATCAAGTGACGGCAGGGGCGATGAGACCTTGCGGCGGGGGCGGACAAGGGAATCGGAATCTGCTGCCGCCGAAAAAGGTCGCGGCCGAAAAAACAAATTTGATTGGTTTGACATCTTTCACAAGGAGTATTATAATACTCCAAAGGAGTAAATGCAAATGATGGAAAAAAAGCGCGGAGGGATGACCGCGGAAGAATTTTTGGAATTGTTTGAAAAGTCTGCAAAGGAACTGGACGTGCAGGCC
>DXFX01000056.1 GCA_019114245.1 Candidatus Borkfalkia faecipullorum | reverse complement strand
GCCATCGTCAACGAACCGGAGATTTTGCTCCTCGACGAACCGCTCGGCGCGCTCGATTTGAAGATGCGCAAGGAAATGCAGCTGGAGCTGAAAGAGATGCACAGAAAGCTGGGCATCACCTTTATCTACGTCACGCACGACCAGGAAGAGGCGCTGACCATGAGCGACACCATCGTCGTCATGAAGGACGGGCGCATCCAGCAGATCGGAACCCCTACCTCTATCTACAACGAGCCCGCAAACGCCTTTGTGGCGGACTTTATCGGGGACAGCAATATCTTTGTCGGGACCATGGTGGGCAAGCTCACCGTGCGCTTTTGCAACCACAATTTCAAGTGCGTGGACGACTTTGACAAGAACGAAAAGGTGGACGTCGTCGTGCGCCCCGAGGACATCGTGATGACCGCGCCCGGAGAAGGAATGCTGACGGGCAAGGTGATCAACGTCGTGTTCAAGGGAGTGCATTACGAGATCACCGCGCTCGTCGGACGTGCGGAAGTGGTCATTCAGAGCACGCAGAGCCGCAACATCGGCGACGTGATAGGCATGAACATCGAGCCCGACTCCCTCCATATCATGAAAAAGGAATTTACCGCCAACGTCTACGACGGGTATATCACCAAGAAAAACACCGTGGTTTTCGGCGACGGCGAATTTGAATGCGACGTGACCTCCCTCTATCCAGGTTCGTACCTGGACGAAGAGGGTTACCTCATCACGGCGGAAGGCGAAAAGCTCGACCTGACCGACACGGACGTCACCGTAGAAGTGGGACTGGAGGACATCGAGATCAGCGACAACGCCGACGAAGGCGGCGCGCGCGGACACATCGTCCAGCTCATCTACAAGGGCGACCACTACCAGTACATCGTGCGCACCGAGGAAAACGAGGAGGATTACGTCTTTGACTGCCCCGACCTCTGGAACGAAAACGACTACGTGAGCGTGAAGATCAAGCCTGAAAACATTCATTTGCGCCTCAAACAGGAGGTTAAATGATGCAGATGCACTTTTCCAGAAAACAGCTTTGCATCCCCTATGCGCTGTTTCTCGTCCTGTTTGTCATCATCCCCATGCTGCTCATCCTCTTTTACGCCTTTACCGAAACGGTGGACGGCGCCATCCGCTTTTCCTTTGCCAACTTTATCAACTTCTTTACGAGTACGGCAAAGCTTTCCACCCTGCTGATGAGCATTACCGTGGCCATCATCTCCACGGCGGCGTGCCTCCTCATCGCCTATCCCGTGGCTTACATTCTCGCGCGCAGCAAACTGCGCAAAAAGAATGTGCTGCTCATGATTTTCATTCTGCCCATGTGGATCAACTTCGTCTTGCGCATCACCGCGCTGCGCGAACTGCTCGACCTCATCGGACTGCTCGGCTCGCAGAACTACCTCAACACCATCATCGGCATGGTGTACGATTTTCTGCCCTTCATGATCCTGCCCCTCTACACCACCCTCGAAAAGCTGGACAACAGCTACCTGGAAGCGGCGGCAGACCTCGGCGGAAGCAAGTTTACCGTATTCACCAAGGTGACCTTCCCCCTCTCCCTGCCCGGCGTCATTTCGGGCGTAACGATGGTATTTATGCCCTCCATGACGAACTACGTCGTCTCCGATACGCTCAGCAACTTCAACATCACCATTCTCGGGAAACTCATCGATCAGTACTTTACTTCCTATGACAACTGGCACATGGGCTCGATGATCTCCATTATCCTGCTCGTCATCATCTTCCTGACATTGCTTGCGACGGGCGGGTTCAAAGACAGCGACCGCGAAGCGAGAGGTGCTAACTTATGGTAAAGAAAATTTTATCGATCGCCCTTTGCGCGGTCGTGCTCGTATTCATTTACGCCCCCATTCTGCTGCTCGTCGTGTACAGTTTCACCACCTCCAACGTCATCGGAAAATGGGAAGGCGGCTTCTCCTTTGAACTGTACGGACAGCTGTTCAGGAACGCGGAGATCATGCAGATCCTGTTCAACACGGTGTGGCTTGCCCTCGCCGCGGCGGCGCTTTCCACCGCGCTCGGAACGGCGGGCGCCATCGGGATCTTTTACAGCCGCAGGCGCGCGGCAAAGCCCTTGCAGGCGGTGTCCCAGATCCCCGTCATCAACGCGGAGATCGTCACGGCAATTTCCCTCGCTCTGCTCTTTTCCGCCGTCATGCTGTACCGCACTTACTTTTCCCTGCTCGTCGGACACATGGTGCTCTGCACCCCCTTCGTGGTGCTGTCCGTCCTGCCCAAGCTCAAACAGATGGATTCCAACACCTACGAGGCGGCGCTCGATCTGGGCGCAAGCCCCACGCAGGCGCTGTTTAAAGTGGTTCTGCCGCAGATCTTTTCGGGCGTCGTTTCAGGGTTCATGCTGTCCATAACGCTGTCCCTGGACGATTATATCGTCACTGCGTTCACCAAGCCGCCCATGTTCGACACCATCAGTACGTACGTCTACAATGCCGTCAAAAACGGCACGAACAACTCCACGCCCTCCCTGCGCGCCCTGTCTGCCCTCATCTTTGTCGTGATGATCGCGGTCCTGCTCGTCATCAACCTGCGCGCGCGCAAGCCTCAGGCGGAAAAGGGGGCGCGCAAATGAAAAAGATCGTGAGCCTCGCCCTTTCCTTTTGCCTGCTCCTCCCCTTTGTCTTTCTGCTTGCGGGATGCAGCAAGGACACGAACAAAGAAGTGCTGCACGTCTATAACTGGGAGGACTACATCAGCGAACCCACGCAAAATTCGGACGGAACGACGGAGGACGATTACGTCGACCTTCTCGCCGAATTTGAAGAAGAATACGGCGTGACGGTGGAATACTCCACCTTCGGCACCAACGAAAATATGTACAACGAATTGCAGATCAACCCCGGCGCGTACGACCTCGTCTGCCCCTCCGATTACATGATCATGAAGATGATCTCGGAGGATATGGTGGAACCGTTCACCGACGAATTTCTGCAAAACAGCACGTACATGAAATACGCTTCCCCCTACATCAAGGAGCTGTTTGAAGAAAACGGCTGGACAAAATACGCCGTTGCGTATATGTGGGGAACGATGGGTTACGTCTACAACCCCGAGCTGAGCGACACCGTGGAAGAAGATCTCTCCAGCTGGGCGGGGCTGTGGCAGGAACAATACGCCAGCGTGGCGACCATCAAGGACAGCGTGCGCGATTCCTATTTCCTCGGCGTTGCCGCCGTCTACCGCGACGAGCTGATGGCCCTGAAAGAACAATTTGAAAAGGGCGAACTCGACAGAATGGCTTACAACGCCAAAGTGACGGAGATCATGAACCGCACGGACGAAAAGACCATCGAAGCGGCCAAGGAAGCCCTGCTGGAACTCAAAAAGAATCTGTACGGATTTGAAGTGGACAGCGGAAAACAGGACATGGTCGTGGGCAGGATCAGCATCAACTTTGCCTGGAGCGGAGACGCCGTGTACACCATGGACGACGCCGAACCCTACTTCAACGAGGAAACGGGCAAGGAAGAACCGGGGATCTACCTCAACTACATCGTCCCCGAGGAATGCTCCAATATCTGGTTTGACGGCTGGGTGATGCCCAAGGGCGCAAACGTGGAACTGGCACAGAAATTCATCGACTTCCTCTCCCGCCCCGAAAATGCCGTGGCAAACATGAATTACATCGGCTACACCTCCGCCATCGCCGGCGACGCCGTGTTTACGGAGATGACCGACTGGTACTCGGAAGGCGAGGAAGGCGACCTCGACGAAGAAGGCGCTCCCCTCGTCCCCTACGATCTGAATTACTTCTTCAACGGCACGAGCGACGGCGCGTACAAGGACGGCGATTACATTATCTACGTTTCCGCGGAGAGCGCAAAGCGCCAGATCTCCGCGCAGTATCCCACCCAGGAAGTACTCGACCGCAGCGCCATCATGCAGCACTTTGACGATGCCACAAACGCCAAAGTCAATGAAATGTGGGAAGAAGTGAAGGGACTGCCCATCCCCGTCTGGGCATACATCGTCATCGCAGTGATCGCGGCGGGCATCATCATCGTCGCCCTCTCCTATGTTTACAAGGGAAAGCACAGCGATCCCAAACCCAGAAAGGGATATTACCGCGTGACGAAATAATCAAAGGAACCGCAATAAATGAAAGAACTCGTCATCATCGGACACGGCCCCGCGGGCATCTCTGCCGCCCTGTATGCCGTGCGCGGCGGCGCACCCGTCACCATCCTTGCAAAGGACGACGGCGCCCTCGCCAAGGCGGACACGATCCAGAATTACTACGGCTTTGCAAACGGCATTTCCGCCAACGAGCTGATAAAAGACGGCGTAAACCAGGCGAAAAACCTGGGCGCAAAACTCCTGCAAAAGGAGGTGTGCGGCATCGAGTTCGGCGCGGACGGCTACGAGGTAAAGACCACGGACGGCGCGTCCCTGACGGCGGGCGCCGTCATCATTGCCGTGGGTACTTCGCGCAATGTCCCGCCCGTCAAAGACCTTGCAAAGTTTGAGGGAAAAGGCGTGAGCTATTGCGCCATCTGCGACGGATTTTTCTTCCGCAACAAAAAGGTTGCCGTCATCGGAAGCGGCGCCTATGCAAAGAGCGAATACGCCGTTTTGAAAAACATCATCGACGACGTGACCATCCTCACCAACGGCGAACAGCCCGCCTTCGATTCCCCTGCCTGCAACACGAAAAAGATCGACCGCTTTGAGGGCGAGGACCTGCTGGAGCGCATCGTCTTTGAGGACGGCACGAGCGAAAACTTTGACGGAGCGTTTATCGCCTGCGGTTCGGCGGGCGCGTTTGAGCTTGCCAAAAAGCTCGGCCTGGAGATCGGCGGCAACAAGATCACCGTCAACGAAAAGAGAGAGACCAATATCCCCGGCATCTACGCCGCGGGGGATTGCGTGGCGGGCCTGCAGCAGATCGCCAAAGCCGTTTACGACGGAATGATCGCAGGAATTGAAGCATTAAAGTACCTGAAATCTTTGGGATAAACGACCCATAATCTTTCCCCTCCGTCTTTCGGACGGAGGGGAAATTTTTATCAGAACGGAAAAACAACGGCGCCGAAAAATTTCGGCGCCGTGGTTGTCTTTCAAAAACTTTCCATAAAAAAAGAGCGGGGTAAAACCGCTCTTTTTCTTTATTATAGGCGAATTATGTCACGCATAGTACTCTGTTTCAGCCGTTTTTTGCGAGTTCCGCCGCAAAAATCGCCTCTGCCTGCCCGACATCTTCGGGTTCCCCTTCCCTGAATCCTGCATACGGAAACGGGAGAGAGAGGTCTTTGTATTTCTCTTCACAGAGTTTTCTGAAGGGCAAAAACTTGATTTTTTGGATCCCGTATTTTTTTGCGAGAGAAGCGAGCGCGGCAATTTTTTGTTCTGTTCCGTTCTTTTCAGGAACCAGCACGCAGGTGAGCTGCACTTCCTTCCCCTGCCGTCTGCATTCGGAGAGAAAAGTTTCGTACACAGAAAGATCGTCGCTCTCCTGGTTTTTCACGTCGCAGATGATCGCGTCGCACGCGGCGATCAGTTCCTCGTCTGCGATATGTCCGTTTGTTTCCGCACAGACGTGGACGCCCTTTTCCCGCAGAGAGCGGGCGAGGGCAAGGAAAAATTCCTTTTGCAGAAAAGGTTCCCCGCCCGAAACGGTAACGCCGCCGCGGCGGAAATACCCTTTGTAACGCATGAGATTTTGCGTCAGTTCGTCTGAGGAGGTTTTTTTGCCTTGCTTGTACAGCGTTTCCGGGTTGTGACAGAAAGGACAGCGCAGATTGCAGCCGCTGAAAAAGACGACGCAGCGCAGTCCCTTTCCGTCTACGCCCGATCCGCTGTACACGGAATCGATATAGCCCGTCGCGCTCATACGCGTTCGTGATAGGTGCGTTTCAGCACTTCCAGCTGATGCGCCTTGGAGAGCTTATGGAAGTTGACCGCATACCCGGAGACACGGATGGTGACGTTGGGATACAGTTCGGGGTGCTCCATGGCTGCCACCAGTCTTGCGCGGTCGAACACGTTTACGTTGAGGTGATGCGCGCCCTGGCCGAAATACCCATCCATGAGATCGGTGAGGTTTTCCGCCCTGTCCTCATAGTTTTCGCCCAGCGCGGAAGGCACGATGGAGAAGGTGTTGGAAATGCCGTCACGGCAATATTCGTAAGGAAGCTTTGCTACCGAGTTGAGGGAGGAAAGCGCCCCGCTCAGGTCGCGGTTGTGCATGGGGTTGGCGCCCGGAGCAAACGGTTCGCCCGCTGCCCTGCCGTCCGGCGTTGCGCCCGTCTTTTTGCCGTACACGACGTTGGAGGTGATGGTAAGGATGGAAAGCGTGTGCTTTGCGCCGCGGTAAGCGGGCGTCTTTTTCAGCTCGTCGGAGAACTCTTTGACGAGGTCGACGGCGATGTCGTCCACGCGGTCGTCATCGTTGCCGTACTTGGGAAACTCCCCTTCGATCTTGAAATCGCAGATGATCCCCGCATCGTTGTAGACGGGCGTCACCTTTGCATATTTGATGGCGGACAGGGAGTCCACCGCGACGGAAAGTCCTGCCACGCCGCAGGCGAGAAAACGCTCGACTTCGGTGTCGTGCAACGCCATCTGGATCTTTTCGTAAGCGTACTTGTCGTGCATATAATGGATGACGTTGAGCGTGTTGACGTACAGTCTGCACAGCCATGCCATGTATTTGTGGTACGCTTCGCGCACCTTTTTATAATCGAGCACGCCCGTAAAATTCTCCCCTTCGGGGCCGAGCCGGGTGCCGCTCTTTTCGTCCTTGCCGCCGTTGAGCGCAAGCAGGAGAAGTTTTGCAAGGTTGCAGCGCGCGCCGAAGAACTGCATCTGTTTGCCGATCTTCATGGCGGACACGCAGCAGGCAATGCCGTAATCGTCGCCGTAGATGGGGCGCATCAGGTCGTCGTTTTCATACTGGATGGAATCGGTATCGATGGAGACCTTCGCGCAATACTTTTTGAACGCTTCGGGAAGCTTTTCCGACCACAGAATGGTGAGGTTGGGTTCGGGAGCGGCGCCGAGGTTGTAGAGCGTCTTTAAAATGCGGTAGCTGGTTTTGGTGACGAGCGTTCTGCCGTCCTCGCCCATGCCGCCCACGCTTTCCGTCGTCCAGGTGGGATCGCCGCCGAACAGATCGTTGTATTCGGACGTGCGGAGCTGGCGGGTGATGCGCAGTTTGATGACAAAATCGTCGATGAGCTCCTGCGCCTGCACTTCGGTGAGAACGCCGTCTTTGAGGTCGCGCTCGATGTAAATATCAAAGAAGGTGGATACCCTGCCCAGGCTCATCGCGGCGCCGTTCTGCTCCTTGATGGCGGCTAGATAAGCAAAGTACGTCCATTGAATGGCTTCCTTCGCGTTCTGTGCGGGCGCGGAAATATCCACCCCGTACATCAAAGCCATTTCTTTGAGCTTTTTCAGAAAGTCGATCTGCTTGTACAGCTCTTCCAGCGTGCGGATGTTCTGCTCGTCCATCAGCTTTTCGCCGTACGCCTTTTTGTCCTTGGTCTTTTCTTCAATGAGTTTGTCGACGCCGTACAGAGCAACGCGCCTGTAATCGCCGATGATCCTGCCCCTGCCGTAAGCATCGGGAAGTCCCGTCAGAAGTCCCGCATGGCGGACTGCCTTCATCTCGTCCGTATAGACGTGGAACACGGCGTCGTTGTGCGTCGTCTTATAGCTGAACTCCGTTTCCACGATGTCGGAAAGCTTGTAGCCGTACGCCTCGCAGGCCTGGCGCGCCATACGGATCCCGCCGAACGGGTTGACGCCGCGCTTTAAGGGTTCGTCTGTCTGCAGGCCGACGATGATCTCGTTTTCGCGGTCGATGTACCCCGCGGGATAGCTGAGCAAGGAGGAAACGTGTTCGGTATCCACGTCCAGGACGCCGCCCTTGTCGCTCTCCGCCTTCAAAAGGGCGTTGACCTTTTCCATCAGCTTTTGCGTGCGGGCCGTGGGGCCGCTGAGAAAACTTTCGTCCCCTTCATAGGGCGTGTAATTTGTCTGAATAAAATTTCTGACGTCGATCTTTTGGGTGTATGTCCCGTCTTTGAACTGTGTACGCATGACCTTCTCTCTCCTTTTTTCAGAAAAATAAAACCTGAGCAGCGAAATGTAAGCTGCCCAGGTGGTCGGCAAATGCCGCTTTCCGCTCCCCCGCAGTAAACCTGCACTTCCACCAGTTGCGAAAAGCCGTCTTTCAAAACACAATATCTTGTGCTTGCTCTCGATTTACATATACAGTATAGACCATTCTTTGTATTTTGTCAACGAATTTCAGCAAGAAAAATCCCGCCATTTTTTGTTCGGATTGCGCAGGGGAAAAAGCGGTCTTTTTACAAAAAACGCGCGGAGGAAAAATCCGCCGCGCGCCGCAAATTCATTTTTATGCCGTGGGAGTTTCCACGACAAATTTGACGGGATTGTTTTCATACAGTTTGCCGAGGAAAGTCCCGTCGATCTTTTGCAGGATGTCCTGCACGAAGGAGGTGTCCTCCACCATGCGGAACACGGCGAGCACCAGAAGCGTGAGCAGGAACACGGCGGCGACCATCAGCACCATACCGAGCACCTTGTTGATCAGACGCATGGGCAAAACGTCGATCTCAAACACGGCGCACACGAACCTGACAAGAATGATGCGCACGATCTGCACGACAAAAAAGAGAAGAACGTAGAAAAGAACGCTTTCCAGGTGAATGGTCTGCAAAAAGCTCCACGCCTCCCCCAGCTTCTGATTGAGGGAAGAGATAAATTCCGCCACCGCAGGGATCCCCTTGATCATTCCGCCGAACGTGAAGCACACAAAGACGGAAATGACGATCCCGAAAATTCCCCGCGTAAAGAAGCGCAGGGTCTTGCCGAAGCCGAGCCCCAACCCCAAAAGGGCGAGCACGACGGCGACGACAATCGTGATAATGTCCAACGTCTGCATATTTTTCCTCCTGTTCCCCCTGCCGAAACCTTAAAATCCGTACAGATCTTTGCTGCCGTATTCCGGTTCGCAGGTGAGATTTACGCCGAGCTTGCGTATGACGGAAAGGTCGCTTTCGGGCAGGATGCAGGAAGCGTGCGCGTCGCAGCCGCGCAGCTTTACCAGCATATCCATTGCCTTTTCCGCGACGGGATTGGTGGCCGCGCAGATAGAGAGCGCCGTCAGCACGTCGCCGAGCGAAAGTTTTACCTTATCCTCGCGCAAGACTTCTTTTTTCAGTTCGATGATGGGCGCCAGCACGATGGGCGAAAGCAAAAGCATTTCGTCCGCAATGTGCGAAAGCGTCTTGACCGCATTGAGGACCGCGCTCGAGCAGGCGGTCATCAGATTGCTCGATTTGCCCGTGACAAAGGAGCCGTCCTCCAGTTGCAGTGCAACGGCGGCGCTGCCGCACGATTCCGCGCGGTCCAGCGCAACTTTGGAGACAGGCCGCTCGGAGAGTTCGATCTTGTTTTCGTTCATCAAAAGGCGAATGCGCTCCACCGTTTCCGCATTTGCGTTGCCCGTCTTGTAATCGCACGCCGCCTTGTAATAGCGGCGGATGATCTCCTGTCTTGCGGCAATGCGGCAGGCCTCGTCGTCCACAATGCCGAACCCCGCCATGTTCACGCCCATGTCCGTAGGAGACTGGTAAATGCTCTCGTCCCCCGTGATCTTGGCAAGAATGGAGCGTACGATGGGGAAACACTCGATGTCCCTGTTGTAGTTGACCGTCGTCTGTCCGTATGCTTCCAGATGGTACGGGTCGATCATGTTCACGTCGCCGAGGTCCGCCGTCGCCGCTTCGTACGCGACGTTGACGGGATGGCGCAGGGGCAGATTCCAGATGGGGAAAGTTTCAAACTTGGCATAGCCCGCGCGCACGCCCCGCCTGTACTCGTGATACAGCTGGGAAAGGCAGGTGGCAAGCTTGCCGCTCCCCGGCCCCGGAGCCGTGACCACCACCAAAGGCTTTGTCGTTTCGATATACGGATTGGCGCCGTAGCCCTCGTCCGACACGATGACATCCACTTCCGTGGGATACCCCTTCGTCTTGCGGTGAATATACGTCTTTAAGCCGTGGCTATTGAGTTTGGCAATGAATTTATCCGCCGCAGGCTGGCCCGTGTACTGCGTCACGACGACGCTGTTCATGTTCAGCCCCAGCCCGCGCATCTTGTCGATGAGGCGCAGAACGTCCGTGCCGTAAGGGATACCGAAATCCGCGCGGATCTTGTTGCGTTCCAGATCCTGCGCGGCGATCACGAAAATGATCTCCGACTGCTCTTTGAGCGTGAGCAGAATTTTGCACTTTGCGTCGCTTTCAAATCCGGGAAGAACGCGGCAGGCGTGCATATCGTCAAACAGCTTCCCTCCGAATTCGAGATACAGCTTGTTGTCAAACTTCTCGATGCGTTCCAAAATCTTTTCACTCTGCAATCGGACATACAATTCGTTGTCAAATCCCTTTTTCATCTCGTAAAAACCTCTGTAAAATACGTCTTGGATATTATAGCACACCTGCGCGAGGAATGCAACGTCAAAACGCCCAAAAACGTCGGCACAGCCGATTTTTCCTGCAAAATCTTTCTCTCAGCCGAGCGCCACGTCCAGCACCATCATCACAGCGAATCCGAACATGACGCCCCACGTTCCGAGATGCGGATGTTCGGCAATGTGCGATTCGGGGATCAGATCCTCCGCCACGACAAAGATCATGGCTCCCGCCGCAAAGGAGAGAAACCACGGCTGCAACGCCGTGAGCGCCGCGGCGAGAAAATACCCGACCACCGCAAAGACGGGTTCCACCGCCCCGCTGGCCGTGCCGTACAAAAATGCCTTGCCGCGGCTGCCCGTCAGACCTTTCATCGGGAGAGAGACCGCCACCCCTTCGGGGAAATTCTGAATGGCGAGCCCCACGGCGAGCGCCAGCGCCGAAACAAAGGCGCCGCTCTCCCCCGCGGCCGCCGCCCCGCCGAAGGCAAAGCCGACGGCGAGCCCTTCGGGAATGTTGTGCAGCGTTACGGCGAGGAACATTTTGACAGGCTTGCTCAGCGCGACGCGCGGGCCTTCCTCCTCCTGCGTCCCTTGGTGAACGTGCGGCAGGACGTGATCGAGCAGGACGAGAAAGGCTCCGCCCAACAAAAAGCCGCAGACCGCAGGGACAAAGCTGAACTTTTTCCAGCTGCCCGCCCCTTCCAGCGCGGGAATGAGCAGCGACCAGACGGACGCCGCGACCATGATCCCCGAAGCAAAGCCGAGAAAAAGCGTGTTGACCTTTTGTGAAATATCCTTTTTAAAGAACCATACGACGGCGCTGCCCAGCGTCGTCGCCAAAAAGATGACGGAAAATCCGAGTACCGTCATTGCCGTGTTTCCCATGTACGTCCCTCCCTTCGGGATAGAAAAAAGCCCGCCGCGAGGCGGGCTTTTGCGTTTGCTTTATGCCTTTTTGGGAATGAGCAATCCCACATCGCCGCTCTCGCGCAGATAGACGACGCGCACCTCGCCCGTTTCCGCATCCTGGAACACATAGAAGGAGTGTCCCAGCAGATCCAGCTGTTCCACCGCTTCCTCCGTGGTGAGAGGAGTCAGCTTGAACTCCTTTGTCTTGACCAGTTTGCTCTCGTGCAGGTCCTCGTCTCCGAAGAAGAGCTGCTTTCCCGCAAAAGCGCCCTTTTTGAGTTTGTCCTCTATTTTTGTCTTGTGCTTGTAGATCTGCCGCTCGATCTTGGGCAGAACGGCGTCGATGTTGTCGTAGAAGTTGTCTCCCGAAACCTCGGCGCGGACCATGTTTCCTTTATAATAAATGGTTACCTCCGTCTTGCAGTATTTGCCCTCCGTTTTGAGGTACACGGAGCAGACGGCGTCGTCATCGAAATATTTATCCAGTCTTGCGACTTTCTTTTCGACGATCCCCACCAGCTTTTCGCTTGCCTTGCAATTCTTTTCACTGATCTCAATGCGCATAATGTTTCCCCTCCTGATGTTATTTTAAACAGAACTTGCCCCGCCCTATGCGGGAAAATTCTGCGCCTTTACCTGATCGGTACAAAAACGATTTTTCCGTCCTTGGCGTCCGCAAGCACTTTCTGGCCTGCGCGGATGTGATCGGACAGGATCTCTTCGCTGAGCACGTCCTCCATCCTGCGCTGAATGACTCGCCTGAGCGGCCTTGCGCCGTACACCTCGTCGTAGCCCTCCTCGATGAGCAGGTCCTTTGCCGCCTCGGACACGGCGATCTTCACCCCCCTGCTCTCCAGCCTGGAGATGAGCGACGACAGGAACAGATCGCACACCTTTCCCATGTCCTCGCGCGTGAGCCTGTGGAACACGATGACGTCGTCCACGCGGTTGAGGAATTCGGGACGGAACTGTTTTTTCAGCTCCTCGGAAATTTTTTCCTTCATGTCCTCGTATTCGGAGGTCTGCGCCGCGCCCGTAAAGCCCAGCTTCATCTCTCCCGCGCGCGCCGCCCCCACGTTGCTGGTGAGGATGACCACGGTATTTTTAAAGTCGACCAGCCTGCCCTTGCTGTCCGTCAGCCTGCCGTCGTCGAGGATCTGCAGCAGCAGATTGAACACGTCAGGGTGCGCCTTTTCGATCTCGTCGAACAGGACGACGGAATAAGGCTTGTGGCGCACTTTGTCCGTCAGCTGGCCGCCCGCGTCCTCGTACCCGACATATCCGGGAGGCGCGCCGATGAGTTTACTGACCGAATGTTTTTCCATATATTCGCTCATGTCCAGACGGATGAGCAGCCGCTCATCCCCGAACATCGCCGCCGCAAGCGCCTTGCTCAGCTCGGTTTTTCCCACGCCCGTAGGGCCGACAAAGATAAACGAACCGATGGGCCTGCCGGGGTCTTTGAGCCCCGCGCGGGCGCGGCGGATGGCCTTTGCCACGGCAGAGACCGCCTCTTCCTGCCCGATGACGCGCTTGTGCAGCTCCTCTTCGAGGTGCAGAAGGCGGGAGCTTTCCTCCTCCGTGAGTTTGACGACGGGAATGCCCGTCCAGTCCGCGACGATCTTGGCGACCTCTTCGGCGCCGATGGAGATGTGCTTTTTGTCGCGGTTGGTCCGCCAGTCCTCGCGGATCCTTTCGATCTCTTCCTGCTTTTCGCGGATCTTGCTCAGGCATTCCTGCGCGACGTCGAAATGATCTTTGCGCGCCGCCTTGTTCTTTTCCGCATTCAGACGGCGGATCTCCTCTTCCAGCTCGCGGATGCCGCCCGGCCCGACATAGCTGTCCAGGCGCGCACGGCTCGCCGCCTCGTCGATGAGGTCGATCGCCTTGTCGGGCAAAAATCTGTCCGTAATGTATCTGTCCGAAAGGTTCGCCGCCGCGGTAATGGCGTCCTCCGTGATGGTCACTTTGTGGTGCGCCTCGTACTTGTCGCGCAGTCCGCGTAAAATTTCGATGGTCTCGGAAACGCTCGGCTGCTCCACGTTGACGGGCGTAAACCTGCGTTCCAGCGCGGGATCCTTTTCAATGTATTTTCTGTATTCGTCCAGCGTGGTGGCGCCGATGGTCTGCATTTCCCCGCGCGCCAGCATGGGCTTTAAGATGTTCGCCGCGTCCATGGAATTGTCCGCGCCCGAACCCGCCCCGACAATGGTATGGATCTCGTCGATAAACAGAATGATGTTGCCGCTCGCCTGCACCGCCTGCAGACAGTCTTTGAGGCGCTCCTCAAAATCGCCGCGGTAGCGCGCCCCTGCCAGCATTCCGGGAAGATCGACAGAAAAGACGATTTTGTCGGCAAGCAGGTCGGGAACGTCCCCGTTGACGATCGCCTGCGCCAGTCCTTCGACGACGGCGCTCTTTCCCACGCCCGGTTCGCCCACCAGCACGGGATTGTTTTTCGTGCGGCGGGACAGGATCTGGACGACCTTGTCGATCTCCTTTCTCCTGCCGATGACGGGGTCAAGTTTTCCCTCCCGCGCCTTTTGTGTGAGATCGGTGCCGTACGGAATTTCCACGGCGGAACGGGCATTCTGCCGCGATTCCGCCTGCCCCATCCTGCGCATTTTCCCCGACATGAGGTTGTCGAAATACTCTTCCATCGCGGGGTCGGGCTTCGTTTCGCCGATCTCCGAATCGATCTTGGAGAGGATCTCGTCGATGTTGACGTGCATCCTGCGCAGGTACCGCACCGCCACGGAATCGTCGTCCAGCAAAATGGCGAGGAGCATATACTCCGTCC
>DXFX01000055.1 GCA_019114245.1 Candidatus Borkfalkia faecipullorum | reverse complement strand
GGCGGCGGACTATGCCGCATTCACAGAAAAACTTACGCGTTTTTCTTTTCCGCGATCTGGTTGAGCGCGATGACCACGCCGCGCAGCATTGCGGAGAGCACTCCTGCAAAGTTTGCGATAGGCGCCTGCATGGAGCCCAGCATCTTTGCGATGAGTTCTTCCTTGGAAGGCATCGTTGCGAGAGCTTTGATCCCGTTGACGTCCACATAGGCGTTGTCAACGTAAGCGCTCTTCGGGATGATCTTTTCGGGCATTGCCTTTACCGCGTCTGCAAAGATCTTTGCAGCAGCCGTTTCGTCCGGGCTGAACGCAGTTGCGGTGGGGCCGTTAAGATCGTTATCGAAAGCAGTGACGCCCAGTTCGTTGAAAGCCTTGCGCAAGAGGGTGTTTTTGTACACCTTGTACTCGACGCCGACAGCGCGGAACTTGTTGCGCAGTTCGGAAACTTCTGCAACGGTGAGCCCTTTGTAGTCAACGAAAACGACCGACTTGCTGCTTTGGATCTTCTGCTTGATCTCTTCGACTACCTGCTTTTTCGCTTCAAAATTAGCCGACATTGTTTACCTCCTATAAATATTTCCCTCGCAGGCGGCAACACCTGCGAGCCGTCCTCCTCCCCTTTCGGGAACAAGGGTGAATGCAAAAAGAAAAGTCCTCGTACCGCGAGGATACAAGGACTTGTTTTGCATGACGAAAAACAGTCTGACGTATTACCTCGGCGGGCTGCTTGCGCAATTAAATCGGATGATGCCTGCTTTCTGCGGTACGATATTCAGTTTACCTGTATATTATACTTCTCTTTCGGTGATCTGTCAACTGTTTTTATGCAGTATAAGAAATTAACCGCGGTTGAAATTGACCTTTACGCCGGGACCCATGGTGCTGGAAACGTTGACGCTCCTGATGTACTGGCCCTTTGCCGCAGCAGGTTTTGCCTTGATAATGGCATCCATCAGCGCGTTGAAGTTTTCCGCAAGCTTTTCCTTGCCGAAGCTCTTCTTTCCGATGGGGCAGTGAATGATAGCCGTCTTGTCCAGACGGTATTCCACTTTACCGGCTTTGACTTCCGCGATCGCCTTTGCGACGTCCATGGTGACGGTACCGGACTTCGGGTTAGGCATCAGGCCCTTAGGACCGAGCACTTTACCGATACGGCCGACGACGCCCATCATGTCGGGCGTGGTGATGACGACGTCGAAATCGAACCAGTTTTCCGTCTGGATCTTCTGGATCATTTCTTCTGCGCCGACATAATCTGCGCCTGCCTGCTGTGCGATGTCTGCACGCTCGCCTTTGGCGATGACGAGCACCTTCTTAGATTTACCCGTACCGTTGGGAAGGACGAGCACGCCGCGGACCTGCTGGTCTGCCTGGCGGGGATCGACGCCGAGACGGACGTGAAGCTCGATGGTCTCATCGAATTTCGCCTTTGCCGTTTCCACAACGAGGCCCATCGCCTCGTTTACGTCGTATAATTTGGAACGATCGTATGCCTTCAAGCTGTCGGCATATTTTTTCCCGTATTTCATGAATTTACCTCCTTGTGGTACAAACGAGTTTTCTCTCCCACATTCTCCTTTCTATTTACTCTTCGACGGTGATGCCCATGCTGCGAGCGGTACCCTTGATCATGCTGATCGCAGACTCGAGCGAGGTGGTGTTGAGGTCGGGCATTTTCAGCTTTGCGATCTCCTCTACCTGTGCTTTTGTGAGTTTTGCAACCTTGTCACGGTTCGGACGGGCGCTTGCGCTCTCAATTTTGCACGCCTTCTTGATCAGAACGGGTGCGGGCGGCGTTTTGAGAATAAACGTGAAAGATCTGTCCTGATAAATGGTGATGACGACCGGGATGATCAGCCCTGCCTGATCGGCAGTTTTCGCGTTGAATTCCTTGGTAAAGCCGGGGATGTTGATGCCGTGCGGGCCGAGCGTCGAACCGACGGGGGGACCGGGGGTAGCTTTACCGGCGGGCAGCTGAAGCTTTACGACCGCGGTAATTTTTTTAGCCATAAGTTCTCCTCCTGAGATTGTGGTTTTAGCAAAGCGCCTTAAAAAATTTGCGCTTCTCCCACTGTATTAAGAAAAGGGATCAGCCCTGTTCTTGCGATTTGTCCGCCGCGGAAGCGTCCGCAACGTCTATCTTTCTGATCTGCACGTAATCGACCTCGACGTCGGTGTTTCTGCCGAACATGAGGACGTTGACTTTCGCCTTCTGCGTGGAATCGTTGAGTTCCTTGATCTGTCCGACAAACCCTGCCAGAGGGCCTGCGTCGATGCTGACGGTATCCCCTACGACAAAGTCCACCTTGTCCACAACCTTTTCCAGCTGCATTTTGCGCACTTCCTCGTCTTTGAGGGGCAGAGGCCTGCCCTGCGGGCCGACAAAGCCCGTCACGCCGCGCGTGTTTGTGACGAGATACCACACCTGGTTGGAATAGATCATCTTGATAAAGACGTAGCAAGGCAGAAGCTTGCGCTCGACAACCTTCTTTTTGCCGCCCTTCTCTTCAATGGTCTGCTCCATAGGAATGCGCAGATCGAAAATACTGTCTTGCAGATTGTTGTTTTCGATGAGTTGTTCCAGGCTGCTCTTGACCATCATTTCATACCCCGAATAGGTATGAAGGACGTACCATTTTGCCTGGCTCTCGCGCGAATTTTCCATAACCTCTCCTTAGTTTGCGAGGCCCGTGATCAGCTGCAAAAGTTCGCTCAGACCGTAGTTGACGGCGGTGATGACGATGAGGAACAGCACGACGATGAGAATGACCGTGCCCGTCGCCTTCATCACTTTGCCGAACGTGGGCCAGGTGACCTTTTTCAGCTCGGAAAAAACTTCCTTGATTTTTCTGCCCATTCTCACGAAGATGTTGGGCTTTTTGACCGCTGTTTTCGCTTTCATATCAACCTCTTATCAATTTCGCAGAAAACACCTGCGCGTTCCGTCCGATTACTTGGACTCTTTGTGCACAGTGTGTTTCTTGCAGAAGGGGCAATATTTGTTCAACTGCAATCTTTCGGGATCGTTTTTCTTGTTTTTCACCGTGTCGTAATTTCTGTGTTTGCACTCGGTGCACTCAAAGGTGACTTTGGTTCTGTTTATGGCAGCCATTTTTTAAAAACTCCATGCAAAAAAATCACACCTCTCTCGGTGCGTGGATTTAGTCTACCATAATCGGCAGAGAATGTCAAACGTTTTTTGCCTTTGTACGACAACTTTTCGCGGATTATGCCCTTTTTTGCGAAAAATACCCCGCCTCTTTTCATTTTTTGTCTTTTGGGCGGAAAATCTCTTGCTTCCCCGCGCGCTTTCGGTGTATAATATAGGAAAATGAATACCCGAAGGAGAATCTTCACATCATGAAAGCAATGCAGATCTGTGAAGGCGTCTATTGGGTAGGCGCCATCGACTGGAACCTGAGAAACTTCCACGGCTACGAAACGGAAAAGGGCTCCACGTACAACGCGTACCTCATCCTCGACGAAAAGATCACGCTCATCGATACCGTTAAAGAAGGCTTCGGCGCCGAGATGCTCTCCCGCATCTCCTCCGTCATCGATCCCTCCAGGATCGACGTCATCGTCTCCAACCACGCCGAACCCGATCACAGCGGCTGCCTGCCGCTCATCCGCAAAGCCGCCCCCAACGCCAAGATCTATACCGCTGCGGGCGCGGGGATCAAAGACCTCTCCGCTTACTACGGCGACCTCGGCTATATCGGCGTCAAGGCGGGCGAAACGCTCTGCATCGGCAAACGCACCCTCTCGTTCGTCCCCACCCCCATGGTGCACTGGCCGGACAACATGGTCACGTTCATGACGCCCGACAACATCCTCTTCTCCAACGACGCGTTCGGTCAGCACTACGCTTCGGACGAGCGCACCGACACCGAATGCGATCTCCCCGAAGCTTACATCCAGGCGCGCAAATATTACGCGAACATCGTTCAGCCGTACGGAATGCAGACGGCCAAGGCGCTCGCCGCCTGCGCAGGCCTGCCCATTCAGACCATCTGCCCCAGCCACGGCATCATCTGGACAAAACATATCCCCGATATTTTAAAGCTGTACCAGTCTTGGTCGGCAGGCGAACAGGATGACACTGTCGCCATCGTGTTCGATACCATGTGGCATTCCACGGAAGCCATGGCCCACGCCATCGAAAACGCCTTCCTCGCCTGCGGCTTTAAACCCCGCCTGTATAACCTGCACTATTGCTTTAATTCCGACATCATCGCCGACGCCATGAGCGCAAAATACATCGCCGTCGGTTCCCCTACCCTCAACAACAACATGATGCCCTCCGTTTCCTCCTTCCTCACCTATTTCAAGGGTCTGACGGGAAACAAGAAAAAAGGCATCGCTTTCGGCTCCTACGGCTGGGGCGGCCAGTCCCCCGAACAGGTACAGGAAGCGCTTGCCGCCTGCAAGTGCGAACCCCTCCTGCCCGCGATCCGCATCGCGTACAAGCCTTCCGCCGAACAGCTGGAAAAAATTACGGCAGACGTGATCGCCGCCATCAAAAACAACTGAAAACAGGACGCCGCAAAGACGGCGTCCTGTTTTTACTGCGCGACGACGGTCACTCCCAAGAATCCCGCGGTCAGGTTTCCTTTGCCCACAAGCTTGCGGTTGCTGTCGTACGTCTTGTCGCTCGACGGAACATAATACCCGAGCAGTTTGTAATCGGAATCGTAAACGTTGATGCGCCCGTCCGTTCCCGCCTTACTGTATCCGATCAGCTGCATATTGGAATCGTAAAGTTTCTGCATCTTCCTTCCCTCCTTCCTCTATTATATAATATGGAAGAGCGGAAAACAAGGATGGCTGACAAAGACTTGTCCCCGAATATGACAGACGTATTATCTTTTAAGAGACTTTCTCTCAGGAAGGGCGCACAAAGGGCAGGCGGCAGTCTATCCCCGAAAGATGGCCTTTGTTAAAGGGCGCAAAGGGCAAAGGGATCCCCTTCTTCCCGCATTCAAAAAAGAGACAGATCAGCCGTATCCCTTCCGCAACGGCGCGGGAAAAGAGCTGTTCCGGGCCTTCCTCGCAGGGTTCAGGCGCGGAGGGGTTTTTCCAGCTCGTTACTTCTTTCAGCCGTGCGTCCGTCTCCTCGCGGCGGAAAAGACAGGAGAGCACTTTGGGAAGATGCAGGATCTGTTCCATGCGGAAAATGACTTTTCTGCGTCGGAACCGCTTGTCCGTCAGCATTTTCTCAAAGCGGAAATACCGCCGCACGCCCCGTCCGAATTCCTCTTCCGTAAAGCGCGGCACAGGGAATTTTGCACATACCCTGCGCATCAGATCGGAGATCTCATGCAGATCAAAATTCTGCTCCCGCACGGGACAACGGTATTCCTGCACGGGGACCTTCGCATACTCGCGCACAAAAAGCGTGTCCAGATCGCTCTCGATGTACCCGTGCCAGCGTACTTTTTTGTCGGGAAATTCGCGCATAAATTGCTGCGTCATCGCATATACAAAAGGATGAAAGACCGTGTCCGCCGCATAGTGCGTCAGATAGCCCGCCGCGTAGGAAAAAGCCGTTCCGCCCTTTGCCTCACCAAGCAATGCAGTGAAAAACTCGTACGCGCGGCGATTGTGAAGATATTTCCCGATGTTCGGTTTTTTGGAATAGTTGACAAAATAAAAAACGTCCGCGCCCTGCGCCCCAAGATAAAAGGCCGAAAGATCGGTTATCTCCGACCTCACCCCTTCAGGCAGCCCCGCATAAATTTGTTCCGCAATCAGCTGATGTGTGTATTCCGCAGGCATTTCGTCCTCACCTCTTCCCCTATAGTATATACCAAACCCGCTGAAAAGTGTATTTTTATTTCCGCATTTTTGTAAAACATTCGTATAAAATCCCTTCGGAAACCTAGCAAAAAAATTTTTGAAAAAATTTCAAAAAAGTGCTTTTATTTGCTTGATTTTCTTCAAAATATTTGGTATAGTATATAAGCGTTGAACGGAAGTTTAGCTCAGTTGGGAGAGCATCTGCCTTACAAGCAGGGGGTCATAGGTTCGAGCCCTATAACTTCCACCACACCGATCATACTAAATAAATACAGTGCGGAATTTTTATGCGGGAATGGCTCAGGGGTAGAGCGTTACCTTGCCAAGGTAAATGTCGCGAGTTCGAATCTCGTTTCCCGCTCCACTTTCAATTCCGCACTTATTTTTTGGCGCTATAGCCAAGTGGTAAGGCAAGGGCCTGCAAAGCCCTGACTCCCCGGTTCAAATCCGGGTGGCGCCTCCAAGCATGAACCTCCGCTTCGCTTATGCGAAACGGAGGCGTTTCTTTAAAAGCTGACGGATTTCCCCTCTTTGGCTCCCCTATGGCGGCGTGTCCCCCTGTTTTTGCAGGGCTTAACGTCAGACAGGGAATCCTCTGCTTTTGATCAAAAGCTAACGATAATCGAATATCTTTTTATATGCCGCTGTGGCGAAACTGGCAGACGCAAGGGACTTAAATTTTGAGCATCGGAACGGGAAACCGTCCGCATGAATCGCGTCAAATTCGGTGAAACTCCCCTGTCGGGACAATACCGAGCGAAGCCCATTACGGGAACGTGTAGAGACTTGACGGCGCGTACCTAAAACCTTTAATGGTCATGGTAAAGAGAAAGTCCGGACTACAACGTCAAAAAAGACGGCTATGGCAACATAGAGTAGTATGAAAATCCCTCGGAGTTAACCCTCCGTACCGGTTCAAATCCGGTCAGCGGCACCAAAAAACGCCCCCATTACTAAAAAGTAACGGGGGCATTTTTTGGTATTGCTTCGCAGGCTTCAACCGCAAACCCGCATTGTTTGCTTGCCCTGTTGTCAGTTTGTGCGGGCGGGGTTCGCGCTCGAAGAGCTTTGCGCGTATACGCAAGACCCGGTCAGCTGTTTGATTTGAAATTTGTATCAGAACTGGCTCATAGCCACTTTTTGCAATGCGCTTGCTATATGGTTGCCCTGCATCTGCCAAAAGGGATCCTTTGGAACACAAGGACGAACACGCTATACGAAATAAGAGTACCAAATGATATGCACCTCCAAAAGTCTGTCCAACTTTTGGGGTGCATATCATGGCTGTCTCCATCAATTTTTTGAGTTTTTCGCAGAAGTTTTTGATACGAAACTTTTCTGCAAAAAGCTCCCGCAGGCTGTTAAAAGCATACACTACCGCAACGATTTGCCGCATACGTACCCTTGTTTTTGAAACAATTTGGTTGTATTCCGTAAAAGTTTTTACCGCTGCTTCTTCCAATAAGCTTTTTCTTCTCAGGATCTCCGTTTGCAGCTCGTCCAAAACCTCCTCGGATTCTTTTACGTCGTGAAAAATTTTTTGCCCGTAAACGTTTGGAAGTTTTTCAAATACGGGAAGATCGATGCCCTGCGGATCGATAAGGACAAGCGTCGGAATATTTTCGGGATTGCTGCTGACGCTTTGCACAATCAGCCCGCACGCAAGAGAAGCCGCGCCGCTGCCCGTGACACCTCCCGCCAAAATGTTTTTTCCTGCGTCCAAAAATACGGGATGCCCGTCAAAATCCATTCCCGGAGAAAAAGGGAAACATAAATCTTTTTGTCCTCGCAGACTTTTCAGCGCTTTCTGCAAAGGAGGATTATCCCATGCCCCGTTGAAAAAATCAAGAAAAATTCCATTTTCGCCTGTCGGAAAAATCATGATCGGAGCAAGATGCTTTTGCAATGTTTTTATCCGCCATGATTCGGCAATTTCCCATTTGTGGTTTTGGAAAATTTCTTCTACGCCATCATTGTGTCGGAATGACAATTTTGCGCGGGTAAAACCTGCCGTTCCGATGATCGTAACGCCATCGCAGGCAATGCCGTAATCGTATAAAAAATCATGGATCACTTCCCACGCCGTTTTGCGAAACTTGCCCTCTGCCCTTTGCTCTTCCTCTGATGTTACAAAGACCCCTGACAAATTCTTTTGATCGATATGAAAATCAAAAGTTTCAAAACTCATTTTTCTTCCCCCGAAATGCTTTTTCAAACACCGATCGCACCTGTAATGCTCGTCACGAGCGATGCAGACCTCGTCTTTTTCCAAGCCGAAAAATAAAAGAAGCCGCTCTGTCTGCGATTGCGTGATGCACGCATCCAGATACAGATAATATCTTTTCTCTCTCACACAATACAGCAGGCGGCCGCGCGGAAACGTAGCAAAATCGGCATACGGAAAGCGTTTTTTGCTCAGTTTGTCCCACAGATCAAAATGCGAAAAAGGAAAATCCATAAACTCTTTTTTCGTATTTTCCGCCTCGAAAATGTGTTTATCCGCGACGATCTCGCCGCGTACGACCCAAAAAATTCCCGTCACGATCATCTTTTTTCTCCATGTACATATCTGGTCTTTTTTGGCTTTGTCCTGTCTCTGAGCTTTCGGATCGCCATGCCGTCCGCGTGTCCCGACGTGTGCAAAACTTTGATCTGAACGTTTCTCTTTTGGAAAATCTCCATAAATTTTTTCATATCCGCTTTTTCCAGATACCCTTTCCACATTGAATAGATACACTGTGCCTCTTTTCTCGTTTCCAGTAAAAATTCCATTTCCTTCCCCATCGATGAGCGGACAAGCATGGTATAAGGGGTCTGCATTAAGGCTAAATCGGCAAACGTACAGCCCTTTTCTCCCAGCACTTTGATATTGTGATGAGAACGCGGATGCGGAATACTCCCGCCGACCGTATCGAGAATTTTTGCCTGCGTGCGGTCGACAATCATAATCCGCCTTGTCCGCAGGCACGCCTTATAGACGGTCACGATGCGATCGAGATTTGTCGCGCTTGTCAAAACGTAAACATCCTGCTCTCCTTCCATATTTTCGGCAAATTTCTCTTCGAGCGTCTTTTCGCTCCACTGCTTTTTTCCGTCGGCGTTTGTATGTTCGCAGATCAGGATGTCGACCTCCGGCAAAGAAAAGAGCAGTTTTTCAAAACTTTTTCTTCCGTGCGCACGAAAATCGCCCGTATATAAAATTCTCTTCCCGCCCGCCTCAAACAACAGCATATAGCTGTCCAGATCAGAATGGTCGCATAAAAAAGGCGTGACACAAATTTCCCCGACAAAAAATTTTCCGCTATACTCCCTCACATTTTTGTAGAGTTTTCCCGTTGTCGCCTGTAAAATTTTCTTTGCAATCGGCCCGATATACGCAGCCGTTTTTGCCTGCATTCGGTCAAGCAGCGCGGCATGATCGGCATGATAATGCGTGACAAGGCAGGCATCGTAACGATTTTGAAAAATTCTTTTCCGTACCCGTTCGCCGTACTCCGTAGTCTCCAACTCCGTCCCGCATTCGAGGAGAATTTTGTTCCCTTTATAAGCAATTTCGATCAGGTTCGCTCCCACCCTTCCTTCGCCGTCCAGAATGCGGCAAGTCAACACAGGCGGATATACCCTTTGCAGACTTTCGGGCAGACTCTTTGCAAACAGGCTTCCCCCCTCGCCTTCCATGACCTGCCGCTCAACGCCCGACAGCACCCTGCGCCAATCGTCTGCGGCATTGTTCCCTCTCTTTGTATTCTCATACAATCCGATGATCGTATCGCAAAAGATACCGACGTCAAAAAGAAACAATCTTGCAAGATCTGCCGACACGCGGTCTGTCATCTTGGGCAAAAAATTTGTTTTTTCTGCCTCAATAAGCAATTTTTTCTGCAAAATTTTGCACTGTTCCGCATCGGGTTTCCGATCTCTTTCCCCTTGCAATGCTTCTGCCAGGAGACAGATCCCTTGCAAACCCGTGCTGTTTATTCCGAAATGCTTGCATAGTGCGGCAAAACGAAAACTTTTGATCGGCAAATGGCTGCAATATGTTTTTGCATATATATAAAGATCGCCGCGGAACGCATTTTGTGAAAAGGTAACGCGGACCCCGTAACGGAACAAAACTTTTTGCAGTTCTCTGCAAACGCCAAATCCCGCACAATCGATCGGAAGATATTTTATGCCGCCCGGCGCTGTCTGCTGTTGCCCCACCGCGCCGCACTCCCGCAAAAATTCCAGAAATTGCGCAGCCGCTTCCCCTTCCGAAACTCCGCCCATTTTCTGCCCGCAGCCCTCCGCAGGCTCACGAACCCTGCCCGATGTCCCGCAATCCGTAAAGACGCAAAAAGATCGCTTTATTCTTCCACCCTCGATCTTTGCCGCTTCCAATTTATACAATACGCCGTCTGCGCTTTCCAAATCGAAAAATACCATTTCCCCCTCCTTGTGGACTTTAAATATATATAATCCACATTCTGTTTGCATCTGAATACGACACTTTGCGTGCCGTATTCTCATTTGTGCAGACGATAAATTGTTTCGCCTTTTACAATAAACACGCTGATACCGTGTTTTTCGAGCAGCAAATCGATTTCCGCCGCCCTGTTCTGCCATTCCTGATGCTGCGGGCTCCCCTCCCTGAACATGATTGCAGGGTGAATATTTTCCTCTTGCAGATTCAGCTTTTCACCCGACCATTTCCCGCGTTTGCCGCCGAAAAATCCGATTGCCCCTTCCTTTACCGTTTTGCAATAGGTCACGATCTCGCAGATCATCCGCAACAGTTTTTCCGGCGTTTTTTTGCGATCGGGTTTATACTCCGTCATAAAAAGTTCGTCCGCGCCTTTTGTTTTCAGCACAAGATCCACTTTCCCGTTATAACCGTCTGATACGGGCAGCTGATAATACAAGATACCGTATTCGCTCCCTTCCGCCCACATCCCTTTTGCATTTTGTTGCAAGCATTTACCGTTTGCACGCAGATATTGACACCTGCATTCAAAGGCTTCCGTGTTCTTTTCTCTGCATCCCTCGCACGCTTTTCCGCTGTCCTCTTTTTTCTTGCGATCCGAATAAAAATCCCACTTTGTCCGCACACCGAAGGATCGGACGCAGTCAAAATCGTATTGCAGCGCCTTTTCAAGCGCTTTCTTATAGAATTTCGTTGAATCCAGATCGGCGCAACGATAAAAGAATGCTCCGTTTTTACACTCCTCTCTGTTGTTCTTTGAACGACAGTAGTCTTCTCCAAAAGGACAACTCACGCTGTTCATTTTACCCTCCTCTATCTGATAAAATAACTTGCGTTTTTTATTCCCGTCGGGCTGAGTCCAACCCAAACGGATACCGCTTTTTTGTAACCGTATCCTTCGGTAAATTGAAAGAGATACCCAAAGCACGCCCCCAAGGCAAGTTTTTCCCAACGCTCCAGCGCCCGGCTGTACAGATCTTTCCGATACAGCACATATGCCGCAACGGGCGGATAATGTAAGACATCGTTGCAAAATCGGATATGCCCCATCAGCTCGCGGTCCTGTATATCTTTCAGAAAGGAAAAGTAGTACTCCGACTCAAAAAAACTCTTGTGGACGCGATACTTTTTACGGAAACCTGTTTCGTCAAACATACAAAACCTCTGTGAATATGGTCATTTCATGTTCTATACAATAGATAAACCATATTTTTGAAGATTTGTCAAGTAAAAATCAAAAATTTTTTTCAGATCGGCCCTTTCTGCCTGCAAAGAATTGCCCTGTTTTCCCTGTGACGCAGCGGCCATAAAGCCCCCTGCCTTCTGCGCGCTTTCGGCGAAAGCCGTAAAATAATTTGGGGAGGCGCCGTCGGCGCCTCCCCTGATTTTTGTTCTTTTCAAAAGCCTAAACGGCGGCCTCCGTTATACTTTCCCGACGCAGTTTTTGACCGAATTTTTCAATACGTCTATGATTTTTTGTGCATTTTCCCGATTTTCCGCTTCCGCAAAGATGCGCACGAGCGGCTCGGTACCGGACAGGCGCAGAAGCCCCCAGCAGTCCCCTTCAAACCACCAGATGATGTTGTTGGCAAGGCGCTCCGACCGAACGACCTTCCGCAAACACAGACTGACGGACACATTCAATCTGGACGATAAAAATTTTCTGCTTCGCAACCGCCTCGCCTATTTCCACGACAACGAGTTTCCGCTGTATATGCACTCGCATGCTGCGGATTCAGCGACTCTTCCCACCTGATCCGCACCTTTAAAGAGACCGTCGGCATGACGCCGATCCAATTTAAAAAAGCCAATCCCCGCGCGGGCGACTGACCGCATAGGCCTTGCGTCCTTTCCGCGGCTTTGGAATTCTCAACAAATTTTCCAAACTGAATACCGGCTCTCTGCGCGCAGGGCCCGCCCCTCAAAGGCCGCCGCAAGGACAAAATAAGGACAAAATCAGGTATCGCAGTGGGAAAAATCGTCCCGCAGGGCAAGCTCCGCCAGCAGATTTGCCGTTATGCGGGCATAATCGACCGTGCGCTGAGGAGAATATTCTATCCCGTGCAGCTTTGCAAGCGCGGAAAGGCTGAAATTTTTTACTTTATCCCTGTAAACGGATCGGGCGATCGTGAAGGTGTCCAGCCTTCTGTTGTCAAACAAAACCCTGCATTTTTGGCCCCAGGTATAAAGAAAAGCGTCGTTGAACTCACAATAATGCCCGACAAGGAGATCGTCTCCGATAAATTTTTTGAGTTTTTTGAGCGCGGCCTTTATCTTCGGCGCGTGCTCCAGATCCTGTTCCGTGATCCCCGTCAGCTGCGAGATCTCCTCGGGAAGCGTGCCGGGAAAAGACACAAAAGTTGAAAACGTCTCTCCCAATTTTACCTTTTTCGGCGCTCCGTCTTCCGATTTTTCCCAGCCGCAGATCTTTACGGCGCCGATCTCAATGATGCGGTCTTTTTTGCGATCCAGCCCCGAAGTTTCCAGATCAAGCGCCGTGAGCGTGTTGTTTGCGATAAGTTCGATGAGGTGCATTTTTTCCCTCCGATAAATTTATTGTTGACATGTAAACAGCCCCGCAGGAAACCCTGCGGGGATCTTTTTGATTCTCTTTCCGCCTGCGGAAAGAGCGTTACTCTTTGCGGTATACCTTGTCTTCTATGGCGCTGACAGTCCTTTGAAGGTCGCGGCTCAAAAAGAGTTTTATCGTATCGACGTGCCCTTCCTGCATTCCGAAAAACAATTCCGCAATCCCGCCCGCCATTGCCGCGATCGTGTCCGAATCGCCGCCGATGCTGATCGCGTTGCGGATGGTGTCCTCAAAATCCTTTCCCTCAAAAAAGCAGGTGAGCGCCTGCGGGACGCTGCCCTGGCAGGTTTCGTCAAACACGTTCGTTTCGGAAAGCTTTGCGCAGGTAAACGTGCCGATCTCGGGATAATACTCCTTCGCCCGCCTGAAGATCTGCTCTTTCGTTGCGCTCTGCTTTGCGAGAAAACCGCACATTGCCACGCATTCCGCGCCTTTCAGCCCTTCGGGGTGGTTGTGCGTGACTTCCGTGACAATGCGGGAAAGCCTCTTTACTTCCTCTTCCGAACGCGCATAATCCGCGACGGGACTGATGCGCATGGCGGCGCCGTTTCCGAAGCTGTTGTACGGCTGCGGATCGTCCGATTTCAGCCAGCGGGCGAACATGAAACCGTAACCCGCATACCAATACTTTTGCCCCATCTGCCGCATATTGCGGACAACCGCTTCCCGCAGGGCCTGTTCCCCGCTCTCCCCGCACTCGGCAAGGGATTTTGCGACGGCGACGGTCATGACGGAATCGTCCGTAAAAAAGCTGTCCTCCGCAAACAGCGGAAAGTCCTTTTTGCGGCAGTTTCTCCACTCGAACCTGCTGCCTGCGATATCGCCGAAAATGGCGCCCCTCATTCTTTTCTCCTCCTTTCCCTATTTTGCATAATGGGAGCTGATCACGTGTCCGCGCGCGTCGTACGTATAGACATACGAACCCCGTCTGACGGAGACCGTGGCGGACGTAAAGCCGTGCAGTTCGCCCGGGCAGCTGAACAGGGTGCGGTTCCCCTGCCCGTACACATACACGTAAGAACCTTTCTGAATTGCCGTTTCTATCATATGATCCTCCTTTTTCCCATGCGGGTTGCCCGCACGGGACATTTTATTTAAGCCGTTTTTTCCGTTTCGCCGCGGAGAAGAAGAATATCCTCGTATACGAGGGTATCCCTTCTGACCAGTTCGCCGGCGAGTTTTTCCACAAACGTCCACTGTTTTCTGAGCACATCCTTGGCTTCTTCGTAACAGCGGGCCATCATCGCGGTGCGCTCGACGACGATTTTGTCGTTCTGCGTCACGGACTCGCCGTCAAAGCGGCCTTCCAGGCGGAACAGCCCGTGTCCGCTTACGGCATAGTCGGTGATAAACCTCTGCACGATGGCGGACGCCCTTTCCATGTCGGAGGCCGCCCCCACGTCTATACGCCCGTAGCGCAGTTCCACCGCCGCCTTGCCCGCAAGCAGGGCGACGACGCGCTGATGCATGAGTTCGTAGGAACCGAAATATCCTTCCCCCTTGAAGATTTGCACCACGCCGCGCGCATCGCTCTTGCTGGGGCGCACGGAAATCAGTCCCACCCCTTCCGCGTCGAAGGAGAGGGCTGCAACGGCGTGCCCCGCTTCGTGGAACGCCACTTCTTCCTTTTCCGCCGCAGACATTTCGTTGACGGACTCTTCCGCCTCGAAAATGTTGCGCAGCACCGCGCGCACGAGATGTTCTTTCCCGATTTCCGCTTTGCCCTCAAACCCCGCGTAGATACCCGCCTCGTTGAGGACGGATTCCAGCGCGGCGCAGGAGTTTCCGTCCAGCAGGCGCGCGACGCTTACCGCCGTCACGTCCGCCGCGACCTTTTTGTCCGCGAGGTAATGCCGCACGATTTCCACCGATTCCCTGCGGTTGGGCAGACAAATTTCCAGAATGCGGTCGAACCGCCCCGGGCGGCGGAGAGGACGGGGCAGGGCGCGGATGCTGTTGGCGGTGGCGATGACAAACACCTCGCTGTCCTTGACGGAATCGATGCCCGACTGTACCGCTATCAGCTCTTCCGGGTTGCCCAATTCGACGTCCGAGGCAAATTTATCCAAATCGTCCAGAAAAACCACGCACGGGGCGTTCTTTTTGGCCTCTTCAAACAGCTGTGTGATAAAATCCACAAACTCTTCGTTGGACTTGTCCTTGCGGCAGACAAAGCTCTTTCTGCCCACTTCCTCGACAAAAGCCGATGCCATCAGCGTTTTCCCCACCCCGGGGTCACCGTACAGCAAAATGCCGTGCGGCAGTCTGACGCCGAGGGCAGAGTACTTTTCCGGATTTTTTACAATGTCGCAAATCTGCAGAAGCTCTTCTTTTTCCTTTTCATACCCTATAACTTTGTCAAATGCGCTCATTTTTTTACCTCTCTTTTGTGATTTCCTCTTCATTATACGACATTGCGTGTCCCTTTTTCGGGACACTCCCGCTCTGCCGTAAAAAATTTTTTTCGGCCCGGTTTTCTGAAAGAGGAACGCCATTATACTGTATCGGCGGCGAAAAAATCAACTATACTTTTCCCCTTTTTTTCGTTGCAGGCACGACGTGCCGAAAAAGCCCGATATTTTCTGACAGCAAAAAAGGCGCCGAACACGGCGCCTTTTTCCGCAACTATGAAATTGAATATGTCCCGTTCCTTTCTGCGTTCGCTTATTTTTGCCCCTCCACATAGTAACAACGGCAAGTGTCAACGGCAAAACAGCCCAATGTGCCGCCGAAATAAACGCCCGTGTCCAGGTGTACCTTGCAATAATCTGCAATGTTTTCGCTCACAGTGCAAACTCCCGCGCGCGGATACAGCAAGATCTCGTCCCTGCCCGTGAGGGAGCGGACGGGCGTATGCCCGTACAGCACGCACTTTTCCCCTTGCGGCAGGACGTCCGCATCCTTGAACCTGCGGTCGTAGACAAACTGTTCCGCACTCACCCCGTCCAAGGGCGCGATCTTCCCGTTTACCACGGGAACGCCCGCGTGAACGCCGAGAAATTTTTGCGTCTCCACATAAAAGGGCAAAAGATCGAAGCAATCCACCGTGTCCCAGTCGAGCAGTTCCCCGTCCGAAAAATAGGCGCGGCACTCCCTTAAAACAAAGTCGTAGTCCTCCGTCTGCTGCATCAGGGCACGGTAAAATTTTAAAAAATCGTACTCGTGATTCCCCGCAATACAGGTCACGTTTTTCATGGAAAACAAAAGCTTTGCCAGGCGGATGCTCTGCGGGCCCTTGTCGATGATGTCCCCCAGCACATACAACCTGTCGCCGCCGCCAAATCTGATTTTGTCCAGCAGGCGGCAAAAGAGATCGTAATATCCGTGTATATCCGAAATACAGTATTCCATATCTTTATTGTATCACGCGCGCGGGGGAAAATCAATCCCCTTCTTTTCATGAAAACAGACGGTGCAGACAGCGATCCCAAAAAATTTGTTTCCGCCCTTTGAGCCGCGCTTTGCCGATTGACTTTTCCCGCGGGAAGGTCTATAATAAATCCCAAATAGGACTGAGAGGTGCCGCTGTATGGACAGGAACAAGGCCGAACTTCTCCACGAACTGAACAGGGCGATCATCAAATTCAGAGGATCGTATTCCGTATGGTCAAATGCACAGGGGATCAGTTATCATGAAATGCTTGTGTATTACACGATCAGGGAATACGGCTTCTGCACGCAGAAACTTATCTGCGAAAGCTATCTCCTGCCGAAACAGACGATCAACAACGTGTTTGCCAACCTGCGCAAAAAGGGCATTTTATTGCAGGACCGCGCCAGATCGACGGGGAGGGAAAAGGCGTTTGTCCTTTCCGAAGAGGGAAAAGAGAATTATCTGCAATGTATCGGCAAGCTGGACGAGGCGGAAACGGATGCGTTTGACAGAATGGGCGAAGAGAAGATGCAGGCGTTAAAAGACCTGTTTCTGGAATACGACAAGGCACTGGGACTTTCTTTGGGAGAGACAAAATGACGACGGACAAAACACAGGCATGGGGCAGCGAAAAGATCAGCAAAATACTTTTAAAACTTGCGCCGCCCGTCATGCTGGCGCAGCTGATACAGGCGTTGTATAACATTGTGGACAGCCTGTTTGTCGGGAAATATTCGGAATCGGGGCTGACCGCCCTGTCCATCGTCTATCCCCTGCAGCTGCTGATGATCGCCTTTGCCGTGGGGACAGGCGTGGGCATCAACACCATTGTGGCGGCAAGACTGGGCAAGGGAGACAAAAAAGAAGCGGACGGGTATGCGGGAATGGCCGCCCCGCTCGCCATCCTTCTCTGGATCCTCTTTGCGCTGATCTTCTGTTTGACCTTGCCCTTTTTTGCGAGAATTTCCACGCAGTCCGAACAGGTCATCGACGACGTGGTGGTTACGGCAGGATCGTCTGCCTGTTCAGCTTCGGACTGTTCCTCGAAAGCGGCTGGACGAAAGTTTTGCAGGCCAACGGGGACATGAAAACGCCCATGATCGCGCAGATCGTCGGCGCGATCGTCAACATCGTACTCGACCCCCTGCTCATCTTCGGGCTCCTCGGACTGCCCCGCATGGGCATTGCGGGCGCCGCCGTCGCCACCGTGATCGGACAAGTCTGCGCCGCGCTGGTGGTGCTGAGAAAAGGGATCCGCAAACTTCCCGAAAAGAAGTTTTTTGTTCCCTATTCCCTGCGCATCTTCCAGATCGGTTTGCCCAATATCCTGATGCAGTCCGCCTATACCATTTATATTTTCGGGCTCAATCTCGTACTGAAAACCTTTTCCGACCAGGCGGTGACCGCGCTCGGACTCTACTACAAATGGCAGACCTTTTTCTTTATCCCCCTGGGAGCGATGCAGGCCTGCATTGTGCCCGTGATCAGCTACAATTACGCCAACTGCAATTTTACGCGCTGTAAAAATACGGTGAGAGACGCCGTGGTATTCGGCATCGTCCTGATGTGCATAGGCGTATTCTGTTTTGAGGTCATCCCCGAGCCCCTGCTGCGCATTTTCACAAAAGACGAAGAGGTGGTGCGGATCGGGACGTACGGGTTCCGATGGATCGGCGTAAGTTTTTTCCCCATGGTGACTTCCCTCATTTTCCCCGTCTTTTTTCAGGCGATCGGCGCGGGGCTGAAAAGCTCCCTCCTCACCATCGTGCGGACGGTCGTTCTGTTTGTGCCGCTGGGATACCTCTTTTCAAGGGCGGGACTGGAATGGTTCTGGCTGACCTTCCCCGTCACCGAAACGCTGACGACGATCGTGGGCCTGATTTTTTACAGACGTTTCCCCAAAAAAGGGACGCCGCACTATGTACATATGCCGAGCGAGGACAGCGCGGCTAACTGAAAAAAGCAAAAAAGACCTCGGATAAACCGAGGTCTTTTTAACTTTTGACCCTTGCAGGAAAAGGCGGCAAGCCCTTTGCGCGGATCATATACAGATTTTTAAAACAGAGTTCTCGTACCCAGCCATGCCGCGCCGGGATCTTGCGTTCCGACACTGATCTTGCGCAGAAGGTTCCCCGACAGCGCCATCGATTCCGCATACGTCAGATCGCTGCTGCCACGGCACATTCCGTCCGCAGCCTGCATGAGACGCGCGATAATTTGTGAAAAATTAACATTTTGACAGCATGAACAAAAGCCTGTTTGCCTCATAGCGTCAGATACCGCATTGAAGTCTGCTCGACCGCTTAGGAGAGCCGAAAAACTATCGCGCCGCTCCCGAAAAACACATAGCGACCTGCGTAACGGTGAAAATCAAGGTATGGCGCGACGGAGTAAGCGGGCGGTTCGCCAAGCGGGTTAGCGGCGAACGCCCGCGCCGTCGCCGCCTTTGATTTCCGTTTGTCCGCTTTGTCTGTTCGGGCGTGCGCTTGGCTTCGGCGCCCGCGAGCGCAGCGAGCGGGTGACGGTGCGGCGTCAGCCGCACCGTCAGCTTCGCCGCCGACTTGTATATAGCCAAGCGCACGCCTTACTGCCATTTTCATTTTTTGCCCTGTTTTCCGTATAGTAAAAGCGCCCCTTACGATGCGGCTTTAAGATTAGTTATTCTCATGCCGATCCGCTTGTGGTCATATCGACATTCAAAAGTGCTTCTATAAATTTGCCGATTTTTCATCGGCTGTAACTTCATTGTATTCGCCTTTATCATCTTGTCGGCTGGTTGTTTATACCTTTTGCCTGTTTTATGTCAAGCAACCAAAGAGCGATTGCCACGGCTGTCGTCAGTATGATCCCGACAACCAATATCCAGTTCAGTTTTAATACGAATGACGACAACATCCCATTGACAAAACCGTGGAAGAGCATACACAGCGGCAGACATTTTGAACGCTCATAAATTGTGCCGAGCCAAAAACAAAGAAATATGCCGAGCGTTGCCTGTACCCAGAAGGGCATTGACTGGTTGGGGTGTCCTTCTATAAACCAAAGCGGTAAATGCCATAACGTCCATATAACGCCACACGCGAGCGCGGCAAGCGGGAATGTTATTTTCTTAGATAAGGCGGGCTGTAAAATACCTCGCCAGCCAAGTTCTTCCTCACCACCGTAAACAACGGTGGAACCGAGCAACGAGATAAAAAAATTCAACGCCGTCATTTGCGGATTCCATTCCATTGAAGAAAGTCCTACGGTGAGCGCAACGAGGGCGACGAATAAAAGGAAAAACCATATTCCGCGTTTTTTGTAGGAGAATAAAAATTTTTTCAATGAGGTCAGGTAGGGTCTGCCGTCAATACAAAATAATGCGGCAATAGCCGGGCCGAAGTTGCCTATAATGTATATAATTGTCGGCAATATGTCGCCATATACAAAATCAGTATATGCTACAAGTGCAGCCACGCCCCACCAACAAGCATAAGTTATGGCAAAAGTAATAATCAGATATTTCAAAACTGCTTTGATATTCATACAGCTATTATAGCATATCGGCGTAACGAAGTCATCTGTATAGGGTTACAAAAAAAGAAGTTATATGAAGGCTCCACTGACGGAAATCGTATATGACAAGCACGCCTTACTGCCATTTGAGAAAATTTATACGTTTTGGAGGACTTATGAAGTACATAGACTGGCTCATTAAATGGCTGGAAAACTACGTTCGCCCGTCCGTCAAAGTACGGACTTACGAGCGATACAGGCTCATCATTGAGCAGCATATCAAGGATAAGATCGGGGGCATAGAGCTGAACGAGGATAATTTAAGCAATTCTTTAAGCGGATATTTTAGCCTTAGTTCAGAAACAATTATTGCTTTTTGTTTTTTTCTTGCTCTTCCGCAAGAACTAAGGCACTCAGTTTTTTTAAATATCGATCTCCATTTTTAGCCGTTGATTTTCAGCGATTAAATCTTCTTCAACACATTTATCCAAAGGTTTCTTTCTCGGTCTGCCTGTGCTTTTCCTTCCTCGGCGTTCGGTCATAAGTCCCTCGGCCCGTTGGTTTTGTTCCTCCGATTTTTACCATTATAAGCGACAAATCCACCTTTGTCAATGCCCTTTTGAAAAATTTTTTCGTGAAACGCTTTCCCTTTTTATCGCAACGTCCTCAAAAAAGCTGCGCATCCTGCAAATTTTATGTAAATGACAAAACGACGCTCCGCACAAAGTGCGGAGCGCCGCAAAACTCAGCCTTTTTCCAGAATGGCAACGCCCCATTTTTCCAGACCGAACGTTCCTGTTCCCTGCCTGCCCGACAAAAGATCTGTGTACTTTCCCGCAGGGAGAGTGACGGTGCGCGCCGAGGAAGAATAGTTGAACACATAAAACAGCTTTTTGCCCAGCCTGCCCGTGCCGCTGCGCACGATGAGCGGAAACTTTTCCTCCGCCGTGGGGAATACCCCCTCTTCGCGCAGAATGGCCTGCAAAAACTCCGCCAAGACAGCCTTTTCAAACAGACACCCGAAATAATACGCCTTTCCCTTGCCGTAAAAATTGACGGTCGCCGCCGCATATTGTCGCCAATTTTCGTGTACGTACCCCAAAATTTGCGCCCCGCCCTGCGGCCGCAGGCACTCCATATACCCCTCAGCACGGGCACAGATCCCCTGCGCATCGGCAAGGGAGACCCCCTTTGCCGCAGCTATGGCATCGTACGTCATTCCGAAAACGTCCGTCATGTCGTGCGGCTGTACGTCCGAAAAGACTTTGCCGTTTTCGTCCGCAAAGAAGCTTCTGCACGAGCAGACGAGCGTTCCGCCCTCGGCTACAAAGTTTCGCAGCTTTGCGATCAGCGGCTCCCCGACGCAGTACAGCGAAGGCGCAAAGATCACCTTATACGGCGACAGATCGGAAGAGGGAAGCGCAATGTCGCACTCGAAATTGTTTTCGTACAGCGCGTCATAAAAGAGCCGCACCGCCTCCGCATACCCGATTTCGGGCACGGCAGAAGAGAGATCGGAAAGGAGCAGGGCCGCACTGTTTTTCTTGCTCAGATGCGCAAGCCTTGCCTGCAGCTGACGGAAGGAACGCCCCACCGAGGCCGCCTCCCTGTACGCCTGATTTTCGCACAGATCGTAGCTCAAAAGTCCTTTCCTGCGGCTCTGCGCACAGGTATGCGCCGAATGCCAGGAAGAATACATCACCATATCCGCCCCGCTTGCAAGATGGGAAAATGCCTGCAGGCGAAACTGACCGTCGTACGGCGTTTCCTCGGGGAATCCCTGTGCCTGCGTTTCCAAAACGTAATAATTGCCCCCTTTCAGGCAGCGGGCAAAATCTCCGGCAAAGGCGATCTCCGACCCCGTCAGTCCGTCCTGCGAGGGATGGAATACGCTCGCCCCGATGAGATCTGCACATTGCAGAAAGTTTCCATTTCCCGCAAGGCCGAGCCCCTGCCCCGCGGCTTCACAGGCGACAAACTGCCCGTCGCGCCTGCATTCGCGTACCAACGACGCCTGACGTGCAAAAAAATCCGCAACCAGGGAGCGGCGAAATACCTCAAATGCAAAACAGAGGCTGTCGCGCTCCTCTGCCCACGGGCCGCAAAGCTCCTCCCAATCGGCAAAGTTTCGGCAAAACGCCGCATTGACCGCCTGCAGACTCCGATACTTTTCTTTGAGATGAGCGGCAAAGCGGCGGCGCGCCTGCTCTTCCCCTGCCGCGCAAAGTGCTGAATTGTTCCCCACCGCATACCCGATGACGGCGGGATACTCTTTGACGTGCTCTGTCAGCGCGCGGGAAAACCGCTCGTTACAGGCAAGATAGACCTTGTCCAGAATGTTTGCCTTTGCCCCTTCCGAGCCGATCAGGGCGGACGGGTGCTTCCTGATCAACCAGGCGGGAACGGGGCAGACAGGCAGCTGCACGATGACGCCAATGCCCGCTTCCTGTATGGCGGACAGGAGGCGATCGAGAAGTGAAAAATCAAATTCACCGTCGCGCGGTTCCAGCAAAGCCCATGCCGAACCGCAGACGCACACGGCGTTGATCCCCGCGCGTACCATCATTTCGACGTCCTTTTCCAATCTTCCCTGCGGAAGTGTTTCGATGTGATACGCCGTGCCGTAGTAAAGTTTTTCCATGCCTCTCTCCTGTCTCTTTTCTGTCTCTGTACCAGTATATCTTTTTTCAGAAAAAAACGCAATTCTTTTTGGAAAAAAGAAACTTTGCCTTTACAACAAAAAACCGCGGCCCGTGCTTCGGCCGCGGTTTTTTTATCCATTGTATCAGCCCAAAAATTCTTTCAGGCGTTCCATTGCTTCCTGCGTCGTTTCCTCGCTTGCAAAAGCGGTGAGGCGGAAATACCCCTGCCCGTTTTTGCCGAATCCGCAACCCGGGGTTCCGACAATGCCGGCGCCCTCTAAAAGTTTGTCAAAAAACTGCCAGCTGTCGTCATAGCCGGGGCATCTGAACCACACATAGGGAGAGTTTTTCCCGCCCGTGTACCAGATGTTCAGGCTGTCCAGACAATCGGAAATGCGCTTTGCGTTGCGGCGATAGACGGAAAGGTTTTCTGCGATCTGCTTTTCGCCCTCCTCCGTAAACACTGCCGCCGCGCCCCTCTGCACGATGTACGGGACGCCGTTGAACTTTGTCGTCTGGCGGCGGAGCCAAAGCTTGTTGCAGGAGATCCCCTCCGACTGCAAAGCTTTCGGCACCACGGTGTAGCCGCACCGCGTTCCCGTAAAGCCCGCCGTCTTGGAAAAGGAACAAAATTCGATGGCGCATTCTTTGGCGCCCTCGACTTCAAAAATGCTGCGCGCCAGCCCCTTTTCGGTGACAAAGCATTCGTATGCGGCGTCGTAGAGAATGACCGCGCCGCGCTTGCGCGCATACTCCACCCACGCTTTCAGCTGCTCCACGGAATACGCCGCGCCCGTGGGATTGTTGGGCGAACACAGATAAATGATGTCCGCTTCCACCTTCTCGTCGGGCATGGGCAGGAAAGCGTTGGATGCGTTGGCGTCCGAAAACAAGATCTTTCTGCCCGCCATTACGTTTGTATCCACGTACACGGGATAGACGGGATCGGGAACGAGCACGGTGTTGTCCGTGTCGAAAATGTCGAGAATGTTGCCCAGATCGCTCTTGGCGCCGTCGGAAATAAAGATCTCGTCCGCGTCCAGCGATACGCCGCGGCGGCCATAGTAAGCGCGGATGCTCTCACGCAGGAAATCGTAACCCTGCTCGGGACCGTAGCCGCGGAAGGTGCTCTTGTCGCCCATCTCCGTGACGGCGGCGTGCATGGCGGAAATGACCGCGGGCGCCAGGGGCAGGGTGACGTCGCCGATGCCCATGCGCAGGATCTTGCGGTCGGGATGTTCCGCCGCGAAAGCGGAAACTTTATGCGCAACGGTGGAAAAAAGATAGCTCTCTTCCAGCCGCAGATAGTTTTTGTTGAGTTTCATTGTTCGCTCCTTTGTCAGAAAAACGGCTATACGTTGGTGCGATTTTTATTATAACGCAGCGCTGCGGCAATGAATTCGCGGAAGAGCGGATGCGCCGCATTCGGCCTGGATTTGAACTCTGGATGGAACTGCACGCCCACAAAGAAATCCTCGTCGGGAAGCTCCACCGCCTCGACGAGACGGCCGTCCGGCGAGGTGCCGCAGATACGCAGTCCCTTCTTCTCCATCTCCTCGCGGTAATCGTTGTTGAACTCGAAACGGTGGCGATGGCGTTCGGAAATGCTGCCCTTCTTGTAGGCATGGTACATTTTGCTGCCCTTTTTCACCTCGCAAGGATAGGCGCCCAGACGCATGGTGCCGCCCATTTTGACGCCTAGCTGATCGGGCATGATGTCGATGACAGAATGTTCCCCTTCGGGGTCGAACTCGGAAGAGTTTGCATCCGCATACCCGAGTACGTGGCGCGCAAATTCGATGACCGCTACCTGCATTCCGAGGCAGATGCCCAAAAACGGAACGTGATGTTCGCGCGCGTATTTCACGGCGCAGATCTTGCCTTCCACGCCGCGCCCGCCGAATCCGCCGGGGACGAGAACGCCGTCCACGCCGTCCAGGATGCGCGCCGTGTTCTCCTCGTTGAGCACTTCGCTGTCCACCCACTCGATCTCCACTTTTGCGGAATTCTCAAACCCCGCGTGCGCCAGCGCTTCCGCTACGGAGAGGTAGGCGTCGTGCAGCTGCACGTACTTTCCGCACAGTGCGATGCGCACCGTGTCCTCGCAGTTTTCCGCGCGCCTGAGCATTTCCGTCCAGCCGGAAAGGTCGATCTTGTTTTCGGGAAGGCCCAAGATCCTGCACACGATGGAGGAAAGGTTTTCCCTTTCGAGCATGATGGGCGCTTCGTACAGCAGGGGCAGGGTGCGGTTTTCGATGACGCAGTCGCTGCCGACGTTGCAGAACATGGCGATCTTGCGCTTGATCTCTTCGGGGAGCGGCGCGTCCACGCGCGCCACGATGATGTCGGGCGTGATGCCCATGCCCTGCAGTTCCTTGACGGAGTGCTGGGTGGGCTTGGATTTGAATTCGCAGGAGCCGGATATGTAAGGAACGAGCGTGACGTGGATAAAGCAGCAGTTTCCCCTGCCCGCTTCCATGCTGATCTGACGGATCGCCTCGATGAAGGGCTGGCTTTCGATGTCGCCGATGGTGCCGCCGATCTCCGTGATGACGATGTCCGCATTGCTCTGTGCGCCGACGTTATAGATAAAGGACTTGATCTCGCCCGTGATGTGCGGGATCACCTGCACCGTCTGGCCGAGATATTCGCCGTTGCGCTCCTTGTTGAGAACGTTCCAGTAGACCTTGCCCGTGGTGAGGTTGGAAAACTTATTGAGGTTTTCGTCGATAAACCTCTCGTAATGCCCCAGGTCGAGGTCGGTTTCCGCACCGTCGTCCGTGACAAACACTTCGCCGTGCTGGTACGGGCTCATCGTACCGGGGTCGATGTTGATGTAAGGATCGAGTTTTTGCGAAGCGACCTTATAGCCGCGCGATTTGAGCAATCTGCCAAGGCTTGCCGCCGTTATGCCTTTGCCCAGTCCGGAAACAACACCGCCCGTAACAAAAATGTATTTCATATTTTAACCTCTCTCAGAAATTTCAGATTTCCGTTTCGCCCGTAAATACGGTGACCGCCTCCCCCGTCATCATCACCGTGTCCGACACGTTGATGACGAGGTCGCCCCCGCGCAGCCTGACAAGGATGTCCTTGCCGTAATCGCAGACGCCGCAGGCGCAGGCGGCGGCCGCCGCCGCACACGCACCCGTGCCGCAGGCCATCGTTTCGCCGCTGCCGCGCTCCCAGACGCGCATTTTCAGGGCGTTTTCCCCGATCTTTTCTATAAATTCCGTGTTGACGCGTTCGGGAAAGAGCGGATCGTTTTCAAACTTCGGTCCGATCTTTTCCAGATCCAGCCCGTCGGGCGGCAGAAACAGCACGCAATGCGGATTGCCCATGGAAACGCAGGTGATCTCGTATTCCCCCCCTGCGACCTTTGTCCGTTTGCCGATGATCTTTTCCGACGAACGCACGGGAATTGCTTCCGGATCGAACACCGCCGCGCCCATGTCCACGCGCACGCGCTCCACCTTTTTGTCCCTGATATACAGTAAAAGGTGTTTGATACCGCTCTTTGTCTCGATGGAAAGTTCCGTCTTTTGCACGATCCCGTTGTCGTAGAGATATTTCCCCACGCAGCGGATGGCGTTGCCGCACATATTCCCCTCGCTGCCGTCCGCATTGAACATACGCATCTTTGCGTCCGCAACTTTGCTGGGGCAGATGAGGACGATGCCGTCCCCGCCGATCCCCTTGTGCCTGTCCGAAAGGCGCACCGCCGCGCCGGACGGATCGGGAAACTCTTCCTGCAGGCAATCGAAATAGATATAATCGTTGCCCGCACCGTGCATTTTTGTAAACTTTTTCAGCATACGTCCTCCCGTTTTTATTACTTAACTCTCGTATGCACTGAGGATCTGCAGGGCGATCTCGCGCTTGGAAAGGCGCTTGTTCATCGCCTGCTTTTCAATAAAACGGTGCGCGTCCGATTCCGTCATGTTCAGGTACTGAATGAGCGCGCACTTGGCACGATCGACAAGTTTGAGGTCGCCGATCGATTCTTTCAATCTTACGTTTTCGTCGCGCATGGAACGCAACCGCTCGTTGGACTTTGCGGCAAATTCCAGTGCGAAAAGAAATGTTTTGCTCCCCGCGTTGAGGGGAAGAATGGGGATGCCCAACCCCGCAAAGGTGCGTTCGCCCTCTTCCCTTGCACATTCTCTGAGCAAGGCGAGCAGCCCCAGGGAGGTCTCCAATGAAAAATAGCGCGCAGTCTGCTCCCATGCGGAGATTTCGGACAACACAAGAACGGCGGCATCATAGCCGCCGCATCCGCTGCGCGCCGCGGCAGGATCGCATTCAGTTCCGACACTGTACCCCTTCTCTTCAAGAAGACAGGCGATCTTCTGCGCCGCCGACGGCACGTCGCTGCACACCAATATTCTCATGGTAAGCACCTCCTTGTGCTCCGCCCTTTAATTTTGCGTATACATCTGACGGTAAGGATTGTCGCTGTTCGGCGTGAGCCTGTAATAGGTTGCGCACAAAAATTTTGCGCTGTCCTTCCCGAATTTTTTGCACCATTCGCGCACCAGCTCCGCGGCCTCGCCCTCGGGCAGGCAATCGAGCTTTTCCGCCTTGACCTGCGCGGGCAGACGCGTGGGGATGCTGTTGCACCGCAGATAGATCTCTCCGCCGTGCATTCCCGTGCCGCAGAAGTTGCCGATGATGGGTTTTCCCTCTTCCGTTTCTCCGAGCACGATGATGATGCCGCCCGCCTGGTATTCACCGAGGAAGCTCCCCGCCCTGCCGCCGATGACGATGGCAGGCTTATTTTCCTTATATGCCTTCATGTGGATGCCGCAGCGGTAGCCCGCATCGCCGCGCACAAAAATTTTGCCGCCGCGCATCGCGTAGCCCGTTGCGTCGCCCGCACTGCCGAATACGACGATCTCGCCGCCGTTCATGGTGTCGCCCGTCGCTTCCTGCACGTTGCCGTGCACGGTGACGCTGCACCCGTTCAGATAAGAGCCGAGAGCGTTGCCCGGCGTGCCGTCGATTTCCAGCGTTTTGCCCGAAAGGCCGCCGGCGATGTACCTCTGGCCGTTGCAATTTTCAATATGAATGGTTTCGTCCGCGCTTTCCCGCACCTGCTTGTTGAGCACGGAAAAGTGCATACCCTTTGCGTCGATATTCATGTTTTACACCTTCCTTGCCAGTTTTTGCTCGCGGAACGCCTCCGAGAAGGCGAGAAGTCCGGGATCCTTTTTCAGCGCTTCAAAGTCCACTTCCGAAAGGGACGTCTGATTGCGCAGAAGGGACGTATAAATGCCCGCGCGTTCGGGCAGGTCGATGAGGATAAACCCGTTGAGTTTGTCTCCGTCAAAGAAGAGTTTTTTGTACGTTTCGCCCTCTTTTTCCACATACGTATCCCCGAAATAGGAACCCGCCGTGAGGACGTGCGAACCGAAAAATCCGATGGCGTTCATGGGAACGGCGTTGGTGAAGTGCGCCTCTCCGCCCGCCATGTTCGTGCCCGCGCACGAGCCCTGGAACTGCGCGTTGGGAAGGAGCGCCAGAATGCGGCTCTGTCCGCAGGTGATGTCGTAACTTTCCGTGCAGTCGCCCGCGGCGTACACGTCTTTGAGAGAGGTCTCCTGCCTGTCGTTGGTGAGGATACCCCTGCCGACTTTGCCGCCCGCTTCCTTGACCAGCTCGACGTTGGGACGGACGCCCGCCGCCACCACGAGGATGTCGAAAGGAACGGTTGCGCCGCTTTTGAGGTGCGCCACGCCCTTTTCAAAACTCGCTACGCTGTCGGAAAGATAGAATTCCGCGCCGTGCTTTTCCAGCTGTTCCTGAATGATGGATGCGCCGTAATCGTCGAGAATGCTGGGCAGAATGTGCGGCGCCATGTCCACGACGGTGACTTTGCCGACCCTGTCCGCAATGCCTTCCAGGCATTTCAGCCCGATCAGCCCCGCACCGACGATGAGCACATTCTTTTCGGGGGCGAGCTGTTTTTCCAGCGCGAGCGCGTCCGCGTACGTCATAAACGTGAAGTACTCGTTTTTGTCCAGCCCCTCCATGGGAGGAACAAAGGGCCTGCTGCCCGTTGCGACGAGCAGTTTATCGTATTTTACCTTTTTTCCGCCCTGCAGGAGAACCTGCTTTTTTGCCGTGTCGATGTGCTCGGCGCGCACGGAAAACATGGTACGTATGTTATTTTTCCGGTAAAAATCCGCGGGACGGTAGTTCATGTGCGCGGCGTCCGTCTTGCCCAGCAGAAAGTAAGAGATCAGCGGTCTGCCGTATGTAGGAAAAGCTTCGTCCGAAAGGATGGTGATGCTGCCCGCCTGGTCCAGTTTGCGGATGCTCTCCGCGGCGGCGATGCCTGCCGTGGAATTTCCGATGATGACGTATTCCATATCAGTCCCTCTCCTCATACACGATGGCGTTGTTGATGCAGTTTTTCACGCAGTTGGGTTCGCCCGTGAGATTGTCCGTACAGAGCATACATTTCTGCGCGACGCCCCCTTCGGGTGCGGGCATGATGGCGCCGAACGGGCAGACGAGCACGCAGGTCAGGCACCCGACGCATTTCTCCCGGTCGATGACGACCATGCCGTCCTGAAAGGAGAGCGCGCCCGAAATACAGGAACGGACGCACACCGCATCGGTGCAGTGGCGGCAGTTGACGGCAAAATGCACGTCCCCGCCGTCCTCCACGCGGATCTTGGGGTGAATGGTTTTGCCCTTGAGGGCCTTGACCATATCGGTAAGGTGAGAGTTTGCAAAGGCGCACTCGTATTCACAGCGATGACAGCCGAGACACCATTTTTCGTTGACGTAGATGCGTTTCATAAAAAAACCTCCGCTCGCGGTGTACCGCAAACGGAGGTCTGCGGTACCGTGATCTGCCGATTTTTGCACGGCAAGCCCTCACGGCACCATTTTTCACATTGCCGTGAAGTTACATTTCGATATAAGCGTCGCGCTCCGCTCCCACGGAGACGTAACGGATCTTGCATTCGCAGGCGCGTTCGATGTAGTGAATGTAATCGAGCGCCTCTTTGGGCAGTTCTTCCTTTTTGCGGCACTTGGAAATGTCGCAATTCCAGCCCTTGATCTTTTCAAACACGGGTTTGCACTCCGGCAGCACGTCGGGGAACGGAAATTCCGTGATCACTTTTCCGTTGAGTTCGTATCCCGTGCAGATCTCCAGTTCGTCGTGACCGGAGAGAATGTCCAGCTTTGTGAGCGCGATCTCGTCCGCGCCCTGGCAGCGGATGCCGTACTTGGATGCGACCACGTCGAACGGCCCTACCCTTCTGGGTCTGCCCGTCGCCGCGCCGTATTCGCCGCCCGCCGCACGCAGTTTTTCCGCCTTTTCGCCGAAATACTCGCAGGTGAACGGGCCCTCGCCCACGCAGGAAGAATACGCCTTCATGATGCCGATGACGTTGTCCAGCTTGAGGTTGGGAACGCCCGCACCGATGGGCGCATACGCCGCGATGGTGTTGGAAGAAGACGTATAGGGATAAATGCCGAAGTCGATGTCGCGCAGAGCGCCCAGCTGTGCCTCGAACATGATCTTCTTGCCCGCCTTGTTTGCCTCGTTGAGGTACAGGCCGGTATCCACGATATAATCTTTGAGGGGTGTGCCGTACTCTTCAAAGTAGGCGATCATATCTTCCGTCCTGACGGGTTCGGCGCCGTAAGCGTTGACAATAGTGAGGTTTTTCCACTCCACGATATCGGGAATACGCTTTTTCAGCAGCTCCATGTTGAGAAGTTCACCCATGCGGAAGGACTTTTTCAGGTACTTGTCCGCATACACGGGCGCGATGCCGCGCTTGGTGGAACCGAACTTCTTGTCGGCAAGGCGCTCCTCTTCCAGGCAGTCCTGCTGTACGTTGTACGGCATGGTGATGACCGCACGGTCGGAAATTTTCAGGTTTGCGGGAGAAATTTCGATCCCTGCTTCGCGCAGGCGCGCCATTTCCCCGACCAAATGCTTGATGTCCACGACCATGCCGGGGCCCATCACGCATACGACACCTTCGCGCAAGATCCCCGAAGGGAGCAGATTCAAAACGAATTTGCCGCGCTCGTTGATGACCGTATGCCCCGCGTTATTGCCGCCCTGGTAGCGGCAGACGATGTCAAAATCCTTGGAAAGCAGATCGACCATGCGGCCTTTGCCTTCGTCGCCCCAGTTGATACCGACAATAGATGTTAACATATGAACTTCCTCACAAGATATAATTTTCAGAGCACGAGAAGCAAAACTTCTCCACGCTGTATATTATACCTCATTTTTGCGCCCGTGCAAAGCAAATTTTGCACAAAATCACACTTTTTACATAGATTGTCCGGCGTATTTTATGCCGAGCACGGAAAGTTCGGTGTCCGTCAGCCCGATCCCGCGCAGCATCAGCCTGTTGCCGCGCAGCGCTTCGACGGAATTGATGCCCATGCCGCCCATGATCTCCTGCAATTCGTGGTTCCATGCGGTGACGAGATTGACCAGCCGCTTGTACCCGACGTCTGGGTTGAGCCTCTTGACGAGGTCGGGACGCTGGGTGGCAATGCCCCAGTTGCACTTGCCCGCCTGGCAGGTGCGGCACAGATGACAGCCGAGCGCCAGAAGCGCCGCCGTTCCGATGTAGCAGGCGTCCGCGCCCAGCGCGATCGCCTTGACGAGGTCTGCGCTCGAACGGATAGACCCGCCCACGACGATGGAAACTTCGTCGCGGATGCCCTCTTCGCGCAGGCGTTCGTCTACCTGGGCGAGGGCGAGTTCGATGGGGATGCCCACATTGTCGCGGATGCGCGTGGGCGCCGCCCCCGTGCCGCCGCGGTAGCCGTCGATGGCAATGATGTCCGCGCCGCTGCGCGCAATGCCGCTGGCGATCGCCGCACAGTTATGCACCGCCGCGATCTTGACGATGACAGGCTTTTTATAATCGGTCGCCTCTTTGAGGGAATACACCAGCTGGCGCAAGTCCTCGATGGAATAAATATCGTGGTGCGGCGCGGGGGAAATGGCGTCTACGCCCTGCGGGATCATGCGCGTTTCCGAAACGTCCGCAGAGATCTTGGCGCCGGGGAGGTGTCCGCCGATGCCCGGCTTTGCCCCCTGCCCCATTTTGATTTCGATGGCGGCGGCGGCGTCCAGGTAATCCTTGTACACGCCGAACCTGCCCGATGCCACCTGCACGATGGTGTTTTTGCCGTATTTATAGAAATCTTTGTGAAGCCCGCCCTCGCCGGTGTTGTAGTAGATGCCCAGCTCCTGCGCCGCGCGCGCCAGAGATTCGTGCGCGTTGTAGCTGATGGAGCCGTAGCTCATCGCCGAGAACATGATGGGAATTTTCAGCTCCAGCTGGGGCGCGAGGGTGTTGATGAGTTTGCCCGATTTGTCCCTCTTTATCTCCGCCGTGCGCTTTCCGAGCCACAGTTTTGTTTCCATCGGTTCGCGCAGCGGATCGATGGGCGGGTTGGTGACCTGGGAAGCGTTGATGAGCATTTTATCCCAGAATACGGGGTATTCCTTGGGATTGCCCATCGAGGAGAGAAGCACGCCGCCGCTGTTGGCCTGGCGGTACACTTCGTTGATGGTATCGTTGCTCCAGTTGCTGTTGATCTTATAAGTGTCGTCCGATTTGACGATCTTCAGAGCGTGCGTCGGGCAGACGCAGACGCACCTGTGGCAGTTGACGCACAGGCTGCTGTCCGCCTTCATCTTTCCCGTATCCGCATCGTAGGAATGCACGAGGTTGGCGCACTGCCTCTCGCAGACGCGGCAGGCGATGCAGCGGTTTTCGTCGCGGATGACTTCGTATTCCGGTTGTATGTACTGATTCATCTCCCGCCCTCCTTGTCGTACAGCTCATAAATGACGGGTTCGCCGCCCGCGGGAGAATACACCTTGTCCAGATCGGGCTGGATCTCGCGGATGGCGCTCTCTTCGCTGGCCATATAGGCAACGTCGCCCTTCTCCGCGCACACCATGGAACGCAGTTTCAAGCGGTCGCCCAGTGCCATCAGGCCGCCCGTGTATCCCAAAATAATCGAGAACGGGCCCGTGATGAGCAGGGACGGGAACATTCTGCGCAGCAACGTTTCC
>DXFX01000054.1 GCA_019114245.1 Candidatus Borkfalkia faecipullorum | reverse complement strand
ATACTTTCCTTTTGAGAACTTGGTTACCAACATTTCCATTTTCAGATACACCTCCGAAATTTTCTTTTTACCGTTCTCCGGTTGTGGCGAAAAAGAGCATAGGGACGGTAGAGGGAAAGTTAAATGTGATTCGGGCAGCGCAAGTCAACGGAGCAGAAGAAAATGCTGCGTGCAAAATAGAATATTGAAAAGCAAAAAAGAGCCGAGCAAGGAAAGACCTTGCTCGGCTCTGATAGTGTATTGGAGATATAAGGTTTAAGCAGGATTTTCTGACCGTTGACTTGGGCGAGGAGCTATGCTACTATAGCCACAACGGAAACGGGAAAATTCGGAAATCCCCCTGTCAAAGATTTGACAGGGGGGGGGGACTGAAAGAATGGAAAAGCGAACGCGGCTATCTGCGTGATACCTGTCTTGCTGCACAAGATAAATTCAAACTGTATCTTGACTATTTTAAGGTAAAATATTGATTTTTAACGGTAACTCAAATGTGGGTTGGCTGAGCGACATAAAAACTCGTAAAATGTGCAAAAAAAGCGGCAGAACATAAAATTCTGCCGCTTTTTACTTTTCCGAATGGCTTTGTTTTGTTTCCCATATGTAACCTGCCCTGTAGCACCTGTAGGGCCAGTCGCGCCCGTTGCACCCGTGGGACCAGTCGTACCTGTTGCACCGTCCGCACCCGCAGGGCCCGTGGGGCCTGTTGCTCCTGTAGCACCTGTTGCCCCGTCTGTGCCCGTGGGGCCTGTAGGGCCAGTTGCGCCCGTCACACCTGTCGCACCCGTCGCACCTGTTGCTCCGTCCGCACCCGCAGGGCCCGTGGGGCCTGTTGCTCCTGTAGCACCTGTTGCCCCGTCTGCACCTGTGGCACCTGTCGCACCCGTCGGGCCCGTCGCACCCGTAGCACCTGTTGCTCCGTCTGCACCCGCAGGGCCAGTCGCTCCTGTTGCACCGTCTGCACCCGTCGCACCCGTAGCACCTGTAGGCCCTGTCTGGCCCGCGGGGCCCTGCGGACCTGTGGGGCCTGCGGGGCCCATGCTGCCGCGCAGGGGAATGGTTTGCGCAATGCAGCAGTACTTGCAGCAGTCGCAGCAATCACAGCGGACGCAGCAATCGCAGCGTCCGCAGAAATCGCGCATATCGTTTTCTTTCATTCAATTTCTCCTTTGTTGTAAAGATCGTCAAAGTATTTTTTGTTGTGCAGGTAGCTTTTGTCCTGCGGTTTATACATTCCGGCCCGATCGTTGTATTCTTTTGCTTTTTTATGATCTCCGAGCCTGTCGTAGCACACGCAAAGCCAGATGCAGGGGAGAAACCCGCTGCAATCGGGGCAGACGAACCCCGTCTTTTCTTCGGTCAGCAGGGCGAGTTTGTACCAGAAGATCGCCTGATCCCAGCGTTCTTCTTCCACAAAAAAGGCGCCCGTATCGCAGCAGAGTTCTGCGCGGGGCGGGGCAAATTCGACGGAACGCAGGAGGGCGGACAGCTGCTGACTGCGTTTTCCCTGCTGTTTGTAGCAAAAAGCGAGGGCGCGGCAGGCGTCCGTTTTGTCTGCGGCGCAACCCTTGCCCTGCAAAAAATTTTCAAACACGGAGGCAGCTGTATCGTACAGCCCGTTGTCGGACAACTCCCGTGCGAAATAGTATTTTTGCCGTTCGTCCGGCATCCTGCCGTGGGCGAAGTTATATGCAAAGATAAACAGATTTCTGCCGCGCGTCTTTTCGCCGCGCAGGTGTTTTATGGCGATGTCGAGGTATTTTCTTGTGCCGTTTACGCAGATCGCCTCGTGGACGGCTCCTTGCCAGAGCGGTCGGGAAGCGCGGCGCAGGATGCGTTCGCGGTAAAAAAAGAAAGTGGTGTTGCCCTGCTCGTCAAAGGCGGCGTCGTAGCGCAAATAGTATGCGTCCACGCCGCCGCCCGCGGCAGCCTTGAAATTCCTCAGTTTTTCGCGGTTTTCATCGGCGAGTACGTCGTCCGCATCCAGCCACATGATATAGTCGGAGGCGGCAAGGGAGAAAGAATAGTTCCTCGCGGCGGAAAAGTCGTAATTCCACGGAAAGGAATACACTTTTGCGCCGCAGTCTGCGGCGATCTCGCGCGTTTTGTCGCGCGAACCCGTGTCCACGACGATGATCTCGTCGCACACGTCTTTTACGCTTTGCAGGCAGCGTCCTATTACTTTTTCTTCGTCCCTGACGATCATGCACAGAGCCAGTGTTATCATGCGGATTTCCTCTTTGGTGCGCCCCTTATTTGCGGGGCTTACTATCATTCTATGCGTCTTTTAAGGGGAAAGGTGCGGTCGGATAATCAGATATTATAAGGTCTATCCAAAAAAGTGAATTTACATAAATATTCCAGAAAGACTTTGTAGAATAATCGGAACCGTAAGCACAGATCATGGTTCCGGAAGGAGGAAAGCAATGGACAGAGTCATCGTAACCGGCAGCGAGATCACGCTCAGGCAGATTGTGAATGTAGCGAGGCAGGGTGCGAATGTCACTCTGTCTCGCGGCGTGAACAGCGGTTACATGATCGTGCAGTACACGGCGGCGGCGCTCGTTTCCGAAAACAAGGTGCTGGCGCATCCCGCCAGCGTGGATTCCATCCCGTCCAGCGCTAACCAGGAAGACCACGTTTCCATGGGTACCATTGCGGCGCGCAAGGCGCGCGAGATTTTGGAAAATGCGCGGCGCGTGCTCGCCATCGAGCTCATGTGCGCCTGCCAGGCGATCGACCTGCGCGGCCAAGATCTCCCAGTCGGTGGAGGCGGGCATCCTCGGCTACGATATGTATTGCAGCGGCAATCGGTTTTACGGCGGGGACGGGATCGTCAAAAAGGGCGTGGAAAACACCATCCGCAGCGTGGGCAGGCTGGCGCACGACGGAATGGCGGAAACGGACAAAGAGATCATCGACATCATGCTCAACGGCTGAATGGATTCAGGGGAGGAAGGGTACGTTCCTCCCTTTTTTTTGCAAAAATACTTCTTTTCCCTTGTATAATGTTCCCGAACGTGCTACAATATTATAGCCAAGGGTTTAATTTCAGAGGAGAGCATGGGAGGAGAAGTATGAAGACAGCCGGATTTTCCAAAAGCTGGATCGTATTTTTTTGCTTCCTGATCACGCTGCTTTGCTTTGTTCTCGCCGTCACGACGAGGGTCCGCGTTTCCGAAAAGAAAGAATATTATTCTGCGGAGCAGGTGGCGCTGTATCTGTACGCTTACAAACACCTCCCTTCCAATTTCCTTTCCGAGCAGGAAGCGGAAGAGGAGTTCGGGAGCGTTTCTCTCTGCCTTGCCGCAGGGTACAACATCGGCGGCGGAGAGTTTTCCGCCGAACAGCGGGAGGACTATCGGGACTGGATCGGAAACTATTCGGACAAGACGAGCTTTTTCGAGTGCGATATCTATCCCGACCGCGGGAAGTGCATTTCACAGCAGACGCGCGGCACTGTCCGCCTCGTGTATTCGTCCGATTATACGGAAGTGTATTTCACGGACAACCATTACGGGCAGTACGAAATCCCTGGGTTTGTCTTTTACAGCCGATTTTCCCTGAACGCTCTGAGCAATTCTTTCTGGATCGCGTTCGGTGTCGTGTGTTTCGCGCAGGCGGCGTTTGTGCTTGCGGCGTTCTTTTCGAGAAGGCGCCGTCCCGCCCTGTGGGAAGGGCTGTGTGAGGCGGTGGAACACTTCGTGTGGTTCTGCTTTGAACTTGTCATTATCCCCGTCTGCCTGGTGGCATATCCCGTGCAGATCCTGTATCTCAAATACAAAAAGAGGAAAAGAGAGAAAAGGGAAAACAAAACAAAGGAATAATTTTTCTCCGTCGCCCGCCGCGGGCGGAGGTTCTTTGTTTTTATACGCAAAATTATCACAATTTTTTAGCAAATCATTGACATTATAATGCCCGTATGGTAAAATAAATTTGTTCATACCGACAGGGAGGAGAGGGACAATGTATTGCAGATATTGCGGCAAAGAACTTTCGGAAGATCAACGCTTTTGTCCTTCCTGCGGCAAGCCGGTTTCGGATGCGCAGCCCGGGCAAAACGCGGAAAATCCGGGCAATCCGGGCAATCCGGGCAATCCGGGCTACCAGGGCAATCCCAATTATCAGGGCAATCCCGGGTATCCGGGGTATCAGGCGGGGTATGATCCGTACCGCGGCTATCCGCCTTATTACGACGATCAGCCCAATGCAGGATGGGGCGTGCTGGGGTTCTTTTTCCCGCTGATCGGTTTTATCCTGTATCTTGTCTGGCAGACGCAGTATCCCAACCGTTCCAGAATGTGCGGGAAGGGGGCCTTGATAGGGTTCATTGTCGGGGTCGTTCTGGTCATTTTGTACGTGATACTGATCATCGTCCTCGTAGCCGTTGCCTCAAGCACGGCGCCTTACGGCGAGTCGATCCCGATGTAAACGCTCGGGGCGGATACGGAGCTTCTGCATCCGCAGGATCAATCAGTCTTTCAAAGTGCGGTGTCGTTTGACGCTGTCTTATGAAATAATTTTGGGAGGAATTTGGAAATTGTATTGCAAACATTGCGGCAAGGAAATCACGGATGAGACGAAATTTTGTCCTTTTTGCGGAGGGGCGCAGGAAGACGTAAACGCTTCGCAGAAAGCTCAGGCAAACGCTTCGCAGGATACCTGGCAGAACAACCAGTATCAGGCGCAGAACCAGTATCAGGCACAAAATCAGCAGTATAACGGACAACAGCAGTATGCACCGCAGACGCAGGATGCGCGCAGCGGCGGATTTGCGTTTTTGTGCTTCCTGTTTCCTATTGTCGGTCTCATTTTGTACCTCGTTTGGAAAGACACTCTCCCTCTGCGCGCAAAATCGTGCGGCAAGGGCGCCATTATCGGCGTGATCGTCAGCGTCGTATTTTCCATTATTTACACAGTGATCATCTTCGCTTTGGCAGGAGCCGCCGGAGCAGGAATGTATTACTGAGATCCTTAAAAAAGAACGGGGCAGATCGGAAGGTCTGCCCTTTTTTACGAAAAAAAGCTCCCCTTGCAGAGGGGAGCTTTTGCATTCATCGGCAATGTTTTTTCAGCAGAGAAAGGCACCAGCGGTAGGCGGAGGGGAGGGAGTATTTTCCCTCGATCTCGCCGACAGGTGCAAACAGAAGGTCGGAAAAGGGGGTGCATACAATGCCCTCGGGCGGCTGCAGGGCGCACACGTTTTCCTCGGTAAAGACGGGGTACGCCGTCATGTTCCATTCGAGGTGGGTAAACACGTGCCTGTGCGTTTTGGGTGCACTCACAGTAAATTCTTTGAGGCCGCATTCCCGCAAGAAGGATTTCACTTGCTCTTCGTCCATGGCGCGCTCGGCGGTGAAAAAGGCGTACGTGCCCTGTAAAACGCCCTCGCGGCGCTTGCACACGGCCGCCTGCGTTTTGTCGTAAAAAAGCAGCAACGTCATGTCGCTTTTGCGGCGTTCCGGCTTGATTTTCTTCACTGGCAGGGCGTCGTTCTTTGTCTCGCAGATGCCAAGCAAAGGGCAGGCAAGGCACTTGGGAGAAGAGGGCAGACACACGGTGGCGCCCAGTTCCATCAGACTCTGCGTAAAGTCGCCGCGCCGCTTTTCGGGATAGGCGGGTGCAAGCAGTTTTGCGTATTCCGTGCGCAACAGGTCCTGCTCTCTCCCGTCTCCCAAAACGCGCGAAAGTACGCGCACCACGTTCCCGTCCACGGCGGGGGAGGGCCGCTCGAAGGCGATGGAAGAAACGGCGCCCGCCGTATAATCGCCTATGCCCGGCAGTTTGCGCCAGCCTTCCGCGTCGGTGGGGAACCCTTCTTTCGCCACAATTTTAGCCGCCTTGTGCAGGTTTTTCGCGCGGGAATAATATCCCAGTCCTTCCCACAGCTTGAACAGTTCGTCCTCGCCGCATTCGGCAAGCGCCTGCACGGTGGGCAGTTTTTGCAAAAATCTGCGGTAATGCTCTTTGGCGGCTTCCACGCGCGTCTGCTGCAGCATGATCTCCGAAACCCACACGCGGTAGGGGTCGGTGTTTTCCCGCCAGGGAAGATCTCTCTTGTTCTTGTCATACCAGGGCAAAAGCAGGGAGGGCAGCGCCTCCGCTTTTTCCCGTGCCGTCTTTTCGTCCATACGATTATTTTATCATAAATTCGCGTTTGCGCCAACAAAAATTGACTTTCTTTCAAAAAAACCGTATAATAGAATATACGGACGGAGGAACGGCATGAAAAATATCGTACTCATCGGAATGCCCGCTTCGGGAAAGAGCACGGCGGGCGTCCTGCTTGCCAAAGCCATCGGCTACGGGTTCATCGACACCGACCTGCTCATTCAGAACCGCGAGCGCGCTCTCCTGTGCGACATCATCCAAGCCAAGGGCGCGGAGGAATTTCTGCGCATCGAGGAGCAAGTCAACAGCGAGCTGTGGGCGGAACATTGCGTCATTTCCACGGGCGGATCGGTCATTTACGGCGAAAAGGCGATGCTCCATCTCAAAGAATTGGGGACGGTCGTCTATCTCAAACTGAGCGAACCCGCGCTGGAAAAGCGCCTGAAAAACATTTTCCGCCGCGGCGTTGTCATGCGCACGCCCGGGGAGACGGTCGCACAGCTGTATGCCGAGCGCGTCCCGCTGTATGAAAAATATGCGGACGTCACCATCGACTGCGAGGGGCATACGGTGGAGGAGACGGTGCAGGCCATCGCGGAAGCTGTTTCTCTGTAATTTGCTTGAACATCCGCAAAATCCGTGTTATAATAAAAGGGAAATCATCCAAATCGGAGACGATCATGAAACTTTATAACACTCTTACGAGAACGACGGAAGAATTTGTCCCGCACGAGGCGGGCAAAGTGAAAATGTACACCTGCGGGCCGACCGTGTACAATTTTGCGCACATCGGCAACCTGCGCACCTATCTGATGGAGGACGTGCTGGAAAAATACCTGCGGTATGCGGGATACGACGTCAAGCGCGTGATGAACATTACGGACATCGGACACCTTTCCTCGGACGCGGACAGCGGCGAGGACAAGATGCTCCTGGGTGCAAAGCGCGAACATAAGACGGTGCTGGAGCTTGCCAAGTTCTATACGGACGCCTTTTTTGCCGATTGCGCCGCGCTGAACATCAAGCGCCCCGACGTCGTTCAGCCTGCCACGGGCTGTGTGGACGAGTTTATCCGCGTCATTTCCGCGCTCATGGAAAAGGGATACGCTTACAAGGCGGGCGGAAACGTCTATTTCGACACTTCCAAAGTGGAGCAGTACCACAAGTTCTTCAATTTCAAGGAGGACGATTTGGAAGTGGGCGTGCGCGAAGGGGTGGACGAGGACGAAAACAAGCGCAACAAAAACGATTTCGTGCTCTGGTTTACCAAATCCAAGTTTGAAGACCAGGCGCTCAAATGGGACAGCCCGTGGGGCGTGGGTTACCCCGGCTGGCACATCGAGTGCTCCTGCATCGCCATGAAATATCTGGGCGAATACGTGGATATCCATTGCGGCGGCATCGACAACGTGTTCCCGCACCACACCAACGAGATCGCGCAGAGCGAAGCCTATCTCGGCCATCCATGGTGCAAGTACTGGTTCCACGTCCTGCACCTGAACACCGCGGGCGGCAAGATGAGCAAATCTTCGGGCGGGTTCCTCACCCTCAAAAAGCTGGAGGAAGAGGGATACTCTCCCATGGAATACCGCTTCTTCTGCCTGCAATCGCATTACCGCAACGCGCTCGTTTTTTCTCAGGATTCTTTCGACAACGCCGCCAACGCTTACCGCAAACTTCGCCAGCGCACGCTTGCGATCCCTGCGGAAGGGGAAGCGGACGCAGAAGGGTTCGCCCGCTATAAAAAGGCGTTCTGCGACGCGATGGATGCCGACCTGAACACCTCCCTCGCCGTCACCTGCGTGTACGACGTGGTCAAGGCAAAGGATTTAAACGGCGCCACCAAGCGCGCACTCCTCGCCGATTTCGACAAAGTGCTCTCCCTCGACCTCCTCAAAGCAGAGGAAAAGAAGCAGAGCGCACTCTCCGCCGAGGAGATCGAAGCGGCCATTGCGGCGCGCGCGGCGGCAAAGAAAGCCAAAAACTATGCCGAAGCGGACCGTATCCGCGGCGAACTTGCCGCCAAGGGCATCACTCTGGTGGATACGCCGAACGGCACAACGTATAAAATTCAGTGATCAACGCATTTCCCGCGGCTCGTCCGCGGGAATTTTTTTGCAAAGATCTCCGCCGCGGCGGGGATCTTTTTCTTACCCTTGAAAAAGAGGAATTATTTTTCGGCAAAGAGGCATACTGGGGGTATATCCTTTTTAAAAATATATGGAATTGATTTCACATTCTCTCTTGACAGACAGGCGGGCAAGTGATACAATAGGGGCAAAACAACGAGGAGGAGGGCCGGATGAATATAGAAGAAATTGCCAAGATGGCGGGCGTGTCGCGTACGACGGTCTCAAGATTTCTGAACGGCGGGTATGTTGCGGAAGAAAAGAAAGAGAGGATCGGCAAGGTCATTGAGGAGACGGGTTATCGTCCGTCCGTGCAGGCGCAGTCTCTCCGCACAAAGAAGTCCCGCCAGATCGGCGTCATCCTTCCCAAGATCAATTCCGATTCCATCAGCGAGATGGTGGAGGGCATCTCTTCCGTGCTGGGGGAGAAGGGGTATTTTTTACTGCTTGCCAATACGGAAAACAACGAAAAGGCGGAGCTGAACTATCTGGACATTTTCAGCAGGAACAAGGTGGACGGCATCATCCTGATCGGAACGGTGATGACGGAGGCGCACCGCGAGGCGTTTTCATCGCTCACCATCCCGTTTGTCCTTGCGGCGCAGCAGGCGGACGGCGTTTCCTGCGTCTATTATGACGATTACGGCGCCGCCTATGCGCTCACCAACCTGCTTTTGGACAAGGGGAGCGCCATCGGCTACATCGGCGTGCGCGAGGACGACAAGGCGGCGGGCTACAACCGCAAGCACGGTTTTCTCGCCGCGTTGAATGAAAGGGGGATCAGATTCGATCCTTCTTACGGGGAAGTGGCGCTGTTCAGTATGCAATCGGGGTACGAACAGGCGTCCGAACTGTTTGCCCGCCATCCCGAAATAGACAGCCTTTTCTGCGCGACCGACCACATCGCCGCGGGCGCGCTGCTGTATCTGAAAGGGGCGGGCAAAAGCGTCCCCGAACAGGTCCGCGTGGCGGGTGTGGGGGACGGAAAAATTTCCCGCGTGACCTCTCCCACGCTGACGAGCGCCCATCTTTATTACAATGAATGCGGAAAAAAGGCGGCGCAGATCCTCCTCGAACGCATTGCGGGCGAAGTCCCCGTGCAGGAGATCCGGCTGGGATACCAGATCGTAGAGCGGGAATCGACGCGCTGAAAGGGGTATGGAACCGATTTCATAATTTTTTGTGAAAAATTAAAAAATTTTTTGAAAAACACTTTACAAGCACAAAATTCCGTGTTATACTACATACGCAAAATGTGGAATTAATTCCATATTGTGTAACAAAAAATCTCTGAAAAGGGGGACAACATGGATTACAAAGCATCGGCACAGGGCGTCCTGGAAGCGATCGGCGGAAGGGACAACATTGTTTCGGCGGCACATTGTGCAACGCGGCTTCGCCTCGTCATTGCGGACAACGGCAAGATCAACAAGGAAAAGCTGGAAAACGTCGACGGCGTCAAGGGCGTCTTCGAGGCGTCCGGGCAGCTGCAGATCATCTTCGGCACGGGCACGGTAAACAAGGTGTATGACGAGTTTATCGCGCTTGCGGGCATCGAAGGGGGCAGCAAAGAGGACGTCAAAAAGGCGGCAGCTTCCAGACAGAACATCTTTCTGAGGCTCATCAAGACGCTGGGCGACGTGTTTGTCCCCATTCTGCCTGCCATCGTCGCAAGCGGACTTCTGATGGGCATTCTGGAAGGCCTGACCAATGCCATTCCCGGCATGAAGGATTCCAACTGGTACACGTTTTTCCACCTGATGAGCAGTGCGGCGCTCACCTTCCTGCCCATTCTCATCGCGGTCAGCTCGGCGCGCGTCTTCGGCGGGAACCTGTTCCTGGGCGCCGTTGTCGGCATGATCATGATCCACCCCGACCTCGTCAACGCATGGAGCGGTGAAGCGGTCAACGAAGCGCCCGTTCTCTTCTCCATCGGCGCGTACAGCGTGCGCCTGGTAGGGTATCAGGGACACGTCATCCCCGTCATCATTTCCGTATGGGTGATGTGTTTCATAGAAAAGAAACTGCATAAAGTCATTCCAGAGATCCTCGATCTGTTTGTCGTGCCGCTCGCTTCCGTTCTGGCGGCGGGCGCCGTGGCTCTGCTTGTGGTCGGGCCCATCTTCGGGCAGCTGGAAACCTGGGTCCTGGACGGCGCGTCCTGGCTGATCTCCGTACCTTTCGGCATCGGCGGATTCCTGGTCGGAGCGGCGTATGCTCCCACCGTGGTCGCGGGCGTGCACCATATGTACAACATCATCGAACAGGGATTTTTGAGCAACGGCGGCGCCAACATCTGGATGCCTATCGCAACGGCGGCCAACGTCGCACAGGGTGCGGCGGCCCTTGCCGTGGCTCTGAAATCCAAGAGCAAAAAGGTCAAGGCAATGGCAGTCCCCGCGGCGCTCTCTGCGTACCTGGGGATCACCGAACCTGCCATTTTCGGCGTCAACGTCCGTTACAGAAAGCCCTTTATCGCGGGCATGATCGGCGGCGCCGTCGGCGGACTGTATGCCGCTCTCATGCACGTCGGAGCGTCCGCGTACGGCGTTACGGGTGTGTTCGGCATCCTCATCACCGTCCCCAATTCCGAACTCGGCCTGGGCGTGTGGAACATCATCAACTATATCATCACCATTCTCATCGCTTCGGCGGCGGCGTTTGCGGTCTCCTTCTTCTGGTACAAGGACGAAACCCCCTGCGAAAAGGATAAGGTGTACAGCCCGCTGCGCGGCAAGGCTATGCCTTTGTCGGAAGTCAAGGATTCCACCTTTGCCAGCGGCGTTCTGGGCCAGGGATTTGCCATTCTGCCCGAAGTCGGCAAAGTGGTCGCTCCCTTCAACGGCAAGATCACCACTCTGTTTGAAACAAAGCACGCGATCGGGCTTACCAACGAGGCGGGCATCGAAGTGCTCATCCATGTGGGGCTCAACACCGTGGCCCTCGAAGGAAAACATTTTACTGCGCTCGTGAAAGAGGGCGACAGCGTGCAGAGGGGGCAGACCCTTCTCACCTTCGATCTCAAAGCGATCGCGGCGGAAGGGTACGACGTCACCACGCCCGTGGTCGTCACCAATGCGGACGATTACGCCGCGGTGGATTGCATCTGCTCGGGGAAAGTCGGCTTCGGCGACGAGGCGCTCGCCGTGCGCGAAAAAGAGCAGGCGGCAGCGGAGGCAACGGCATGACGATGTTCGGGCTCGTGGCACAGGCAGAGCAGAACGTTGCAAAGGTAGGCGCGGGGCGGTACCGCTGCAGGTACCACCTCCTGCCGCCCGTCGGCTGGATGAACGACCCCAACGGACTTTGCTTCCGGAAAGGAACGTATCACGTCTTTTTCCAGTATGCACCGCAGAGCGCGGAGGGCGCGGGCATCCATTGCTGGGGACATTATGCAAGCCCCGATCTGCTCACGTGGAAGTACTGCGGCGCCGCCATTTGTCCCGATACCCCCGACGATGCGGACGGGGCGTACTCGGGCAGCGCGGTCGCGGAAGGGGATCGCCTGTCCCTGTACTATACGGGCAACGTCAAGCATAAGGATAAACCGTACGATTATATCTCGGACGGGCGCGAATCCAATACCATCCTGCTTCGTTCGGAAAACGGCTATACGTTCGGCAAAAAACAGGTACTTTTGCGCACGGCGGACTACCCCGCGGAATTTACGCGGCACATCCGCGACCCCAAAGTGCAAAAGACGGACGGCGGTTACACGATGGTTTTGGGCGGCAGGCTGAAAGGCGACCGCGGCGCCGTGCTGGTGTACGGGTCCGCAGACGGCGAAAAGTTTTCCCTGCGCGAGGTGATTTCCGGCAGGGAGAAGTTCGGATATATGTGGGAATGTCCCGATCTGTTCACGCTGGGCGGCGCGCAGTTTCTGTGCGTTTCCCCGCAGGGCGTCCCGCACGAGAAATACAAATTTCAATGCACCTATTCTTCCGGGTATTTTTCGGGGGACGCGTGCGCGGAAAACTTTCACGAATGGGATACGGGCTTCGATTTCTATGCCCCGCAGACCTTTTTTGACGGCTCCCGCCGTATTCTTTTCGGTTGGGCGGGAATGCCGGACGTCCCGTACGACAATCAGCCCGCCGTTTCGGAAGGCTGGCAGCACTCCTTAACGCTCCCGCGCGAGCTCGTCAACAAGGGCGGCAAGCTGTATCAGATGCCCGTGCGCGAGATCGAGCGCCTGCGCGGGGAGGAGATCCCTCTTTCGCAGGACTGCGGCTGTTACGAATTGCAGCTGGACGACGTCGCGCCCGGCACGAAGATCGTGCTTTCGGAGGCGCTGGAGATCGCGTTCGGGCAGGATTGCGTGTTCCGCTTCCTCAGCGACGCGGGCAGGGGCAGGACGGAGCGCCGTGCGGACGTGCGCGTGCATTCGGCGCGCATTTACATGGACGTTTCGCTGTGCGAAATTTATCTCAACGGCGGGGAAAAGGTGTTTACCTCCAAATTGTACCCGCAGAAAAATACGGTATCATTAAGCGGTTCTTGCAAGGCTGTGCGCCATGTCATGAACGGTTATACGATCAATTATTAAAGTCGGGAGGAAAAGAAAAATGACGTTTGAGTATGTGATCAAGGACAGTCTCGGCATTCACGCGCGCCCTGCGGGACTTCTCGTTGCGGAGGCAAAGAAGTATCAGAGCGCGGTCACGCTGGAAGCAAAGGGCAAAAAGGCGGACGCAAAGCGCATTTTTGCGGTGATGTCCCTGGGCGTCAAGTGCGGCGACACCGTCGTCGTCAGCTGTGAAGGCGCGGATGCGGAAGCGGCGTGCGCCGGAATGAAAGCAGTCATCGAATCCAACCTGTAAGAGGAGCACGGCAATGACGGAATATCGCGGAAAAAGCGTATTTGAAGGGATCGCCGTCGGAAAACTGAAAATTGTGCGGCACGACAATGCCGTTGCCGTTCACGAGCAGGGTACGCCCGAAGAGGAGCGCAAAAAGTTTTATGCCGCGCGGGAAAAGGCTGTTTCCGAATTGCAGTCTCTGTACGAGCAGGCCCTCGCCACGGTGGGGGAATCGGAAGCGGAAATTTTCAGTATGCACGCCATGATGACGGAAGACGCCGATCTGGAGGACGCCGTCCTTGCAAAGATCGACGCGGGCGAAGGCGCCGCGCAGGCCGCCGAGGAGGCTGGCTTTGAACTCTCGCAGACGTTCATCCGCATGGACGACGAGTATATGCGGGCGCGCGCGGTGGACGTCATCGACGTCGCAAAGCGTCTGAGCGGCTACATTCTCGGCAAAAAGGAAGAGGAGATCCTCTTAAACGAGCCGAGCATTCTCGCGTCCAGCGATTTTACCCCCAGCGAAGTGGTAAAGCTGGACAAGAGCAAGGTGCTCGGATTTGTCACCACGTTCGGTTCGGAAACTTCGCATACATCCATCCTTGCCCGCACGCTCGCCCTGCCCTCCGTCGTCAACATCCGCGACAGCATCGATATGCCGTTTGACGGAAAAACGTGTATCGTAGACGGATTTACGGGCAAAGTGATCGTCGACCCGGACGAGGAAACGCTTTCCCTCTATCTGAAAAAGAAGGCGGAGACAGACGCCGCGCGCGAGCGCAGGCAGGCTCTCATCGGACAGAAGAGCGTCACGCAGGACGGGCGGGAAGTGCACATATACTGCAACGTCGGAAACAGCGAGGACGTCAAGGCGGCTCTGCAAAACGACGGCGAAGGCGTGGGACTTCTGCGTAGCGAATTTCTCTATCTGGAAAGCGAGGACTATCCGAGCGAGGAAAAACAGTATCAGGAATATTCGCGCGCGGCAAAACTTCTGGAAGGCAAACTGCTCGTCATCCGCACCATGGACATCGGGGCGGACAAGCAGGCGTCTTATTTCCACCTTCCCCACGAGGAAAACCCCGCGCTGGGGATGCGTTCCGTGCGCATCTGCATGGACCGTCCCGAAATTTTGTACACGCAGCTGCGCGCGATCTACCGCGCCTCCGCCGACGGAAACGTGGCGGCGATGGTCCCCATGATCATCAGCGGGGCGGAAGTGCGCTGGGTGCGTCAGATGGCGGAAAAAGTGCGCGCCGACCTGAAAAAGGAAGGCATTCCCTTTGATGAGAAGATGCAGATCGGCATCATGATCGAAACGCCCGCCGCGGCGCTCATCGCGGACGAGCTGGCGAAGGAAGCGGACTTTTTCAGCATCGGTTCCAACGATCTCATTCAGTACACGCTGGCGGCGGACAGACAGAACCAGTCTCTGGAAAAGTTTGTGGATCCTCACCACAAAGCCGTCCTGCGGCTGATCAGGTACGCCGCGGAGTGCGCGCACGCGGAAGGCAAGTGGATCGGCGTGTGCGGGGAACTCGCCCGCGACCTTTCCCTGACGGAATTTTTTGCCGCCTGCGGCATAGACGAACTCTCCGTGTCCCCGCCGTATGTGCTGCCCCTGCGCGAAAAGCTGCTTTCCGTCAACGTTTCCAAAACAGATCTTGACAAGTACACCAAATAAAATCAAGGGTCTGCTCCGGCAGGCCCTTTTTGTAAAGATGCCGCAGTCTGCATTTTGCAGACTGCGGCATGATTTTCAGAATACGTACAGTAAAAATTCTGTCAAAAACACGGCGGCAATGCTCGCCAGGGAGACGGGCAAAAGCCCTTTTCGGAAAAAGGAGAGAATCATGGCGACGGCCGTTCCCACGATCCCCGAAACAACGGAGGAAGTGCAGAACAGGATGGTGGGGAACACCATCACCGCCAGCACGCTGTAGGGCAGGTAGTACAAAAAGGAGCGGATGTACGCGCTCCTGATCTCCTTCTTTGCAAACAGAAGGGTGACCGCCTTGGTGGCATAGGTCACGGCAAACATGACGAGACAGCCGAGCAGCATATCGGAAAGGGTCGCGTTCATTCTTCCCCTCCGTCCTGCATTTTTTCCTGCTCCTCTTTGTGGGGAAAGACGGCGGCGATCACCGCCGTGCAGGCCACGGAGCAGAGTATGATGTTCAGTCCCGCGGGCAGATCTGCCAGGGCGGGAACAAAGTAAAACACACAGCTTGCCGCCACGGAGATCAGGACCAGCAAAAGCACGGGCTTTTCGTCGCGCGCGGGCGGCAGGATGATCGCCACAAACATCGCATAGAGGGCGATGCTGAGGGCGCTCATCTGCATTTCGTAGTACACGTGCGCGCCGCCTGCAAGCAGGCTTTCCAAAAGACTGCTCACGCCCGCGCCCAGCGCCGTTCCTCCCAGCCAGCCGCAGAAAGAGCATCCCATCAGCCCCAGAAGATAGGGGAAGGTCAGCTTGTGCGGCTGCCGCACCGCCACGGCAAAGTTTTCATCCGTCACGCCGAAGGCGACGATCGCCCGCTTCCACAGCGGAAAGCCGTCCTCCGTCTTTTGCGCCAGTGCAAAGGACATCAGGGTGTAGCGTATGTTGATGACGAGAAGGGTGGCAAACAGAATGCCGAGGTTTGCGCCCGCGGCGATCAGGTTTGTCCCCGCAAACTGCCCCGTTCCCGTAAAATTGGTGGCGGAAATGAGGATGGGGAACCAGAAGGGGAATCCCTGGTTGACCGCCTGTACGGCGTAGGCAAACGCCACGGAAACGTATCCGAGCGCAATGGGCAGACCGTCTTTCAGCCCGCGCGTAAATTTCATGACAGTACCTCACAGTAAAAAACAGGGGTATTATACCATACTTGCGCGGGTTTGCAAATCGTTTTTACAGTTTTTTTGCGTTATCGGCGCATACGGTTTGATTTTTGCGCGCGGAATATGTTATAATAGCGGAAATCACAAAGCAAGCAAATCATTCAGGAGAATTATTATGTACTGGGCAGACAAACTGGCGGACGAAGTCATCCGCCGCAATCCCGACAAGGCAGAATATGTGTGCGCGGCGGGCATTTCCCCTTCGGGTTCCGTACACATCGGCAATTTCCGCGACATAGCCACCAGCTATTTCGTCTATCGCGCTCTGCAAAAGCGGGGCAAAAAGGCAAAACTCCTCTTTTCCTGGGACGAGTACGACCGCCTGCGCAAAGTCCCCAAAAACGTTGCGGACCATCTGGGCAACAATTCCTTTGAACAGTACATCGGGCATCCGTATGCGGACATTCCCGATCCGTTCGGCTGCTGCGAAAGCTACGCCGCCCATTTTGAAAAGGAGTTCATGGCCTCGCTGAAAAACTTCGGTATCGAAATGGAATTTCATTTCCAGGCGAAGGAATACCGCAGCGGCAGGTATGCTCAGCACGTCATTTTTGCGCTGAAAAACCGCAAAAAGATCTTCGATATTCTCGATTCCCACCGCACGCAGGACGCGGCGGAAGGGGAGCGCGACAACTACTATCCCGTCAGCATTTTCTGCCCGCACTGCGGAAAGGACAGCACAAAGATCACCTCACTTTCCGAGGACTGCACCAAGGCGCACTATGTGTGCGAGTGCGGCCATGAGGGCGATTTCGACTTTACCAAGGATTTCAACTGCAAATTGCAGTGGAAGGTAGACTGGCCCATGCGCTGGCTGGCGGAAGGGGTGGATTTCGAGCCGGGCGGCAAGGACCACGCCTCCAAAAACGGCAGCTACGATACCGCCAAGGACGTCTCGCGCGAGGTGTTCGGCTATCCCGCGCCCCTGTTCCAGGGTTACGAATTTATCGGCATCAAGGGCAGCGTCGGCAAGATGAGCGGTTCTTCCGGGTTCAACATGACCCCCGATTTCCTGCTCAAGCTGTACCAGCCGGAAGTCATCCTGTGGCTGTACGCCAAGACGGAGCCCCTCAAAGCCTTCGATTTCTGCCTTTCGGATGAAATTCTGCGCCAGTATTTCGAGTTTGACAAGATGCTCACCGCTTACCGCGCGGGCAACGCCAACGAAAGCATCACCCGCGTGATGGAAAACTGCCTCATCGAGGGCAGGAACATCGTCCCCGTTCCGATGGGACAGCTGGTCGATCTCGGTTCCGTCGTCAATTTCAATGCGGAAATGATGGAAAAGCTGTTTGAAAAGATCGGCACGCCCTATAAAATTTCCGAGTTTTCCGAACGCTTTGCCAAGGCGGAGTTCTGGCTGAAAACCTGCTCGCCCGAAAGCGAATATATCATTCTCAAAAAGCGCAACTGGCCGTACTGGCGCACCATGAGCGATTGCGAGCGCGAATGCGTAAAACAGCTCAAAGAATATGTGGCGCAGGGCGGTTACACGCTGGATTCTCTCCAGGCGGAGCTGTACGCCATTCCCAAGCGCATTTATCCCGACAAGACGGAGGACAAAAACGCGCTCAAAGAGGTGCAGAGCAAATTCTTTAAGGACGTTTACAACCTCGTGCTTGCGCGCGACAAGGGCCCGCGCCTGTATCTGTATCTGTTTGCGGTGGATTCCTCGCGCTACCTTTCCCTGCTGGATTTCTCTCTTCCCGAAGAGCAGGATCCCGACGCCAAAGAAGAGCAGGCGCCCGCGGAAGCGGCGAAGGAGGAGAGCGCTCCCGCCGAGGACAAATTTGTGGCGGAGCCCGCACCCGTCAAGGAGCAGATCGAGATCGGGGATTTTGACAAGTGCGATCTGCGCGTGTGCAAGATCGTCGTGGCAAAGCCCATGCGCAAGACAAACAAACTGATGAAGCTCACCCTGCACGACGGCATGGGCGAGCGCGTCATCGTCTCTTCCATCGCGGACGCGTACGAGCCCGAACAGCTGATCGGCAAAAAGATCGTCGTGCTCGTCAACCTCAAACCCCACAAATTCGGCAACGAGTATTCCAACGGAATGTTGCTTGCCTCCACCGATACGGACGGCAAGTGCCACGTCCTGTTCGCCGCAGACGGCGCGGAGATCGGCAGCCTGGTCCACTGAACCGCCTGCACGAAAAATGTTTATCCTCTTGACAAGACGGCGTTTTCATACTATAATAGAGTCGACAAATCGACATCTGTTTGTCAAATACCATCTCTGTGCCGCAAGGCGCAGAAAGGAGTGAGGATGAAAAAATTTCTTGTCTTGGCTATGGCGTCTATGATGACGCTCTCGGTCGGATTGCTGTCCGCCTGTGCAGACCCTGCGGGGCCGGGCGGCGTCAAACCGGACGGCACCATCAGCGGGAACTACAAGGAACCCACCAGGGACGAACTGTCCGCCGCGCTTTCCCACATCGAAACGGATCAGGTCGTGGGGGATACCCAGTCTGCCGACTGGGCGCTCCATCTCGGAGCGTCGCTGGAAGCGGGATTTTCTTTCACGGTGGGAGAGGGCGAAAGTGCGCTCACAGGTTCGGGAAAAGCGGACCTTGAAGCGGCTCTTTCCCTGGAAAAGAATGAGGACAATACTTCGGCAGATCTTGCGGGCCTCTCCGCAACCATCAACGAGGCGAAAGTCACTCTTCCCGGCGACGACGGGAAACCCGTCGCATATTCCGCAGAGGGCGGCGCTTATGTCGACACCGCAGGTACGGCGTATGCCGATCTTACTCTCAAGGGCGGCGAGGACGAATTGACCGTCAAGGGAAAGGATTCTCTCAGCGATCTTTTGCAGCTGGTCGGAGGGCTCGTTCCTTCCGCTCCCATGGCAGGGTACTCTCTGCTTTCGGAACAGGCGCAGGACGGCACGGGAGAGATCTCGGGCGAAGCGTCCGCGCAGCTCTTTTCCGCCGACGAACTGCTCGAAGTCCTCGCGCAGTACAGCGTCAAACTGGAAATGGACGACAGCGAAGGGTTGAAATTCCGCCTCACCGCTTCCGCAGAGACGGTTGCAACGATCATGGAAGAACAGGGCGTCGAAGCAGACCTCGCTTTCACGCAGTGCAACATCGTCCTTTACGTCGCGCTGGACGAATCGTACGTGCTGCAGGCGGTCAGCCTGGTTGCGGACGTGGAAGGTTCGGTTGCGGCAAACGCAGCGCTCATGATGCCCGCAGTTTCGTTTGAAGCAAACCTCAAGCTTTCTTTCGGCGTAGAGGAGAAGTCGTCGGTGAAAGTACCTGCGGATCTCGACAGCTATACGGAAAGCATCATCGGTCAGCTGATGGGAAATCAGCCTGCACCGGGCGAGGGAGAAACTCTGTAAATAACCACTAACGATCGGAACAGGCTGCTCTCGGGCAGCCTGTTTTTCGGCAAAGGAGCAGAAATGAAAAAGCATTTGCAGGTCGTCGGCGCAGTCATTGTGCAGGGAGGAAAGGTCCTTGCGGCAAAGCGCGGAGAAAGCAAGTACCCCTATGTGGCGCACAAGTACGAGTTTGTGGGCGGCAAGATAGAGGCGGGGGAATCTGAGGAAAGCGCGCTCGTGCGCGAGGTCAGAGAGGAGCTGAAAGCGGACGTGCGCGTGCTCTCTCCCTTTCTCGAAATACACCACGAATACCCCGATTTTTGCATCACGTTGTACACTTTTTTGTGCGAATTTTTATCGGGGTTCACGTGTACGGAGCACGAGGCGCTGCGCTTTCTCTCTGCGGACGAACTGCACGAAGAGGAGTGGGCGCCCGCCGATGTCCCTGCCGTGCAGAAATTAAAGGAACTGTTGCGCGGGGACAAACAATGATTCTGCGCGCCTATACGCCCGCCGATTGCGGGGAGATCCTTCGCCTGTTTTACGAAACGGTGCATTGCGTGAATGCGGCGGATTATACACAAGAACAGCTCGACGCCTGGACAGACGGCGCAGACAGGGAGAAGTGGAACTCTTCTCTGTCGGAACATGACACCCTTGTCGCCGAAGAAGGGGGCGCGATCGTCGGATTTGCCGATCTTGCGGATGGGAATTATCTGGACAGATTGTACGTCCATAAGGATTTTCAGCGCCGCGGTGTCGCAACCGCTCTTTGCAACGCTCTGGAAAAGAAATGCACAGGGGAGATCACCGTACACGCTTCCATCACGGCTGTGCCTTTTTTTGAAAGGCGCGGGTACGCCGTCTGCAAAAAACAGCAGGTGCTGCGCCGCGGGGTTCTGCTCACAAACTTTGTCATGAAAAAGAATTTATAAGTTTTGTTCCGCAGAGCACCTGCGAAACGTATCGATACTATTAAAAAAGGCGGGGAGATGCAAAAGCATCTCCCCGCCGCTCGGCAAAGCCCCGCCTTCCGCAAAATTGCGGAAGGCGGGGCTTTTTTTTAAAGAAAGTTTAAAAAGTTATTTTGTCAGCTCGTAAATGGCGGACGTGTAAATGTCCAAAAGTTTCTGCAAGTTTTCCAGAGTGATGTACTCGTCTTTCTGGTGGATGGTGGAAGGTTCGTCGGGGAATTGCGGTCCGAATCCTGCGCCGTTTTTCAGCGCGCGCGCATAGGTGCCGCCGCCGATGGCAATGGCCTCCTCCGTCCTGCCCGTCTGTTCGCAGTACACCTTTTGCAGGGTGGAAACGAGGAACCCGTTTTTGTCGTTGTACAGCGGCTTCTGGCAGTGGAGCAGGGTGTAGGGCGCGCCGAACGCGTTCAGCTTTTCGCAGATCTGTTCCTGCGTGCAGGTGGCGGGGTAGCGGATGTCCGTCGTGATGTACAACGTTCCGTTTTCGTAGCGCGCCACGTTTGCGGACATGGTGAGCGGCCCCGTTTCGTCCTCGATTTTTCTCAGCCCGAGTTTATCCGCAAACAGCAGGTCGTAAATGTTTTTTACCCGCTCGTCCTTTTCTGCAAAGTAGGAAAGCAGAATGCCGAGGGCATTGACGCCCTTTTCGGGAGTGGAGGCATGGGCGGATTTTCCGCGCGCTTCCACGGTATCGCCGTGAATGCAGATGCCCTCTTTTTCCGCGCCCCGCACGGAAACGCCGCTTGCGGCGGCATAGTCGCAGACCATGTTGGGGCGCTCGCCCGCGGTGAGCGAGGTAAAGGGCGCGTCGGGCAGGGGGAAAGCCGTTTCAAAGTGCAAAATTCCCTTTTCGGCAAAGATGGCGGGGAAGTCGGCGTCCGGGGTAAACCCTTCTTCGGGCATATGCGCGCATTGGTTGTAGTGGTCGATGCACGCCCAGCCGCACTCCTCGTTACAACCGACGATCAGCTTGATCTTCTTTTTGGGGACAAAGCCGCTCTCTTTGAGGGCGCGCAGGCAGTACAGGCAGATGACGGCGGGGCCTTTGTCGTCCATGGTGCCGCGCCCGTACAGTTTTCCGTCGCAGATCTCGCCGCCGAAGGGGAGTTTTGTCCAGCCTTTGCCCGCGGGAACTACGTCGAGGTGCGCCAGCACGGCAAACTCTTTCCCCTCGCCGAAGATCACTTCACCCACGTAGTTGTCGTAATTGTGCGTTTCAAAACCGAAGGATGCGGCAAGGTCGAGGAAGTACGCCAGGCAGTCTGCCGCGCCCTTGCCGAAGGGCATGGAGGGCTGGGCGGGCGCCAGCGAACTGTCAAACTTGACAATGTCTGCGATGCTTGCCACGCAAGCGTCAAAATACTTTTTTGTGTCAGTCATAATCTATCGCCTCACAAATAATTTTACAGAGTAGGAACGGGTTTCCCGTTTTCAAAGATAAATTGCGCGATCTTTACGTCCGCGTTTGCGTCTTTGCAGTACCAGTCGGCGCCTATTTTTTTGGCGTAATCGGCATTGAGCACGGCGCCGCCCACCATCACGCGGCAATCGGGACAGCGTTCGCGCAGCAGGCGGATGGTCTCTTCCATGGCGGGTACGGTGGTCGTCATCAGCGCGGAAAGCCCGCAAAGAAGGATGTGTTCGCGCTCGCACGCCTGCACGATCTCTTCGGGCGGCACGTTTTTGCCGAGGTCAAGCACTTTGTAGCCGTAGTTTTCCAGCACCGTCTTGACAATGTTTTTGCCGATGTCGTGAATGTCGCCGCGCACGGTGGCAAGCGCGATCTTTCCGCGCTCCGCGCCCCCTTCGGGCAGCAGTTTTTTCACTTCGTCAAAGCAGAGCTTTGCGCTTTCGGCGGCAGCGATCAGCTGGGGCAGGAACAGCGTTCCCTTTTCGTACGCGTCGCCCACCGCATTGAGGGCGGGGATCAGGTATTCGTCGATGAGCTGCAGCGGCTTTACCGTCTGCAGCAGCTTTGCCGCCAGGGCGCCCGCGGAGGGGAGTCCCTTGCGGATGGCGCGGAAAATATCCTCCTCGCCGTCTGCCTCCGCCGCGGAGGAAGAGGAGGATTGCTGCACGGAGATCTTTACGGAACCGTATTTTTCCGTATAGGCGGTGCAGTTTTTGTCCTCGCCGGAAAGGGCGCGGTACGCCGCCACCGCCTGCATATTTTCGGGCACGTTGGGGTTTAAAATGGGACAATCCAGCCCCGCAAACATTGCCGCCGTCAGAAATGCCGTGTTGATGATCTGGCGGTTGGGTAATCCGAAAGAGATATTGCTCACGCCAAGCACCGTCTTTACGCGGTATTTTTCCTTGATGTGCCGCAGGGCATTCAGCGTCTCTGCGGTCTGCGCCTGTTCGGCGCTCACCGTCAGCGTCAGGCAGTCGATGTAGATGTCCTCCTGCGCAATGCCGTAGCATTCGCAGGTCTGTATGATCTTTTGCGCGATTTGTTCGCGCTCCTTCGCCGTCCTGGGAATGCCGCGCTCGTCCATGGTCAGACCCACCACGGCCGCCCCGTACTTTTTGACGATGGGCAGAATGGAGTGCAGTACTTTGTCCTCGCCGTTCACAGAGTTGACGATCGCCTTGCCGCAGCAGATGCGCAGGGCGCTTTCGATGGCGTCGGGTTTGCCGCAATCGATCTGCAAAGGCAGGTCGCTCACCGCCTGCACCTCGCGCACAAGGCGCGCAAGCACCGTCTTTTCATCCAGCTCGGGGAGCCCCGCATTGACGTCCAGGATGTCCGCGCCCGCGTCCGTCTGTTCGATTGCCTGCGTCTGCACGTAGCCGTAATCGCCGCTCAGCAGCGCCTGCTTCATCGCCTTTTTGCCCGTGGGATTGATGCGTTCGCCGATCACGCGCACGCCGTCCACAAACACGGCGCGCGTCGCCGAACACACGCAGGAGCGGCGGGGGACGCTTCTCTTTTGCGGAGCGCGCCCGTCGGCAAGGCCGCGCAGCAGGCGGATATATTCGGGCGTCGTGCCGCAGCACCCGCCGATGATCTGCACGCCTTCGTCCAGAAAGGTGCGGTACACTTCTGCAAATTCTTCCGCGCTCACGTCGTAGTTGAGGTCGGCGTCGGGCAGTCCCGCGTTCGCCTGGACGATCACGGGTTTGTCGGTCGCCGAGAGGATCGCCCGCACGACGGGCAGGAGTTTTGCAGGCCCTAGCGAACAGTTCACGCCCACGGCGTCTGCCAGGGGCGCGCAGGTCATGGCGTAGCAGAGGGGATCGCACCCCGCAAATGTCCTGCCGTTTTCCTCAAAGGTCATCGAGCAAAGCACGGGCAGATCGCTGTGCTCGCGCGCCGCAAGGAGCGCCGCGCGCATTTCCTGCAAATCCGCCATCGTCTCGATGAGGATGAGGTCGGCGCCCTCCTTTCCCGCGTCCACAACGTCCGCAAAACATTGGTACGCCTCCTCAAAAGTCATGCTCCCCATGGGTTCGAGGAGCCTGCCCGAAGGCCCTATGTCCAGCGCCACAAACTTGTCTTTTGCAACCTTACGCGCAAGGGCAACGCCCGCGCGGATCAGCCTGTCGGAAAGCTCTTTGGAACCCGCTTTCAAGGGGTTCGCACCGAAGGTATTGGCGGTGATCACGTCTGCGCCCGCGTCGAGGTAGGCGCGGTGGATGTCCGCGATGAGTTCGGGGCGCTCCTCGTTCAGCCGTTCGGGAAGGGTACCCACGTTGCCCGCTTTTTTTTGCAGGAGGGTGCCGAACGCCCCGTCAAACAGGACGATGTGTTTTTTGAGAAAGTCTGAAAATTTCATGATTGTTCCTTTTTGCGGAAGGCGCATCCGATGTGCTTGCAGGAAGCGCATTTGCTGCCGCATCCGCGCGAAGATTTTTGTGTGCGCGGCAGGTCGGTGATCCCTACCAGCGCGGTGACCGATTTGCGCGGGGTGAGCAGATAACTTTCGTCACAGCACAGACCGATCTGCGAATCGGTGCGCAGGATGGCGCAGATCTCCCGCTGCGCTTCCAGCGGGAAATCGCCGTACCCGCAGGAAAAGCGGGGGGTAAGCAGGGTAGGGCAGTCTCTCTGCAAGTCCTCGCAGACGTCGTCGCAATAGCTCTCTATGGCGCAGCTTGCCGCCGTATCCAGAAGGAGCGCCTCGTGCGCGCTCTTTTTTTGTGCGAGGGAAACCGCCTTTTCCGTACCCTGTCCCACCGTTGCCGCCATCAGATACACCTGTCTGCATCCGGAAAGATGGTTGCGGATGTCCTGTCCCTGTAACACAAACCCCGTTCCCGCAAGTTCAAATTCTTTTGTAAGATCAAATCTGCGCACAACGCTTTTGGGCGTTGCCGCCGCAAGGCATTTTTTTGCCGCTTCGTCCAGTTTTTGCAGGAACGTATCGTCATTTTCCTGACCGTTCCAACCGAGATAGCGCAAAAATTCGTCACGGTCTATCTGCATTTTGTGCTCCGTTGAGTTCGTTTAAAATTCCCTGAACGCTGTCGGTAATGCGCTTTGCCACGTACGGATTGTTCATGACGTACAGGTGGATCCCCTGCGCGCCCGCGGAGAGGAGGTCGACGATCTGGTCCACCGCGTACGCAATGCCCGCTTCCATCAGCGCTTCGGGCCTGTCGTAAAAGCGGGAGATCATGCGCGAGATCTTTGCTGGGATCTTGGCGCCCGAAAGGGAGATGATCCTGTCCACGTGTCCCTTTTTGACGAGGGGCATCACGCCCGCCTGCACGGGAACGTCGATCCCCGCAATGGAAAGCATATCGCGGAACCGATAAAAATCCTCGTTGTCGAAAAACAGCTGCGTGTTGAGGTGGCTCACGCCCGCGTCCGTCTTGTATTTCAGGTTGCGGATGTCCTCGGGCAGGCTTTTGGATTCGGGATGTCCTTCGGGATAGCAGGCGCCCGCAATGTCAAACTCGTACCCTTCGGAGCGGATAAAACCGACGAGGTCGGAGGCGTGGGCAAAATCCTTGCTGTCCTCGCGGTCGGGCAGGCGGTCGCCGCGCAGGGCGAGCACGTTTTCCACGCCGCGTTCCCGCAGGTCGGAGAGCGCCGCCCGAACGGAAGGCTTGTCCGAATTGATGCAGGTGACGTGGGCGAGCGGCTCCACGCCGAAGCTTTTCACCAGGGACGCAATATCGCCCGTGCGCGCATTGCCCGAACCGCCCGCGCTGCACGTGACGGAAATATAGTCGGGATGCAGGGCGGAAAGTTCCGCAATGGTGCTTTGAACGGCGGAAGGGTCGGCCGTGGGCTTGGGGGGAAAGATCTCAAAGGACCAAACCGCCTTTTTCTGTCGGAAAATGGGGGAAATTTTCATATTTTTCCTTTTTTCGGCGGAGGGGCAGCCCGTCCGCGCGTTTGATTTATCTATATTATACAGTAAATTGGAAAAAGGTGCAAACAAATCGCAGAAAGTTTGGAAAAAGTGTTCTGAAAGCGCGGTAATTCTCATACAATATTCGTACAAACAAGAATCGGAGGAACACCTATGAGCGAAAACATCGATTATGCGGAAATGCTGGAGATCCCGGTCAGCACGCTGAACGTCACCAAAAAGCGCAGCAGGAAAAAGCGCGAACCCGCCGAACTGAAAGAGCAGGTAGTGGAGAGCGTCAACGAGCGCCTCGACACCGCCGATGAGGTTGCGGAAGGGGAGAATATCACCGATTACGGCGAATCCCGCGCGGTGCGGGAAACGGCTTTGCCGCGCAAGCGTTTTCTGGAAAACGGACTGCTGGTTGCGGAATTTGTGGCAGTGTGCGTGCTCTGCGCCGCCATCGTTCTCACAAATCTGTTCTGGGAAAACAGCGCCATCAACACCTTTTTCCGCGGACTTGTGCAGGAAGAAACGCCCGTTGCCGCGCAGGACGACCGCACTTATTCCGAACTGACGCTGCGTTCGCTGGTATCGGACAATTCCGTGGTCTGCACGGCGGACGAAAACGGCGTGCTCAGCTTTACGGGCGAGTGCAGCGTGTATGCTCCCTGCAACGGCACGGTGCAGAAAGTCTTTGAAGGGGAAAACGGTTACAGCGTGGAAATTGAGCACACCACTTCCTTTTCCACCGTCATTGCGGGGCTGACCAACGTCTATGTGGCGGCGGGGGATACGGCGTTTTCCACTCTTCCCGTAGGGTATTCCGCAGGGGAGACGCCCGTCACCGTTTCCATGTACGATTCGGGCACTCTCATCACCTCTTACACGGTGGGCGAAAACAACGACATCGTGTGGAGCGTGTGATCAAAAACAAGGTACGTATGTTGAAAATAATGACAAAACTCCGCGCAAAGTCTGAAAAGCGCGCGGAGAACAAAGAGCGGTTCACGGTGTACGTGCATCCGCTCTTTGTTCTGTTCGGGGTCTGGTTTTTCTGGCGGGGAGAGCTGTTTTTGTTTCTCGTGTACACGCTCGTCGCGGTGCTGCACGAGTTCGGCCATGCCATGTATGCCGCGCGCATCGGCTGCCGCCTCATGCGGCTGCGCCTTTTGCCGTGCGGGGCGGTGGTCAGCGGGGACATCGAGGGCATTCCCATCTCGGACGAGATCCGTCTTGCCCTGGCGGGGCCGTTTGTCAATGCCGCCTGTGCGGCATTGTTTGCTGCGCTCTGGTGGGTTTTCCCCGAAACGTACCCGTACACGGACACGGCGGCGTTTGCCTCGCTTTTTCTGGCGCTCGTCAACCTGTTTCCCGCCTATCCGTTGGACGGCGGCAGGATCGTCGCCTGCATTGCCGTGCGCAAAAAGGGGGAAGGGTTTGCCCGCCGGCTGATGCTGGTGCTGGGGATTTTGTTTTTCGCCTTTTTCTGCGCGCTGTTTGTGCTTTCTTTTTTCGGAACTCCCAATTTTTCCGCCCTGTTTTTTGCGCTGTTTGTGTTGGTGGGGACGCTGGGCGCCCGCGACGAAAGATATACGCGGCTCTCGTTCGATCATTCCAAGCAGCTTTCCCGCGGGATGCCCGTGCGGCAGGTGGCGGTATCGGGGAAATGTACCGTTCGGCGCGGGCTTTCCTTTCTCGAACGCGGCAAACTGCTGGAATTGCTGGTGTTTGACGAACAGGGCGAACTTTTCTGCGTTCTTTCTCAGCGCGAATTTCTCAAACTTGCAAAAAATTATCCGATCACGTGTACGTTTTCGCAGATTTTGACAGAACAAGAATAAAGTGTTTGGCACAAATTTTAAATACCGCTTGCAAATGTGAAAACGGTGTGTTAAAATGAAAGAAGTAATATTTACGTTGTCAATTTTATTTTTCGCGGACTTTCCGCGGACAAGGTTTTTATAAATGCAAAAGAATATGTATTTCGACTACTTCGGGGACGATTGCTTTGGCGCGGTCACCGAAGGGGGCAGGCTTGTCGAATTTCACCTCGACACCAACAGCTCCACAGAGATTTCCGGGAATATTTATAAGGGCAGGGTAGTGAACGTGCTTTCCGGAATGCAGGCGGCGTTTGTCGCGTTCGGACAGGAAAAAAACGGATATTTGTATGCAGGGGACATTCCTGCGGGCGCGTACATCGAACCGCAGCAGCCTCTCTCTTTGCAGGTAAAGGCGGGGGACGAGGTGATGGTTCAGGTTGCAAAATCTCCCATCGGGACGAAGGGCGCGCGGCTGAGTATGTGCCTTTCCTTTGTGGGAAAGAACCTCATCTATCTTCCCAAGGCGGATTTTTGTGCCGTATCGCGCAAGATCACGGACGAAGAGGTCCGCGACAGAATGTTGAAAACGGCGCAGAAGCTGGCAGGCGGTGACGGCGGGATCGTCATGCGCACCAACGCCGTGGGGGCAAAGCCCGCCGATCTCAAAGAGGAGATCAAGTATCTGCGCGGATTGTATGCCACCGCGCTGGAAGCCTATGCCACCGCTTCGGTGGGGGACATGGTTTTCCGCGATGCGGACGTGCACGCAAGGCTTTTGCGGGACGTGGATCTCTCTTCGGTAGATAAAATTTATATCGGCGACGAAAAGACGTACCGCCGCACGGAAGCGGCGCTGCGCCGCACGCGCGTGAAGAATAAGCTGGTGCTGTACGACGGCAAGCGCGAAATGTTTGAGGCGTTCGGGCTGGAAGAACAGGTCTACAAGCTGATGAGCAGCCGCGTTCCCCTGGAAAACGGCGCGTATCTGATTTTTGACAGGACGGAGGCCTTGACCGCCATCGACGTCAACACGGGCAGATTTACGGGCGAAACGGCGCTGGAAGATACGGTGTTTGAAACAAATCTTCTTGCCGCGAGGGAGATCGCCTGGCAGGTTCGGCTGCGCAATATCGGCGGCATCGTCATTGTCGATTTCATCGACATGGCGGGGGAAGATCACCGCAATGCGGTCGTGGAGGAGCTTACGCGCTGTTTAAAAGAGGACAGGGCAAAGTGCAACGTCAGCCCGATGACGGAGTTGGGACTGGTCCAGTTTACGCGTAAAAAAGTAAAGAGCGATACCGTTGCCATGCTGACAAAGCGCTGTCCCGTCTGTAAGGGATCGGGGTATCTCCTTTCCGAAAGTTATATGGCGTTCCGCGTGAAAATTGCCGTTCAGAAATGTATTGCCGAGGGGTATGAAAACGTCATCGTCGAACTGAATGCGGGTTTGTACGGCTATATCATTGCCAAGCGCCGCTTTACCGAGGACATCCGCGGTAAGTGGGCGGGCAAGCGCATTTACATGATCCCGCACAAAACTTTCCACGACGAATACTTTACGGTAAAAGGGGACAACAACCCCGTGCTCACTCTCCCCGATACCGCAAAACTTTTGTATTAAAAAGATTAAAATTTGCTTTTCTAATATTTGCCTTTTTGTTAAAAATGTGATAAAATACGTACGTGAGAGAAAGGGAATAAAGCCGGCTTTATTTTTTTGCGTCGCAAAAAAATATCTGTTTAGTAGCTTTACCTTTCAAAAAGTAAAACAAGGAGGCAAAAAAATGGCAAAAAGGTTGAAAAGAGCGTTTACCATCGTAGAACTTGTCATCGTCATTGCGGTCATCGCAATTTTGGCGGCGGTGCTGATTCCTACGTTTACAACGCTGATCGAC
>DXFX01000053.1 GCA_019114245.1 Candidatus Borkfalkia faecipullorum | reverse complement strand
AAAAACAGCCCGCTGATGCGGGCATAACATAAGACATGAGAAAAGGCGTGGCTTTCACGCCACGCCTGCTCTCTTTTTCAAAGGGCGCCCTTTACCAAAATTCCCTATCGGAATTGCGGTAAATTGCGCGTCCCTTTTTTCTTGTTTTTTTGCGTACGTTGCCCTGTTTTTCTTGCAAAAAGTCTTTTTCCGTATTCGGCTTTTGCGGAAAGCTCTTTCGGCTGTTCGGCAAAAATCTTTCGGCCGTTTGTGGTTCGGGCGGCATTGCGCCCGAATTTTAAAAAGAAACGTTTGCCGCAGGCAGGCAAGGCGGGCAGTGCGAGGAAAGGCAGCCCGCCTTTTTCTGTTTCTGCCTTTTCCTGCGGAGTTTTCGCTTCTCTTTTTCTGTTTCTGCCTTATCCGCCCGCCTTATCCGCCTGCCTTTTCCGCCCGACTTTTCCGCCTGCTTTTTTCTTCGCCGTTTTTTCGCCCGATTTTTCCCGCGCCGAAAATTTTTCAAAATTTTGGAAACTATGGTTAACGATTTGCTTGACAACGGCATAAATTGGTGGTAAAGTAATAATCGTTAACAAAGGTTAATTTTTGGAGGAACGGAAAATGCCCTTGCCGCTCGCCCCCGTGGGGGAACAGCTCACCGTCAAAAAAGTGCTCGCCGCGCAGGAGCAGAGGCGGCATCTGGAAAGTTTAGGGATCGCCGCGGGCTCGTCGTTGAGCCTTTTGTCCGCCGCGGGCGGAAACGTCATCGTCAAGGTGCGCGCCTCCCGCCTGGCGCTGGATAAGGGCCTCGCCATGAAGATCATCGTATAAAATTTTTAAAATCGGCAAAAACTCCGATGAAAGCGTCGGGTTTTGAATACAATAAAAAAAGAGGATGTTATGGAAAAGAAACTCAGCGAGTTTTCACCCGGCGAGCGGGGCGTTGTGCGCCGCATCGACGGGGAAGGCAGGGTCCGCCGCCGCATTTTTGACATGGGCGTGACGGCGGGCGCGGAAGTTGTCATGCGCAAGGCGGCGCCGCTGGGCGATCCCGTGGAAGTCACCGTGCGCGGCTACGAACTCACCCTTCGCAAGAGCGAGGCGGCCTGCGTTGCCATGGAGGTGAAGTCCAATGATTAAAATCGCTCTGGCGGGCAATCCCAACAGCGGAAAAACCACCCTGTTCAACGCGCTCACGGGCAGTACGGCGCACGTCGGCAACTGGCCGGGCGTCACCGTCGACAAGCGGGAAGGAACTTACAAAAAGGGGAGCGTCCCCATCGGCGTGGTCGACCTTCCGGGGATCTATTCTCTCTCCCCGTACACCCCCGAGGAGATGATCGCGCGCACCTATCTGTTGGAGGAAACGCCCGATTGCATCGTCAACATCGTGGACGTCACCAATCTGGAGCGCAACCTGTACCTCACCACCCAGCTGCTGGAACTGGACGTTCCCGTGGTGGTGGCCCTGAATATGACGGACGTTCTCAAAAAACGCGGCGATTTCGTGGACGCGGAAAAGCTTGCCAAAGAGTTGGGCGTTCCCGTCCTTCCCATTTCCGCCCTGCGGGAGGAAGGCATCCGCGAGCTCATGCAGGCGGTGTACAAGGCGTCGCAGAAAAAGCGCGCGGGAACCAGCGTTCTGGCGGAGTCCTCTCTTTCCCATCTCATCGGCGACGTCACCATCGCCCTGCGCGGCAAGGGGGTGGAACACCCTCTCTTTCACGCGGTCAAGCTGGCGGAAGGGGACGAGCCGGAAGTCAAGGCGCACCCGCAGGAAATGCAGACGGTCGAGGCGTTCAAAAAGCAGTGCACGGACGATTTTGAAGGGGACTTCGAAGCGCTCATCGCGGACGCGCGGTACAGGTACATAACGGCACACTTTTCCGCGGCGCAGCGCGCGCAGAGCGGCAAAAAGCAGACGGGTTCGGACAGGGCAGACCGCATTCTCACCCACCGCATCTGGGGCATTCCCATCTTTCTCGTCGTTCTGTTTGCCATCTTTCACTTCACCTTCGGGGAGGACTTCCTCTACCTGAACGCCATGTTCAAGATAGGGTTCGACGTGGAAACGGGAAATGATATTCTCAATTCCTTTGTCGCCGTCTTTTTCTCCTCGGCGGGCGTCTCCTCTCCGGGCGTCATACTTTTCAATCTGATGGATTTTGTCTGTTCCCTCGCGGGAGACGGCATTGCAAACGGCGTTTCCGCGGCAGGTGCCGCCGCATGGGCGCAGGGGCTCATCAATGAGGGCATCTGGGGCGGCGTTGCGGGCGTTCTGTCCTTTATTCCGCAGATCTTGTTCCTGTTTTTGCTTCTCTCTATTCTCGAAGATTCGGGCTACATGGCGCGCGTGGCGTTTATTTCCGACCGCGCTTTCCGCAAATTCGGGCTTTCGGGCAGGGCGTTCATTCCCATGATCATGGGCTTCGGCTGTTCCGTTCCCGCCGTCATCAACACGCGCACCCTCGCCGACGAGAAAGAGCGCACCATGACCAACCGCGTCATTCCTTTCTTTACCTGCGGCGCCAAGGCGCCCATTCTCGCCGCCGTCTGCGGCGCCATCGCCTCGCGGTACGCGGGCGTCAATGCCGATCTGCTCGTGTTCGCGCTGTATCTGTTCGGCATGGCCATGGCGGTGCTTACCGTCGCCCTCATGCACCAGACCACCATGAAAGGGGAAGTGGCTCCCTTCATCATGGAACTTCCGTCTTACCACCTGCCGCAGCTGCGCAGTCTGATGGTGCATTTGTGGGATAAACTCAAACACTACGTCAAAAAAGCGTTCACCATCATCGTTGCAAGTTCCGTCGTCATCTGGTTCTTGTCCAACTTCGCCTGGAACTGGCAGATGGTCCCCATTCAGGAATCCATTCTCTACGACATCGGCGCCTTCGTGCAGTGGCTCTGCACTCCCATGGGCTTCGGTTCCCAGCTGGGAAGGTTCGGCTGGGTGTTCGTGGTGGCGGCGGTCACGGGGCTGATCGCCAAGGAAAACGTCATTTCCACCTTCTACGTGCTTGCCCCCGCCATCGGCGCCCTCATCCCCGGTTGGGACGACGGCGAAAGCGGCATCGGCCCCGTCGTCGCGCTCATGGAAGCCACGGGCATCACCTGGCAGGCGCTCATCGCGTTTACCGTGTTCAATATGCTCACCATTCCCTGCTTTGCGGCGGCCGCCACCGTCAGGGGCGAAACGCCCAAGGGGAAATTCCGCTACACGCTCGCGTTCTGGATGCTCACGTCCTATCTCACCGCAACCGCCGTGTACGTCGTGCTCAGCTGGTGGTGGACGGTGTTCATCCTGCTCGCACTCATCGCGCTGTTTGTCGCCCTTCTCGTGCTGCGCGGCCGCAGGGCCGCCTGCCGCTGCGGCAGATGCGGCGCAAAAAACTGATTTTGTCAAAAAAAGGAGGAACCGTATGCAGTTTTTACTGCTCTCCGCAACGGGAACCATCGTTTCCGTGGTCATCGCCGTGCTGGCGGTGGGGCTGGTCGCTTTCGGGATCGGGTACCAGATCTGGTGCAAGAAAAAGGGAAAAAGCAGCTGCGGCTGCGATTGCTCTTCCTGCGGCGGCTGCTGCCACACCCGCAAAAAAAAGGAAAAATAACCCCAAAAGCGCCGCTTTTTAAAGGAAATTTTTGCAAAACCCCGACTTGAAAAAGTCGGGGTTTCTTTTGCCCGCAATTTGCTTTCTGCCGTAACCTGTAATATAATAGATTTGCAGATCTCAACAGGGGGAAAGGTATGTTTAAGTCCATACAGTCGGAACAGGATATAAAAGAGTTTCTCGCTCAGACAAATTATTTGCATGACGGCTATCTTCTCGCCGTTCAATACGCCAACAACGGGATCTCCGTAAACAAAGACGAATATTCTTTTGATTTTGAAAAAACAAAGCTGATCCTTCGGATCATGGTGACAAGTATTTTTGATAAGGTGATCGAAATTGAATTTGAAGGGCTCTCTGAATGGCAGATACGCGACGATCAACGCGACATCCTCAATACCGCTGTCTTTTTTGACGAAAGCCATCGGATCGTATGGACAGACGATCCGTATATCAATCTGGAATATCTGAAAAACACCTCGTACGTCATTGCGCAGTCAATGAAATGGAGAACGGCAGAGTGAGAAATTGTGACGGCCGAAAGGTTTCTGCCGTGTCGGTACGGCTTGCCGATGATTTCGGCGTGACATTGGATTGCCTTCTCGGCAGGACGGAAGAATAACCGACAAGGGCGCAGAGAATTTCTCTGCGCCCTTGTTTTCAATATATTTTTTCATAAAATAATAACCGTTGCAGGATCCCTGCGTTTCGCCTTTCAAGGGCTGTCGGTTAAATTGATTTTCTTTGGGAAGCAAGCGAGGTAAAGAAGTTTATCAGGGCTTCTTTGCCTGTAAAGCCGCTCTTCATCTCTCTGTTCCACCAGGCGCAGGTCGGATGAACGGTTGCAAAGATCTTGTCCGTATCGTAAGTTTCATTCTGCCGTTTAAAAGCATTGTACGCTTCGGTCGATAAAAAGACGATTTTATCGGGTTTCAGGATTTCTGCCACAGAGAGAAAAACTTCGTTGGAAATTTTTTCGGTTTTGTCCCATATTTCCGAGGACAGCGGATGAACTTTGTTTGTTTCGTTGTTAAAGATCAGCAGGCTTTTCCAAAGGGAGATCCGCTCGTAGAGTGCCGGCATCTGAAAATAATTCATATAGGCAAACGAATCAAAGAGACTGCGGATCTCTTCCGTGCTTTGGTATTTCCCATGAAGAAAACAGTCGTTGTAAACTTTGCAGGGTTCTCTGAAAAGGGAATAGGAGCGCACCGGTTCCCCAAACATAAAATTGTGTATTGTGCCGCGGGTGGTATACCAGCTTATATCGTTGATGAGCGGGGGATTTTCGCTCCACCAATCGTTTAACAGGCTTTCCCTTGTAATTTGCGGCAGGGGGTTTTCAACGTAGTGACTTTCCCCGACAAGCAGAATTCTGATCCCCGCCTCGTTCTCGGTGTAGTTTTTCCCGATAAAAGGTTTCAGGGAAGGGTGCGACCGGAAAAAATCCATCTTGTCCAGTTGTTCTTCAAAAGAAGTGTTGCTCATCTGTTTTCCTCCTAATAGGTTATATTATTTCTTGAGGGCCTGATTTTCCGAAAAACTTTTTCGGGCAAAGGGCCGCAGAAGTTTTTTCATGGCAACGTGCGGGCAGTTTTCTTCCGAAAAGGGTTCGCCCTCGGCAGTGTAGCCGCACTTTTCGTAAAATGCCTGCGCGCGCGTCTGCGCGTACAGGGTGCAGCAATCGCCGCCCCGTTCGAGAATGCGCTCTTCCGCGGCGCGCATGAGAAGTTTTCCGCACCCCATGCCGCGGAAAGCTCTCTCCACCGCCACCCGCCCGATGTGCCAGCCCTCTCTTTCAAAAAGGCGGCAGGTGCCTGCGGGCCTCTGTCCGTAAAAGAGCAGGACGTGCTCGGCTTTTTTGTCCGTTTCGTCAAATTCTTCGCAAAAACTCTGTTCGCGGACAAACACCCTTTCGCGGATGGCTTTTGCCTCTTCGGGCAGGTCGGAATATACTTTTGCGGAAAAACCGCACCCCAGCCGCGCCGCAAGGTCAACGGCAATTTCTTCCGCACTCTTCCCGTCCGTTTTTATCTTTTCGGGAAAGCCCGCGTAGTGCGCCGCGCGCTCTTCGCTGCGCGAAAAGATGCCGCCGTCGCGTATCCCCGCGGAAACGTCCCCTCGCAGGCGGGCAAAGAGTTCTTCTTTTTCGCAGGTCAGCGTAAAGATGCGGAAGGTAAACTCCCCGTGCAAGCGGGAGAGAATGTTCTGCACGATCTCTTTCTCGTGCATCACCCAGCAAAAGAGAATGTTTTCAAACAGCTCGCTCTGCAAAAAGTTATTGAGGAGATCGGCAATGTTCTTTAAAATGAGGGCACGGTGCGCCTCGGTGTTATAGAAGGGGGTCGCCGCAAGGCAGGTATCGCCGTCCAGAAAGACGTTTTCGGGCAGGATCTTTGCAAGTTCGCGGCAGACGCTCGTCTTGCCGACGCCCATCGTCCCGTTGACAAAAATGAGGTTCATCTTCAAAAGAGGTGCGGACGGATCCGCAAGGTCTCCGCAAGGCGCGGCGGCGCTATTTTTGCACAACGTCTCCACTTTTTTGTGCAAAAATAGCAGGGAAAAAGCGGTCTTTGTCAAAGCCAAAGGCCGCTTGCATTTACAGGCTTTCCAGATAGAGGGAAGCATTCGTCGCCGCGACGGCGCCGTCGCCCACGGCGGTAGAAACCTGGCGCACCGCCTTGGTGCGGCAGTCGCCCGCCACAAACACGCCCTCCGTCTTTGTCTTGCAGCTCTCGTCCGCGAGGATGTAGCCGTTTTTGTCCAGATCGGCAACGTTTGCAAACGCGGCGTTGTCGGGCACCTGCCCGATGGCGATAAACACGGCGGGAACGTCCTGACGGCACACGTTGCCGTCCTTGTCCGTGTATTCGATGGCTTTCAGTTCGTCCTCGCCGAGAAAGTCCACCACGTTGGTGTTGGGGCGCACCTCGATGTTTTCCTTGGCGCGCAGCGCCTTGACAAGGCTCGCATCCCCGAAAAATTTGTCAAATAAAGTATAGACGTACACCTTTTTGCAGTACCCCGAAAGCAGGAGGGCGTATTGCAGGGCGGTGTTGGCGTCGCCGACGACGGCAACTTCCTGCCCCTTGTAAAAGGGGCCGTCGCACACGGCGCAGTAGTACACGCCCTTGCCCACGAGGTCTTCGCGGTCGTGCTTTGTTTTCAGGTGCTTGTGTTTTACGCCCGCGGCGATGATCACGCTCTTTGCGGCGTACTCGTTGTACTCGGTCTTGACGAGGAAGGTCTTGTCCGCCTGTTTTTCGATACGGACGGCCTTTTCTATTTCCACGTCGGCGCCCAGCGCCGTGATCTGTTCAAACAGATTGTCGGCGAACTGTTCGCCGCTGATCTCCTTGATGGAGGGGTAATTTTCCAGTCGGGGGGAAGTGGCGATCTGTCCGCCCAGGCTGTCGCCTTCCAGCACGAGCACGGATTTTCCGTTGCGCAAAGCGTAGAGCGCGGAGGTCATGCCTGCCGCGCCCGCTCCTATCACGATGACGTCAAACATGATCAGCAGATGCTCTCGATGTATTTTCTGATCTCGCTGGCGTTGTCGTACGTCCTGAACCCGTCGCCGTCGGGAACCAGCAGGGAAGGCGCCTTTTTCACGCCGTACTTGCGGGTGAGGTCGGCATTTTCCTCGGCGTTCACCGTTTTATACTTCACGCCCGCCTTGTCCAGCATCATTTTGCTGGTCTTGCAGTTGGGGCAGCCGTTGCGGGTGAACAGCACGGGTCCGTCCAGCGCGGGGGCCGCGCACGCCGCCGCGGCAAGGCCCTGTTCCTGTTCGTGCTTGTGGCCCTTGAGCGTCGAATGCGCAATGTCGTACACCTTTCTGTCCTTGAACTCCTGCGCCTTGCCGTCGTTCCAGTTCTGGACGGGGCGGTAGTAGCCGGTGATGCGGCTGTACACTTCCGTCTTCTGACCGCAGTGCGGGCAGGTGAACTGTTCGCCCGCGAGGTAGCCGTGGTCCTTGCAGATGGAATAGGTCGGCGAGAGGGTATAGTAAGGCAGTCTGTAGTTGTCCGCGATCTTTTTGACGAGGGAAGCCGCGGCTTTCCAGTCGGGCAGCTTTTCGCCGAGGAAGGCGTGGAACACCGTTCCCGAGGTGTAGAGGGTCTGCAGATCGTCCTGAATTTCCAGCGCATCGAAGATGTCCTCTGTGTAGCCGACGGGCAGGTGCGAGCTGTTGGTGTAGTAGGGGGTGCCGTGTTCGTTTGCCGTGATGATGTCGGGGAATTGCTCCTTATCGTGCTTGGCAAAGCGGTAGGTGGTGGATTCTGCGGGGGTCGCCTCGAGGTTGTACAGATCTCCGTACGTTTCCTGGTAATCGGAGAGGCGTTCGTGCATATGGTTGAGTACGCGTTTGGTGAACTCCTGCGCCTCGGGGTGGGTCATATCCTTGCGGATCCAGCAGGCGTTGAGCGCCGCTTCGTTCATGCCCACGAGTCCGATGGTGGAGAAGTGGTTGGCAAAAGTGCCGAGATAGCGCTTGGTGTAGGGATACAGTCCCTCGTCCAGAAGCTTGGTGATGACGGTGCGCTTGGTTTTCAGCGAACGCGCCGAAACGTCCATCAGATGGTCGAGGCGGGCAAAGAATTCCTTTTCGTCCTTGCTCTGGTAGGCGATGCGCGGCATATTGATGGTCACGACGCCGACGGAACCCGTCGATTCGCCGCTGCCGAAGTATCCGCCCGACTTCTTGCGCAGTTCGCGCAGGTCGAGGCGCAGGCGGCAGCACATACTGCGCACGTCGCTCGGCTGCATATCCGAGTTGACATAGTTGGAGAAATACGGCGTGCCGTATTTGGAAGTCATTTCAAACAGCAGGCGGTTGTTTTCGGTGTCCGACCAGTCGAAGTCGCGGGTGATGGAATAGGTCGGGATAGGGTACTGGAACCCGCGCCCGTTGGCGTCGCCCTCGATCATCACTTCGATGAAGGCTTTGTTCACCATGTCCATCTCTTTCTGGCAGTCTTTGTACTTGAAGTTCTGCGGCTTTCCGCCGATGATGGCGGGCAGTTCGGCCAGGTCGTTGGGGACCGTCCAGTCCAGCGTGATGTTGGAGAAGGGCGCCTGCGTGCCCCAGCGGCTGGGGGTGTTCACGCCGTAAATGAAGGATTCGATGCACTTTTTCGTCTGGTCGTACGTCAGGTTGTCCGCCTTGACAAAGGGCGCCAGATAGGTATCGAAAGAGGAGAACGCCTGCGCGCCCGCCCATTCGTTCTGCATGATCCCCAGGAAGTTGACCATCTGGTTGCACAGGGTGGCAAGGTGCTTGGCGGGTGCGGAAGTGATCTTTCCGGGAATGCCGCCCAGGCCCTCTTCGATCAGCTGTCTCAAAGACCAGCCCGCGCAGTAGCCCGTCAGCATGGACAGGTCGTGGATGTGGATGTCCGCATTCCTGTGCGCGTTGGCAACCTCTTCGTCATAGATCTCGGAAAGCCAGTAGTTTGCGGTGATGGCGCCGCTGTTGGAAAGGATAAGTCCGCCTACAGAATAGGTGACCGTCGAATTTTCCTTCACGCGCCAGTCCGTCGCCTTGACGTAGCTGTTGACCAGGGCCTTGTAGTCGAGCATGGTCGACTTCATGTTGCGGATCTTTTCGCGCTGTTTGCGGTAGAGGATGTAGCACTTTGCCACGTCCGCATAGCCCGCCTGGCTGAGCACGGATTCCACGCTGTCCTGAATGTCCTCCACGGAAATTTTTCCGTCTTTGATCTTCGGCTCAAAATCCGCCGTCACTTTCAGGGCAAGAAAATCGATCACGCCGGGGTGATACTGCTTTTTGACCGCCTCAAATGCCTTCGTAATGGCAACTGCGATCTTCTGAATGTCAAACTCTGCAATGGCGCCGTCGCGCTTGATAACCTGATACATTGTAACTTCTCTCCTTTTCCCCGTCGCTGGTCGTTCCGTTCGTGGGTAGGGCTCTATTATAACACCCTTGCCCTCCCTTGTCAATACTTTGTGGACAAGATATTGTATAAAAAATTTTTTCTTAAACACAATATCTTGTGTTTGTTCCAAAAACCGACAGTATTCGCCTTTTTGTCGGGGGAGGGGTGCGCCGAGGTGGAAAAGGGCTGTGCATTGTGTGGATAACTGACAAAAATTTTTCCGTTTTCCGCATCGGGAGTAGACGTTTTTTCGGCCGTCCCGCTGCCCCTTTCGGCGGTTTTTTCGTGCCGTGTATAGGGGGTACGGTTATTCGCGCCGTGGTTAGGGGGGTACGGTTTTTCGCGCCGCATTAGGGATTTACTTTTTTATGGTCGGCTTGCCTCTGTCCCTTTTGACGTTGCGGGTTACTTGCAGAGGGGTAGGGGGCGTTTCTTGTCCGCGGCCGTCCCTTCGCGGCGGCTTTTCTCTTTCTTTCTGTTTTTCAGATCTCTTTTCTATACTATATAGGGATTTTCCGTTTTGGTGTTTTTTGATAAAAAGGCGGAATTTTTGAAAAAACAAGCCGCCCCGCGCTTTCTCGCGGGGCGGCAGAAAAAAACCGCCGCAAAGAGCGGCGGCAAAACTATTGTATCAGACTTTTTACGATCTCTCCTGCAAGCAGAAGTCCCGCCGCGGAGGGGACAAAGGAAAGGCTTCCTATCAGCCGTTCCCCTTCGGCGGCGAGGGCGCGGTCGGGGGAGAGGGGCTTTTCTTCCGAGTACACGGCGCGCACGCCCGTCACGCCCGCCTCTTTCATCTTGCGGCGCATGATGCGCGCCAGCGGGCATTCGCGCGTCTTTTCCAGATCTGCCACGCGAAAGGCGCTCCCGTCCAGCTTGTTCCCCGCACCCATGCAGGAAATGACGGGCGTATTTTTTTCGCGCACGCAGGTCAAAAGCAGCGCCTTTGCCTCCACGTCGTCAATGCAGTCGGCAACGTAAGAATAGCGCGAAAAATCGAATACGTCCCTGGTTTTTTGGTCAAAAAAGAGGGGATAGGCGGTGTAATTTCCCGCGGAGTCGATGTCGAGGGCGCGCGCCGCCATCACTTCCGCCTTGTTTTTTCCGAGGGTGGAATGCAGGGCAATCAGCTGTCGGTTGAGGTTGGAGGCCGCCACGCAGTCCCCGTCGACAAAGTCGATGGTCCCCACGCCCGCGCGCACCAGTGCCTCGGCGGCATAGCTTCCCACGCCGCCGATCCCGAACACCGCCACGCGCGCGGCGCGCAGTTTTTCAAAGTTTTTCTGCCCGATCAGGGCGATCTCGCGCACATAGTTTTCCATGTTCAGTCTCCCGTTTTGCGGCAGAGGGGCGCGCACAACTTTATGTTGCGGCGGTCCAGTTCGATCAGCCCGTCCTCGCTCATCTTTTTCAGTTCGCGCACCATGGCGGAACGGTCCACGCAGATGTAGTCGGCAAGGCTGGTCTGCGAAAAGGGCAGGGTCAGGTAGGACGTCTTGGTCTGCGCCGCCAGCATGGTAAAATAGGCGGTCAGCTTCTCGCGGATGGTGCGGCGGCTCAAAATCTCCAGGTGCTGGGAAAGCGCCTGCGTCTTTTCGCTCATCAGCCGCACAAGGTTGGAAACCACCGTCGAGTGGTGCGTGCAGGCCTTGGGACAGCGCTTTACAATGTGTTCGTAGTCGATGTACAGCACGTCGCAGTCCTCTTCCGCCAGCAGGAAAAAGCTCGCGTCCGCCCAGTGAAACCCCAGCGCGTCCCCGAAAACGCCCCCCTTGCCCAACTGTTCAAACAGCGTGCGCACGCCGTTGATGTCCGTCTTTACAAGGCTCAGCCGCCCGCGCTGCACAACGCCCACTCTGCCCGCAGGCATGGGCACTTCTTCCCCCTTGCGGTACGTCTTTACCGAAGTTTTAAAACAGGTCATCATCGCCGCGTATTCTTCTTTCGTCACGCCGTCAAACAGCGATGTCGTCACTTCTTCCATAACCCCTCCTGTTGCAAATGCAACATTATTATAGAGTCAAACGGGAAAAAAGTCAATCGTCTGTTGACAGCAAAGAGGGGCCATGGTAAAATTATTTTCAAGGAGGAAAGAGAATATGGAATACTATCCAAACCAGGGCGACCGGCAACTGCCGCCTTATTATCAAAGCGGTGAAGTCCCGCCGGAGGCGATCCCGCCGCAGTACAAACCGCTCAGCCCATGGGCGTATTTGGGGTATCAGATCTTGTTTACCATCCCCTTGGTCGGTCTGATCGCGCTCATCATCTTTGCGCTCAACAACGACAACGTCAACAGGCGGAACTTTGCAAGATCGTATTTTTGCGTTCTGGTCATTGCGATCGTCATTTTTGTTAGTATTCTTATTTTATCGCCTGCGTTTACAAGCGGCGGCAGGGCGTAGCCGTAAAACAAAAAGAGAGAGAAGCCTGATATGCACCTCCAAAAGTTAGACACTTTTGGAGGTGCATATCACTCTCTCTTTTTTTTGAAAAAATCGCCATGCCGTCGGAATCGGCATGGCTAAAAACTCAGTTTTTATGTTCGGAAAGAGCGTTCTTTTCCAGTTGTTCGCCCGTCGTGTTGTCGAGGAACACGGAAACGCCGCGCCTGCGCAGCGAACGGACGGCAAAATACAGCGGAACGCCAAGTCCGTACACCCACACCGCCTGCGTCAGCGTCAGGCTGGCAAAGTAGAACCAATATCCCGCCGTGGTACTGCCCGTCAAAATAAAGATGAGCGGCACGACAAACGCGTTGATCAGCACGGGGAACAGTCCGCCGACGATCAGCTTTACGGGCGTGTTTTTGATGAGTTTGCCCGTCAGCCAGGTCAAAATCGCCGCCGCAAGGGAGGCCAGAGGCCCCAGCGTCATGTCCCATACGCTGTATCCGAGCAGCAGGTTGGCAAGGAAACAGCCCACAAACAGGGCGGGAATGCTCTCCGGAAAGAAGAAGGGGAGCATGGTCAGCGCTTCGGCGGGGCGGATCTGAAAGCCTATCGCGCCAAAGGCAAGGCTGCCCAGCGGCCAGGTGAGTACGGTGTACAGTGCGGCAATCACGCCCGCCCTGCACAGCATCTTGGTGGTGAATCTCTTCATATTCAGTTTACCTCGGTTGTTTTTAGGTAGTGTTTTCCGAAAACCTACCGAAACAAAAGGATAGCACAGCGCGCGCACAAAGTCAAGCAAAAAGGCGCAAAAAGCGGGGGAAAAGCCTGCTTTTTGCGTCTTTTTACGGCAATTCTACAAATTTTCAAGCGGGGGCGCACAAGACGCCCCGCCCGTTTGTCTGCTGTTTTGTTTTTCTGTAAACTGCGTGAAAAAGCAAAAATCACACTTTTTGACTTTTTCTCATTGCGCCGTATGGACGGCGAGAGGAAAGAGGATGAATTTGGCGCATTCTTTAATAGGAGAAGCCCTAAAAATGCGCCAAAGAAGGAGAAAACAGCGCCGAGGACAAATGCCCGAACGCTGTTTTCTCCTTAAAGTCACGGCAAATCGCAGCCGTCTCGTTCGGCGAGATTTGCGTGAGCGCGTTATAAATTTTGTCTCTCCACCGTCACCACGCAGTCGCAGGCGCCGCCGTTGAGGCGGGTAACGCCCGCGCGGATGCGGCGCAGGATCTCCGTTTCGCCCAGCTGGCAGTCGAAGGGGATGGCCACTTCAAACACGAGATTTTTGTGTTTTTCGCCGCCGACCACGCGGAAATCGTGCATCCGGAAGGCGGGGTCGATGTCGGCGACGATGCGTTCCGCCTCTTCTTTGAGTTTGTCCGTGACGGGATCGCCGAACACGAGCGGGTCGATGTGTACGGTCAGCTGAATGCCCGTATCGGCGGCAAAGCTCTTTTCGATCCTGTCGGCGAGGTCGTGCGCCTCGGTGATGGAGAGGGAGGCGCTTACTTCCACGTGAACGGTGGCGTACATTTTGTTCTGTCCGTAGTCGTGGACGATCAGGTCGTGGACGCCCTTTACTCCGTCAAAGGAGAGGACGCGCTTTTCGATGTCATCCACCGTCTGTTTGTCGGGCGCTCTGCCCAGCAGACCGGAGACGGTGTCTTTGAGAATGGAAAATCCCGTAAAGGCGATGAACAGGGCGACGGCGATTCCCAGCCATCCGTCGAGGTCGACGTTTGCAAAGCGGGAGACGATGGCGGAAACGAGCACGAGAAACGTGGCAACGGTATCGGAAATGCTGTCCGCGGCGGTGGCGAGCAGCGCTTCGGAGGAAAGGCGTTTGCCGAGGTTCCTGTTCAAAAAAAACATAAACAGCTTGACGGCGACCGAAACGAGCAGCACCCCCATCAGGAGGTAGGAAAAATCCGTTTCGGAGGGGTGCAGGAGTTTATCGACGGACTGCACGGCGAGCTCCACCGCCACGACGAGAATGATGACGGAAATGAGCAGGGACGCCACCGATTCTGCGCGCCTGTGCCCGAAGGGGTGTTCCTTGTCGGCGGGCTTTTCGCTCATTTTAAAGCCGATCACGGACACGACGTTGCTGCCGCAGTCGGTGAGGTTGTTCAGTCCGTCTGCCAGTACGGAGATGGCGCCCGAGATCGCCCCGACGGCGATCTTCCCTGCGGCCAGAAGAGTATTGAGAACGATCCCCAAAAATCCCGCGCGCCTGCCGCAGCGCGCGCGCACGGAAATGTCGTTGATATCGTCTGTTTTTTTCAGAAAAAAGCTCATACGTACCTGCCTTTTTGTGACAAAGCGTGAAAAAACGCCCGCACAAGGGGAGTAATTTTTACAGAAATTGTTTCAAAGCAGAAATGTCCGTCACCCATTCGTGGCGGCTGCGTTCGGCGTGAACGCGGTTCGCCTCGCCGAGGGCGGCGTGGTACTCGCTCTGGGTGGCGCCGTTCACTTTCATGAAATGCGCCTGCGCCTCCGCTTCCCGTCCGAGAAGGGAAGTTCGGCCGATGTGGATCACTTCGTGGCAGGCGGGGCAGACGGCAATGATGTCGCAAAGTTTCTGAATATGGTTTTTGTCGTCGTATTCCCACACTTCGTGCGCTTCCAGCCTGCCTTCGGCGCCGCAGATGCTGCATTTGTTTCCCGCACGGCGGTAGGCGGCGCGGCGCAGTCTGTCCCACACCTCGCGGGGCAGGGCGCTGCGCAGATTCGTGTACCAGCACCCGTCCGGAACGAGCTGAAAATTCAGTTTGTAGTTCTTTTTCTGCATAGGTCCCTCGTTTGCGATATTATATCACAAACGCAAAAAAGATTCAACTTACCGCAAAAAAATCGCAAATTTTTTCTTTGCCTATTGCGCGGAGGGGCGTTGTATGGTATAATGATTTCGGGTAAAAAGCCCGCAAAGTTCTTTGACAGGGGGAAAGGTCAGAACATGGACTATGCCAACGCGGCCCGTTTTTTAAAAAGTTATAACAAGATCGAAAGTCAGCTGAAACTGCTGTATCACGCCGAGGCGACGCAGAATTTTACCGATCTCGTGCGGCGGTGTACCGACCTCAACCTCACCATCCGCCGCTATGAAAACGAGCTGATCGATTACGGAAAACTGCGCAACGCCATCGTGCACCGCACGGCGGGCGGGGAGGTGTTCATCGCCAATCCCAGCGACGACGTGGTGGAAAATATCGAATACATCGAGCGCCAGCTTTGCAACCCGCCGCGCGCGACGGACGTGTTCAAGGTGAAAAAGATCTCCACCGTCTTTGCGGATAAGCCGCTCATCACCGCAGTGCAGGCGTTCGGGGAGAGCGAAAAAAAGACGCTGGTGGTGTACGATCACGGCAAGATGGCGGGCGTGATCAATTCCTATTATTTATACAGGCTGATCGCGGCCAAAGCCGGGGCGGGCGAGAGCATCACCGACTACCTGAAAAACACGAACTGCGGCGACGTCCTCGACGAAAAACTTCTCAAAAAATACCTTTTGTTCGACAAGCAGGCGACGGTGTTCGACGTGTTCGACGCCTTCGAGCGGCGCAAGGACATTTACGCGGTCATCGTCACGGAAAACGGCGTTCTGGGCGAAAAGGTGCTTTTGCTGCTCACGCCCTCCGATTTCCCCGCCATCAACCGCTATCTCGAAGCCTGCAACGCAAAGCCGTATTGAAAAGTTTGAAACCTTTTAAAAAACAAAGGTCGAAATAAAATTGACTTGCCTCCATAAATATGTTATATTTTATGGAAACAGGCAACAGGAGGTAGGGGGTATGCCATTGGTCCCGGCGATCTGTACACAATGCGGAGCGCCTATCGAAGTTGACAATACAAAAGAAGCGGGAATCTGCCCGCATTGCGGAACGGCGTTCATCACCGAAAAAGCCATCACGCAGTATGTGACCAACCACGTCACAAACACAAACGTTACCCAAAACATCACAAAAATCATTCAGGGCAGGGAAAAGGACGAGGCGGAAGATTTTGTCCTGCGCGGCCTTTCTTTTCTGAGCCTGGAAGATTACCTTGAAGCGGCAAAATGCTTTGAAAAGGCCGTCAAGCTCTCGCCGGCGGATGCGGAAAACCATATTTTGCTGTATAAGGCGATCACCTTTGATTTTAAATTCTATTACGGCGCTCTGACCACGAAAGATGGCGGCAGGTTTACTTTTCCGCTGGACGGCAATGATTACGAAGGCATTCCCCTCAACGATGTGTTTGCAAAAATTGAAAAACTTGCAGAAAAAACAGACATTTCCGCTTTGCGGGAAAAGTACGGATATTCTTTCCGCAGGGACAAAGAATTCTGGAAAAACTGCTTTGTTTTCGCCGAAGAGGCGTTGCAGGGCAAACACAAGGATGTGGAAAAGCTCGCAAAAAAATATTACGGTTCGCTGGGGTTCAGCAAATTCGACGACGTTGCCGCCGCCGCATTCGAGTCGCTGATGACTTCCCCCGGACTGAGCGAAGAGGAAAAAGAGGAGTGCCGCAATCTTTACTTTACATACGAATACGATAAAAACAGCGACACTTTGCGCGTCATTTCTTTCCGTTGCTTCCCTGAAAAGGACGGGTATTTCGACACGACGTCCGTAAAATGCCGTCTTTCTTACTATTTTCCGTACGGTTCTAATAACACGTACGCCGATGTCCTGTTAAACGACTTTCATCTGCGCGGGCTGACACGCGAGAATTTCAGACTGTTCAGGGACGTAAAACTGCGCGCACCTTCCCCTGTCTGGGATCTGACGGGCGTTTTCCTGGAAGGGCGGACGTTGACCTTTGAAGAGGGCGTCCGGGAGACCGGGAAAGGGGACGGAGTCGGATACATTCAGTTCAACCGTTTTGTCTTTCCCGATTCTCTTGAAAAAATCACTTCGCTTTCCGGCTCATGTGTTTTTTCTGTCGACTTGGATTTTTTGGATACTTCCAACACTCTGCGTTTCGGCAAAAATCTAAAATATATAGGCGACAGAGCATTTTTTTTCACGCAAAGGGCAGTTTTTTCGGGTGCGTACATACTCCCTGAAGGATTGCAGCACATCGGCACGCAGGCGTTTTACGGATCGGGTGATCTGACCAAAGCGATGTTTGTCTTGCCTGCGTCTGTCAGATCCACGGGGGAAAAGTGCTTTGATTTTAAAAAGGGCCCGCAACTTGTCTGCGTCGGCAATCTATCTTCCTGGAACAAGAAGTGGAACTGGCTCAGCGGGTATGACAGCAATTCTAAATCGACGAAGTGGAAACCGTATGCTTATTTTTACCTGAAAGCAAATGCCTTTTACTATAACGATCTCGCCGTATTTGTCAGTGAAAGGGGGGAGGTCGTCTGCTTTGATCCCGCAAAGAGCGATTCAGAGGAGCGGCGCGCGTTTTTGCAGAACTTCAAAGCGTTCGGCGATTTTGACGAGAACAAGACGAAATTTTATCTTTCCATGTATAGGACAGAGGGCTGTTATATCGCGACGGCGGTCTATAAAAGTTACGACTGTCCGCAGGTGTGGACGCTGCGCCGTTTCAGGGACGAAAAGCTGAAAAAATCGGCGGGCGGCAGGCTGTTTGTCAGAATATATTATGCGCTCAGTCCCACGCTCGTGCGGCTGCTGGGAAAGAAAAGATGGTTCTGTGCTTTCTGGAAAAAGATTCTGGACAAAAAAGTGAAAAAACTCAACGGGAAGGGCTTTGCGGACACTCCGTATAAAGACTGAGATTGTCTGATTGCGCCGCAAAGGGAAACATAAGAGCAGGGCGGCCTCCGCATAATCGCGGAGGCCGCCCTGCTCTTATAAAAGCCCGTTTGACAAACCCCGTAAAATGTTTTATAATGGAAAATACTTTTATAAAGAAAAAGGAGGGAGCCGCCGTGGAACGGGTGAAGATCACGCAATATTTAAAGCCGAACGCCGTGCGCATGGCGTTCGGGTTCATAATCAAGGTGATCGGCACCATTGCGGAGCTCCTTCTGCCCCTGCTTTTGGGGTATATGCTGGACGACGGCGAAAATGCGCCCGTTAAGGACGTGCCCTCCCTTCTTCTGTTCGGCGGGGGGATGCTGGCGCTCGCGCTGGTGGCGCTGTACGGGAATATCATCGCCAACCGCCTCGCTTCGCGCGTGGCGCGGGACGCTACCCTCAAAGTGCGCGGCGACCTGTTTTCCAAAACGCTGTCCCTTTCGGCGCGGCAGATCGATTCCTGCACCCTTCCCACCCTCGTTTCCAGGCTCTCCACCGATACATACAACCTGCACAATATGCTGGGCATGATGCAGAGGCTGGGGGTGCGCGTTCCCATCATGCTGTTCGGGGGGCTGGCGTTCGCGTTTATGCTCGAACCCATCCTCACCCTCATTCTGGTGGCGGTGCTGCCCGTCATGCTGGTGGTGGTGCTGTTCATTGCCGGCCGCGGCATCCGCCTGTACGAGGCGTTGCAGCGTTCCAACGACGCGATGGTCCGCAAGATCCGCGACGATTACGCGGGCATCCGCGTGGTGAAAGCGCTTTCCCGCACCGAGTACGAATCCGCTTCCTTCCATGCGGTGGCGGGCAGGGTGGCTTCGGACGAAATGCGCGCGGGCATCTGGACGGGCGCAAGCAACCCCATCGTCAGCCTGCTTTTATATCTCGGCATGGTGGCGGTGGTGCTGGTCGGCGCTCTGCGCGTGCGCGACGGGGTGATGTCGCCCGCCAAGATCGTCGCTTTCGTCTCCTATTTTACCCTCATTCTCAACGCCGCCATGACGGTCAGCCGCCTGTTCGTCACCCTTGCCAAGGGCGGCGCGTCGGCAAAGCGTATCTGCGAGATCTTAAATCTTCCCCAAGAACCTCTCCTTCTGCCCGCGGCCGCGGGCGGCGCGGCGCGCGTGGAGTTTAAGGACGTCACCTTCTCCTACGGAGAGGGGACGGCGGTGGAGCACGTCTCTTTTGCACTCAAAAAAGGGGAACGTCTGGGCGTTTTGGGCGCAACGGGCAGCGGAAAGAGCACGCTGGTGCAGCTTCTTCTGCGCTTTTACGATGCGGACAGCGGGCAGATTTTGCTGGACGGGCAGAACGTGGTCAGCATCCCGCCCGATCTTCTGCGCGAAAAGTTCGGGATCGTGTTCCAGAACGATTTCATCATGGCGGGAACGGTAGAGGACAACGTGGATTTCTGCCGCGGCATTTCCCGGGAAAAGCTGGAGCGCGCTCTGCGCGCGGCGCAGGCGGACTTCGTGTTCGAGCGCGAACAGAGGCTGGAATTTCCCCTCGCCGCCCACGGCGCCAACCTGTCGGGCGGGCAGAAACAGCGCATCCTCATCGCGCGCGCCCTGGCGGGCGATCCGGACGTGCTGATCTTGGACGATTCTTCCAGTGCGCTCGACTACCGCACGGACGCCGCCCTGCGCGCGGCGATCTCGCGCGAATATCCCGACCTGACCTGCATCTTCATTGCCCAGCGCATCAGTTCGGTGCAGGGTTGCGACAAGATCCTCGTCCTGGAAAAGGGCAGGACGGTCGGGCTGGACACCCACGAACGCCTTATGGAAACGTGCGCCGTCTATCGGGACATCGCCCGTTCGCAAGGGGGTGATGTCCATGAATAAACCCGGCAAAAAGGCGGCTTTTTTCCGCCTATTGAAATACTTTTCGCAGTACAAGCGGCTGGTCGCGGCGGCCCTCTTCTTTGCCGTCGTCGGCAACGTGCTGGCGCTCGTCGCGCCCGTGCTGTCTGCAAACGCCATCAACGCCATCGATACGAAGTCGGGCGTCGTGGACATGGACGCCGTCCTCTTTTACTGTATCGCCATGGCGGTGTGCTACGTGCTCTCCTCCGCGTTCACCTACGCGCTCACCTTTACCATGACAAAGCTCAGCCGCAACATCTCCCGCAAAATGCGTGAGGAAGTGTTTGACAAGCTCCTGTCCCTGCCCGTCTCCTTTTTCGACAAGCGGCTGGCGGGCGACGTCATCAACCGCCTCATCTACGACATCGATACGGTAAACGCCTCTCTTTCCAACGACATCGTGCAGATCTCCACGGGCGTCATCACCATCGTGGGTTCGCTGGTGAGTATGCTGCTGCTCTCGCCCCTGCTTTCCTGCGTGTTTGTCGTCATCATCCCGCTCACCGTGCTCGTCACCGTGCAGCGTTCGCGCGTCATGCGCCCGCTGTTCCGCAAGCGTTCGGGCAAGCTGGGCGAGCTCAACGGCTATTCGGAAGAGATGCTCTCGGGCATCCGCACCATCAAGGGCTACGGCAGGGAGGAGGAGATCTCCGCCCGCTACGAGGAGCGCAACCGCATCGCCGCGGGCGCCTACTACGACGCCGATTATTACGGCAGCAAGGTGGGGCCTACCGTCAACTTCATCAACAACCTCTCCACGGTGTTCATCAGCGTGCTGGGCGGCTGGCTGTTCCTGCAGGGTAAAATGCAGCTGGGCTACGTGTCCGCGTTCTTGCAGTATTCGCGCAAGTTTACCGGCCCCATCAACGAGTTTGCCAACATCATTTCGGAGATCCAGTCTGCGCTCGCCGCCGCAGAGCGGCTGTTCGGCGTTCTGGACGAAACGCCCGAACAGGACGCTCCCCAAACCCTCCCCGCGCCGCAGGGCGTGCATGGCAGGGTGGAGTTTTCAAACGTTACGTTCGGTTACGAACCAGAAAAGCCTATCTTAAAAGGGGTGAGCTTTTCCGCCAAAGCGGGCAGCACGGTCGCCATCGTCGGGCCGACGGGCGCGGGCAAGACCACCATCGTCAACCTGCTCATGCGCTTTTACGACGCGGACAAGGGCGAGATCCTTCTGGACGGCGTGGAAACGCGCCGCTATACCCGTTCCGACCTGCGCGCACAGTTCACCATGGTGCTGCAGGATACCTGGCTGTTTGAAGGCACGGTGCGCGAAAACATCGCGTACGGCGCGGACGGCGTCACGCAGGAAGAGATCGAGCGCGCCGCGCGCGCCGCGGGCGTGCACGACTTTATTTTAAGTCTGCCGCAGGGCTACGATACCCGCATCACCGACGGCGGAAGCAGCCTTTCCAAGGGTCAGAAACAGCTGCTCACCATCGCCCGCGCCATGGTCTCCCGCGCGCGCATTCTCATTCTGGACGAGGCGACCTCCAACGTCGATACCCGCACCGAGATCCTCGTGCAGGCGGCCACGCAAAAGCTGATGCAGGGCAAAACCTGCTTCGTCATCGCCCACCGCCTCTCCACCATCGTGGGGGCGGACCTCATCCTCGTCGTGCGCGGCGGCAACATCGTCGAAAGCGGCACGCACACGTCTTTGCTCGAACAGGGCGGGTTCTACGCCTCCCTCTACGGCGCGCAGTTCCAATAACTTGTGCTTTTTCGCGGGCGCACCCACAATATCGGGTGCGTCCGTCTGTTTTGTAAGATTGTAACGCTCTCCGTGAAAACTGTTTTCAAAAAATTTTAATTTTTTTCAAAAAAGGTCTTGACAAATCGGAAAAGTGTGGTATAATGATTGTACAAACAGCGAAAACCCACTCTTTCCAAAGGGGTCGGCGGGACAGTAAAGCGGCGCTTTCGGACAAGGAGCGGTACGGGAAAATATCCTTTTTCAGAATGGAATCTGCAAGGCAAATCTGCGCAGGGTTTCCGCAAGGGAACAGCCAAACGGAGGAAGTTTCGGGAAAGGGGAAGCGAACGGAACGCAAATTGGAAAAAGGCAAAGCGGCGCTGCCTTGCACGTCGGAACATATCACTCTGCAGACGCGGAAGATCCGTAAGGAATTTTCTGCGGATATGAGAAGGCGAAACCGAGGTTTAAGAGGCGAGGGCTGTTGTAAAGTGGTTTTTACGCAATACTCTTAAAGCGCAAACGGCGCTTTGGGTCGGGCCGAAAGAAATTGAATTTGCGGAATTTCTTCAGAAAGACGCAAAAATTGTCGAAGAGTTTTGAACGGAACGGCTTTCGAGTTGATTAAGGGGAGAAAATGGCGAGTCGGTAAAAGAAAAGAAAAATTTCCGGCAGAACCAAGAGTTTAACCGACAAGATGTCACAAAGGGGTTAAAAAGCGTAAGTTTGGTTCGCTAACGGATAACTTTTCAGAATACCCGATGGCAAACTGTAAAAATCACGGTAAAAAAAGGCGGTGTTTCTGGCGAACACCGCCTTGATTTTCCCCTACGGTCGGGGGAGGGAAATCCTCTGCCGCGGGGCAATGCGTTTAAAAGGCGGCGTTTGCAAGGGTCTGCATCCGTCCGCCCGCGTAAAAAAAGTCCGAAACGTCGTTTCGGGCTTTTTTGCTGCGTCCGCACGCTTTGACCCGTTGCAAACGCCTTTCCGGCCCGCGCTCTCTCTATCCCCCGAATAAAACCTTGTCTGCCGCAAGGTTCTGCTTGCAAAATTCTTACTTGCCGCAAGGATTTTTTGTAAAACCTGTCGTTTATAGCGCTTCTTTCGGGCAGTTTTCCGTCGGCGGCAACTTTTTTTCGGCAGAGGCGCCCCCAAAACCTTTGGGGGCGCCTCTGCTGTTTCTCTCCGTTTTTTACGCTTGCCAACGCGCATCGCCTTCCGCCGCACAGCCCTTGCCGCACTTTTTCGCCCTATCCCTTCCCATTTTGTTTCTGAAAGCTGCTCTCTGTTTCTTCTCTTTTTCTCGCCCGCCCTTTCCCGCCGTCGGGGCAAGGGCGGTTCGGGCGCGGCACCTCACTTTTTTTCCGCCCCGCCGTCGGCGGGGCGGGAAAGGAAAACTTGCAGGAGAAGGGAAAGGAGAAACTTGCAGGAAAAGGGAGGGGTAAATCGGCGGGCGGTAAAAATTTTAAAAACCCGCGGTGGCACTTTTGCGTTTGCAAAGAAAAAAGTCGTTTTTTCCCCGAAAGGGCGGCCGACGAGAGGCAATGCGGGGAAATGCGGGGAAATGCAGGAAAAACCTCTTTTTCGGTTGACGGAGAGGGGCGTTTCGGGTACAATAGAGGAAAAGCAACGCCTTTTCAAAAAACAAAGGGGAAACTTATGCAGAACATCATTCAGGTGGAGGGGCTGGAAAAAAGCTACGGGCAGATCCGCGCGGTGCAGGGGATCAGCTTTTCGGTGGAGCGCGGCTCTCTCTTTTCCTTTCTCGGCGTAAACGGGGCGGGGAAGAGCACCACCATCAACGTTTTATGTTCTATTCTGCGCAAGGACGCGGGCAAAGTGCGCGTCTGCGGGTACGATCTGGACACGCAGTCGGAGGAGATCAAGCGCCGCCTGGGCGTGGTGTTCCAGGGGAGCGTGCTGGACGATCTTCTTTCCGTTCGGGACAACCTCACCGTCCGCGCGGGGTATTACAATTTATTCGGCGCGGCGTGGAAAAAGAGATTGCGGGAACTGAGCGATCTTCTGGGCCTGGACGATATTTTGTCCCGCCCGTACGGTAAGCTTTCGGGCGGTCAGCGCCGCCGCGCGGACATTGCGCGCGGACTTTTGAACCGTCCCGAACTTCTCGTCCTCGACGAGCCGACCACGGGCCTGGATCCGCAGACGCGCAAGACGGTGTGGAGCATCGTGCGCCGCCTGCAAAGGGAGGAGGGGCTCACCGTCTTTCTCACCACCCATTACATGGAGGAGGCGGACGGGTCCGACCGCGTTGTCATTCTCGACGGCGGCAAGATCGCGGCGGAAGATACGCCCGTACAGCTGAAAAACAAATATTCCGCCAATTATCTGTGCCTGTACGGCGACGGCGAGGCGCTGGGCAGACAGTTGGACAAGCTGGGCATGACGTACAGGTCGGAGACGGGCGGCGTTCGGCTGAAAATGCCAAGTTCCGCGGAGGCGCGCGCGTTTTTGCAAAAATATCCCGCACTCTGCGCCGATTTCGAGTTTGTCAAGGGAAGTATGGACGACGTGTTTTTGTCTGTGACGGGCAAGAACGCGGAAGGGGGCGGTAGATGAGGATGCTCTGGTTGCAGACGCTGCGCAATTTAAAGATCTTTGTCAAGGACAAGGCGAACATTTTCTTTGCCCTGCTGGCGCCGCTCATCGTGCTGGGTCTGTACGTTCTGTTTCTGGGCAAGACGCAGACGGACACCCTTCTCGACGTTTTAAAGGGGATGGGCGTGACGGGTGCGGACGACGATATCCGCTCTTTTGCCGATTGCTGGATACTTTCGGGGGTGATGGCAAGCGCGGGCATCACGGTGCCGCTGTGCGCGTGCGGGGTGATGGTGCAGGACGAAACGCGCGGCATCCGCAACGATCTGTTGTCTGCGCCCATTCCGCGCTGGATGCCGTCGGCGGCGTACTTTCTGGCGGTGGTGCTTTCGGGCTTTCTCATCGGGTTTGTGGTGCTGGCGCTCTGCCTCGGCTGGCTGGCGCTTTCGGGCGGCTGGTTTTTATCCGCTCTGGAAGTGTTGGGGCTGGTGGGGCTTCTCTTGCTGTCCGTGCTGTCCTCGTCCACGCTGTTGGTGTTTGTGGTGGGGTTCCTGCGCACGGAAGGGGCGTTTACGGGCCTGAACGTCATTCTCGGCACGGTCATCGGGTTTCTGATCGGCGCGTATATGCCTCTTTCCATGTTCCCCAAGGGGGTGCAGTACGTCACCCTGTTTGTGCCCGGCAGTTATTCGGCGGCGCTCTTCCGCAACCTGTTTTTAAACGGCGCCCTGGAAAACATCTCGCAAAACGTGTCCGCCGCGTTTGCCGATTCCCTCGCCGAGCAGTACACGTTACAGCTGGACGCCTTCGGCACGTCGCTGTCCGTCACGGCGATGGCGCTGATCCTGGCGGGAACGGTGCTCTTGTTTGCCGCGGCAAACCTCGTCAAGGCGTTTGTCAAAAAGAATGTGCGTTGAATTATCGCCGCAAAGCCTCCGCTTTGCGGCGATTTTTTGCGGGCGGCGCAAAGAAAAAAGAGGGGGCGCAGTTTCACGTTAAACGGCGCCAAATAAGGCGCTTGCGGGAAAGCGGGCGTACGGGGTTTACAAAATCATGAAAAAGAGGTATAATAACAGGGAAAACGTGCCGCAAAAAAAGCGGCGGAGGTGAAACATGATTTATGAGAGTGTAACCCGGCTGATCGGCAAAACGCCGCTTCTGCGGCTGCGCGGGCTGGAAGAAAAATTCCGCCTGAAGGCGGAACTGGTTGCCAAGCTGGAATATTTCAATCCCACGGGCAGCGTGAAGGACAGGGCGGCGCTCGCCATCATCGAAGATCTGGAAAAGTCGGGAAAGCTGAACAAGGACACGCTGCTCATCGAGCCGACCAGCGGCAATACGGGCATCGGGCTTGCGGCGGTGTGCGCGGTGCGGGGGTACTCGCTGGTGCTCACCATGCCGGAAACCATGTCGGTGGAGCGGCGCAAGCTGCTTTCGGCGTTTGGGGCGAAGATCGTGCTCACCGAGGGGAGCAAGGGGATGCGCGGCGCCATCGAGCGGGCGGAACAGCTGCACCGCGAGCATAAAAACAGCGTGATCTGCGGCCAGTTTGTCAATCCCGCCAATGCGCGGGCGCACTACCTTACCACGGGCCCCGAGCTGTGGGAGGATTGCGGCGGAAAGCTGGACGTCTTTGTTGCGGGCGTGGGAACGGGCGGAACGTTCACGGGCTCGGTCAAATATTTAAAGGAAAAAAATCCCGCGCTCCGCGCGGTGGCGGTGGAACCGCAGGGCAGTCCCGTGCTCTCGTGCGGCAAATCGGGCGCGCACGGCTTGCAGGGCATCGGTGCGGGATTTGTCCCTGACATTCTGGACACCTCCCTCATCGACGAGGTGATCGCGGTGACGGAAGGGGACGCGTACGAGATCGGCAGGACGCTTGCGCGCAGCGACGGCGTGTTCTGCGGAATTTCCGCGGGCGCGGCGGCGTGGGCGGCGGTGCGGCTGGCACAGCGGCAGGAGAACGAGGGCAAGCGCATTGCGGTGATCATTCCCGATACGGGCGCGCGGTACCTGTCCGTGGAAAACTACTTTGAGTGATGGACGCATCCTCCTTTTTTGAAGAAGAAAGCTCCCGCCTTGCGGGGCAGGGGTACGGGAGCCGCGCGTTTGTGCTGCGCGGAAAAAGGGCATACGTTTTCGGATTTTTGTGCGCATTGCCGCTGATCGCGGCGCTTTCGGCGTGGTATTTTTCGCTTTCTCCGCGCTTTTTGTGGGCGGAACGCTGGCAGGATTTTCTGCTGTTTGCCGCGCTGGCGGTTTCGGCGGTGCCGCTGCACGAGTGTATGCACGCCCTCGTGTGGGGGTTGTGCTGCGGGTTTTCCCGCGTGCGGGTGCGCCTTTCGCCGCCCGCGTGCAGCTGCCTTGCGCAGATGGGCAGGGTCAGGTATTTTCTCGGCGCGGCCGCGCCCTTTCTGATTTTGGGGCTTGGCTTTTCCGCGGCGGCGCTTGTTACGGGCGGCTGGGCGTTTTATGCCGCCGCAGCTTTGCATATACTGTGCGCGGGGGCGGACGTCCTCGTGTGCTGTTTTCTGCCCGCCGCGCGGGGGATCTTGCTCGATCACCCGACGGAATGCGGCTTTGTCTGCTATTTTCGCTGAAAGCGGAACAAAACCCGCGCGGTTTTTTGTTTTGAGAATAAAAGAGAGTTATGGTATAATTTTCCTGAAAAGGAAGTTGATTTATGCAGTTAAAGAAATTGGAACGGGACGATCTTGCGTCTCTCATGAAGTATTTTAAAAACCAGAACACGCACATTTGCAATTATACGGCGGGCTCGCTGTTTATGTGGGGGAAGTATAATTCCACGCACTATGCGGAGGAGGAGGGCTGTCTTGTCTTGTGCGACAGGTATGTGGGCAACCGATATTTTTACTGGCCGCTCTCGGCGGAGGGCGACGCGGCGGCGGAAGAGCGCGTGGCGCTGAAAATAGAGCAATTCTGCCGTGAAAACTACGTTCGTCTGCATTTTACGGCAGTTCCGCGCGACAGGCTTGCGTCGCTCGTGCTGCGGTACGGGGCGGACGTGCACGTTTCCAACATCCGCCGTTGGCGCGATTATCTGTACAACGCCTCCGATTTTATCAACTATCCGGGCGGGAAGTACAGCGGACAGCGCAACCACGTCAACAAATTCAAAAAGAATTATCCCGACTACGAGTTTTCCGTGTACACGCCCGCCGATTATGCGCAGGTGCAAAGTTTTCTGCAGGAAGTTGCGGCGGTGCAGCTGGGAAAGGCGGAAATGCTTGCGGCGGAGGAAATGAACGGGGTGTTTGATCTTCTGCCCCGTATGCAGGAATTCGGGATGCAGGCGGGCATTCTGCGTGCGGGCGGCAAGATCGTCGCGTTTTCTGCGGGCGAAGTGTGCGGGGACACCCTGTACGTGCACGTTGAAAAGGCTCTGCGCGGGGTGCAGGGCGCGTATCCCGCCATTGCGCAGATGTTTGCGCAGACCTTTGCGCGCGGCGTGACGTATATCAACCGCGAGGACGATTCGGGCGATGCGGGGCTGCGCAAGTCCAAAATGCAGTATTCGCCCGTGCAGCTGGTGGACAAGTACAATCTTGCCATACACCGCTCGTTCGATGCGCTTTCGGCGTATCCGGAAATTCCCACGCCGCGGCTGGTTTTGCGCGCCATTGCGGACGAGGATGCGGAGGAATTTGCGCGGCTCGCCTCGGACGACGTGCTCAACCGTTATTGGGGGTACGACTGGCGGGAAAACGCAAAGGAAGAAAACCCGCCCGCGTCCTGGTTTTTGGAGGACGTGCGCAAGGATTTCAAGCAAAAAAACGAACTCCCGCTGGGCGTGTACTTTGAGGGAAAGCTGGTGGGCGAAGTGGTTTTGCACAATTTCGGCTACCAGGCGGAAGCGGAGATCGGGATGCGCATTCTCCCCGAATGGCAGGGCAAAGGCTTTGCGCGGGAAGCGCTCATTTCTCTGATGGATTACGGGTTTATTAAGCTGAACCTGGAAAAGATCGAGGCGAAATGTTTCCGCGAAAACACGGCGTCCGCCTATACCTTGCGCGCGGCGGGGATGCGCCCCTGCGGCGAGGACGAAAAGTACTTTTATTTCTGCAAAACCGCGGCAATGTGACAGACCGGTATCGGGAAAGGGGATTTTTTAAAAAATCTCCTTTCTTTTTATAAAAAAACGGTATAACGTGCTTGCTTTTTTTGAAAAACCGTGATAAAATATGTACTTGAGAGAAAGGGAATAAAGCCGGCTTTATTTTTTTGCAAGGCAAAAAAATATTCTTTTAACGGCTCAACCTTTCCGAAACTAAAACAAGGAGGCAAAAAAATGGCAAAAAGGTTGAAAAGAGCGTTTACCATCGTAGAACTTGTCATCGTCATTGCGGTCATCGCAATTTTGGCGGCGGTGCTGATTCCTACGTTTACAACGCTGATCGAC
>DXFX01000052.1 GCA_019114245.1 Candidatus Borkfalkia faecipullorum | reverse complement strand
GAACCTGCTTGATTACTAACTTCTTAATCCGTAAGCGGCTTATGCCGCTTTTTTGTCGTGCTCTTTTTTTCTCCAAAAATTTTTATAATTCTTTCTCTTTTTTTGCTTGACTTTTCAATAGTTAGCTCCTTATTATGCACGGCGCGTGCGCAATTCCTTGTCACGCTCTATAATTTTATTGACAGAAGCCAACGCCTTCTCCAATTCTGCAATGGCGGCACGGATCCCGTCAAGATCTTCGTTTGTCTTTGTTTTGAACCTGTAAGGAAGAAGCTGCGTGCGGACGTTTTCCAGATTCACTGCAGCGGCGCTCAGTTTGGTATCGCGCTCTTTTTCCGCCATCATCGTTACAATGTAGATGAGCTTGTCCGTCCTGTATGTCGCCTTGGTGATCTCTTTGATGTGAAGATACAGTCCTTCCGAGCCCGCGTTTTCCTGTTTGCAGATTTCCTGCAATTTCCCGCAAAGCTCCTCCATCATGCGTTTCAGTTCCTTATGCGAGGGAAGCTTATTGCTCTTTTTCAGGAAAGCAAGCACGATCAGCCCCACGACGATCACCGCCGCGTAGATAACATATTGAATGATCAGGTCTGTCACGATTTTTTCCCTCCGCCGATTTTTTTCTCTGCGGGAAGAGATACCGAAACCACGCTGTCGTTGACAAGCTGCACGTCCAGGCGGTTGAACGGAATGGAGATCCCCTTTGCTTTGAGCGCGTTGAAAATTTCCTCATACAGATCGTAGAGTGTGTCCCAATAATTTTCATTGGGAGTCCAGCACCTCGCTACAAAATTCAGAGCGCTGTCCCCGTAAGATTTCAAAATCACGGAAGGCTCCGGCGTGTTGACAGTATATTTATAAGAGGAAACGCAATCCAGCAAGATTTTTTTGACCTGCGCAATGTCGCAGTCATACGGAATGGGAACGTCTATGGAGACGCGCCGCAAAGGCATGGTGCTGTAATTGATCATCTTTGTGGTGAGGATCTCGCTGTTGGGGATGATGATCTCCTCGTTGCTGTACGTCAGGATCTTTGTATTGAAAAGGCGGATGTCCTGCACAAGCCCGTCATATTCGTTGATCTGGACGTAATCGCCTTTCTTGAAGGGCTTTGTAAAAATGATGATCACGCCGTTTGCAAGACTGCCGAGACTGTCCTTCAAAGCGAGCGCAATGGCGAGCGCGACCGCGGAAAATCCCGCAATGATCCCCGCCGTAGAAAATCCGAGCGACGTGATGAGCAGGATGATCAGCCCGATATACAAAATGACCGTGATGACCGAAATAATAAAGGACGCCGCGGAATTGTCCAGCTTACTGCTTTTCAGAGCGGCTCCGCGCGTGATCGACTGAACGATTTTAATGACGATCAGACCGAGGATAAAAAAGGCAATGGTTCGGACAATGGCAAGGCCCGTATTTTCTACAAAATCCAGGCCGAAATTGCGCAGCGTCTCCCAGATGCCCGCACTCGTACTCGTCTCCGTCGATTCCGCCAATAATTGTAACATAGAACTCCTTTCCGGGAAAATCAGAACCCGGCCTGTGCCATCAGGCGATTTTTCCGCTTTTCACATTCGGAATAAATTTTATCGAGCGATTCCCCGATAAAATACTTCCCTCGCTCGTACACGATCTTGCCGCCCGAAACAGTCATCAGCACGTTTGCATTGTCCGCACTGTAGACGAGATTTTTCCGCACATCGCTCAAAGGCCGCATATTGGGCGCATGCAGATCGATGAGCACTGCGTCCGCAAACTGTCCCTCTTCCAGGGTGCCGCCTTTAAACCCGAGAGCGGCATACCCGTCTTTCGTTGCCGCAGAAATCGCCGCTTCCGCAGGCACTGCGGAAGCATCCTTCATCGTCTGCTTCTGCAGGCAGGAATACAGATACATCTCCCGCAGAATAGATGTAGCGTTGTTGCTGGCCGTCCCGTCCGTTCCGAGTGCGGGAAGCATTCCCATCCCCAACATACTGTACACGGGCGCAATGCCGGAGGCGAGCTTTAAATTGCTGCCGCTGTTGATAACGGGAACAACGCCGCACTGTTTCAAAAGCGCAAGGTCGTCTTTGTCCGCGTACACGCAGTGCGCGGCGATCCCGCCGTTTTCAAAAAAACCGATCTTGTGCAGGTATTGCGGAGGCGTAAGGCCGCCGTGCCGCACCGTGCAGTCGCCCACTTCTTTCAGCGTTTCCGACAAGTGGATGCACGTCCTTGCGCCCGTCTCTATCGCAAAATCCGCAACTTTCATCAAAAGGGATTCTTCACAGCTGTATTCGGCGTGAAGCCCGGGAAAGTAGTGAATTCTGTCTGACATAGTACTATACAAAAGGTAATTTTTCTCGATTTCAGCGAGAATATCACCCTTTGCATATGAATTGGAAGGATAACAGAGAGCAAGGCACAAGTCTGCATTTTTTGCCGCGGCGACGACTGCTTCGGGATAAAAATACATATCTGCAACGCAGGTGATGCCGTTTCGCACATATTCTGCGATCTGGAGCATTGTCCCCCAGTACACGTCGTCCTGCGTCAGATTTTTTTCCAGAGGGAAAATCCGATCGTACAGCCAATCCTCCAAAGGAAGGTCGTCCGCAATGCCGCGGAAGAGGCACATGGCGGAATGCGCGTGCGCATTGCAAAAACCGCTCATCAGCAGATTTCCGCCGCAGTCCACTTCCCTGTCGGCAGAAAAATCCTTTGCCGAATCTGTGCTTCCCGCATAAACGATTTTTCCGCCCTCGATGTGCAGTTCGCCGTCAAACGGCTCTGCATCGGGGGCGGACAAGATTTTTGCATGAAACAGCCGAAGTTTCATCTTACTTTATTTTCTCCGCAAGACGCAGCAAATATTCGCGGAAAGGAGCGGACAACGAATCGTCGCGCAGGGCAAACTCCACGTTCGCCTGCAAAAATTCCAGCTTATTGCCCGCGTCGTATCTCTTTCCCTCAAATCTGCAGCCGATCAGCCTGCCCTGCTTTGCAAGATCCTGCAAGGCATCCGTAAAATACACTTCTCCCTGTGCCGAAGGCGGCGTGCGGGAAATGATCTCATAAATGTCTTTTTCCACGACATACCTGCCGATGACCGCATCGTTGGAGAATTTATCTTTGACGGCGGGCTTTTCCACGATGAGATCGATCCCGACCAGATTGGGCGCGACCTCTTTGCCGCGGATATTGGCATACTTGGGAACATCGGAATCGGCGACGTTCATGACGGCAACGGAAGGTTTCCCCGTTTCGTAATAACTGTCCATCAGCTGACCGATACCGGGGCGCTCTCCCTTTTCGGTATATATAATGTCGTCGCCCAGCAAAATGGCAAACGGTTCGTCGCTCGTAAACGCCTTGGCGTACATGATGGCATCCGCAAAACCGCACGGATGCTTTTGACGAACGTAATACATATTGACCAGTTTTTCCATCTTCCTGGAAAGTTCGAGAAATTCCTGTTTTCCCTCCTGTTCCAGCAAGGCGTCAAGTTCCGGTGTGTAATCGAAAAAGTCTTCGATGATCTTTTTGTTCCTGCCCGTTATAACGAGAATATCTTTTATGCCGGAAGCAACGGCTTCTTCCACGATGTATTGCAATGTAGGCTTATCGACGATGGGAAGCATTTCCTTGCAGACAGATTTTGTGACGGGCAAAAAGCGCGTTCCGAACCCTGCCGCAGGGATGACAGCCTTTGTGATTTTGTGCATACAGTTCCTCCGTTATGCGGGCGAACCCGCCCGCGAAATTATTTTGTTCCGAACAGCCTGTCGCCCGCGTCTCCGAGACCGGGAATGATGTATGCGTGATCGTTGAGATCTTTATCCAGCGCGGCGATGAAAATATCCACGTCGGGGTGCGCCTTTTGCAGAGCTTCCAACCCCTGCGGCGCCGCGATCAGGCAGCAGAATTTGATATTTTTGCAGCCGCGGTCTTTCAGAAATCCGATCGCAGCGGCAGCGCTTCCGCCCGTTGCAAGCATGGGGTCGACGACGATCAGAGTTCTGTCCGTCGCGTCTGCGGGAAGTTTGCAGTAGTATTCGACGGGTTTCAGCGTCTTGGGATCGCGGTAAAGCCCGATATGCCCCACTTTTGCATTGGGAACAAGTTTGAGCATTCCGTTGACCATGCCCAGCCCCGCGCGCAGAATGGGAACGATGCCCAGGCTCCTGCCCGAAACGGTTTTGGCGACCGTCTTGCAGATAGGCGTCTCCACTTCGACGTCTTCCAAAGGAAGATCGCGCGTCACTTCGTACGCCATCAAAAGAGAAATTTCCTCCGCAAGTTCGCGGAAATCTTTGGTGCTTGTGTTCTTGTCGCGCAACATGGTGACCTTATGCTGTACGAGCGGATGATCCATCACAAAAACTTTAGCCATAGTATATGTCTCCCTGATTCAATTATTTATTTTTACTGTACTTTTCTTCGATGGCAGTGATCTTATCCACCCGCCTCTGGTGCCTTCCGCCCTCGAAATCCGTATGCAGGAAGGTATCCACAATTTCCAGCATCAGCCCTTCGCCGATGATCTTCTGCCCGAACGCAAGCATATTTGCGTCGTTGTGAAGTCTGGTATATTTTGCGGAATAGGTATCGTGGCAATGGGCGCAGCGGATCCCCGGGACCTTATTTGCAACGATGGAAATTCCGATCCCCGTGCTGCAGATAAGGATACCGCGATCGCATTCGCCCGACGCGACCGCTTCCGCAGCAGGCAGGGCAAAATCGGGATAGTCGCAGGAATCGCCCGTACACGTTCCGAAATCGACAACCTCGTATCCGTTCTCATTCAGGTACTTCAAAAGCGCCTTTTTCAGTTCCAGTCCGCCGTGATCGTTGGCTACGGCAATTTTCATAAGTTACCTCTCTTTTGATGACTTTATTTTTTTTGAATGTCAGAAACGTCTGTAAAATATTTATCGATGATGATGCAGACCGCCTTGCGGATCAGGGCCGCAGTGTGTTCGTAATCCTGCAACGTCCCGCCGTACGGATCGGGGATCTGAAATCCCGCCACTTCGGAAATGCTGTACACGTTTTCAAAGCCGTTGAGAAGCTCCTTCTGTCCGTCCGTCATGCAAAAGACGAGATAGGCATTTTCTATCATCTTATGCTTGAGCTGGCGCGGTTGGAATTTGGAAAAATCAATATTCAGCTTTGTAAGGCATTGCGCGCTGTGCTCGCTGATACACGAACTCCCCTCCGCAAAGATCCCCGCCGACGCGGTATCGACAAATTTGATCTTTCTGCGCTTGATCTCCGCACGGAACATCGCTTCCGCCATGGGACTGCGGCAGGTGTTGCCCGTGCATACAAACAAAACTTTTTTCCGTTTCATATCAATCCCCCGCGCACGCTTTGTTCAGGCGATTGAGAACGCCCGCCATGATCCCGTCATGCTCTGCGGGGCGAATGGCGACGATCACGTCCGCGACCTGTTCGCCCTCCCGCAAAAGCGCATACAGCCTTGCGGCCATCTCTTCCGGCTTGTCCCCGAGATCGAGGACGCGGCCTTGGGGAAACATTCCCGCATACTTGCTTTCGCAGAGCGCATAAGCGCGCTGTCCTTCCTTTTCAAAGGCGGCAAAGCGGGCGGCCGCTTCTTCCGCGCTGTCAAACAGACAAGTCCTGCATTTGGGAGCATAGTGCTTGTATTTCATCCCCGGAGAGCGCACCTGTTCCCCCGCTTTGGGAACGTACACATCGCACCTTCCCGCAACCTTTTCGATCATCTCGCGGGAGACGAGTCCCTGCCTTAAAACCGTCGGATAAGGCCCAGTTACGTCACACACAGTACTCTCTATACCGCCCGAACACGCGCCTCCGTCCAAAATAAGCGGGATCCTACCCTGCAGATCGTAAAAAACGTGCTGCGCAGAAACGGGGCTTACGTGCTTGGATAGATTGGCGGAAGGAGCCGCCACGGGCAGATCGACGTACTTTAAAAACGCCTGCGCCCCCGGATGGGAGGGAACGCGCACCGCGAGCGTATCCAGCCCGCATGAGACAATTTTGGAGACCGTTCCCCTGCTTCTGTAAACGAGCGTCAAAGGGCCGGGAAGAAACGCTTCCCGCAGTTTTGCCGCGTACGGTCTCTCGTCATAAACGAGCGTATTCAGATCGAAACCCTTATGCACGTGAACGATGAGAGGGTTGTCCTGCGGCCTGCCCTTTACGCGGTAAATGTTGAGCACCGCTTCGTCCGAACGGGCATCGGCGCCCAGTCCGTACACCGTTTCCGTGGGAAACGCTACCATCTCCCCCTGCAAAAGGAGTTCCTTGGCAAGCGCGAGAGATTCCGCGTCTATCTTGCGAATTTGTGTCTGCATGGTTTACACCCCGTCCGGCGGCAATTCGTCCGGATCGAAAGGAGGCATCTCGTCGTCGTAATCCTCTCCCGCGGCATCCTCGTCGGGATACACGTTTCCCGCTTCGAGATCGTCCATGGCGTCGTCGTACGCATCGCGCGGCGGCGCAGAATCCTCTCTCGGCTCGGGTTCGCCCGGTTCGTCGGGTAAGAATCCGGGAGGCGGGTTGACGTAACGCACCTGATCTCCGCGGAAGCGGAGCTTGACCCTTCCCAATTCGCCGTTTCTGTGCTTGGCGATGATGAGATCGGCGGCGTCCTTGATGATCTTTCCGCTCTTGATCTCCTCTTCCGTCGCCGCAACGTCAGGCCTGTGAATAAACATGACGATGTCCGCGTCCTGCTCGATTGCACCCGATTCACGAAGGTCGGAAAGCTGAGGTTCTTCCTTGGAAGA
>DXFX01000051.1 GCA_019114245.1 Candidatus Borkfalkia faecipullorum | reverse complement strand
CGACGGGCGAAGTGCTCGGCATCGGCAAGACCATCGAGGAGGCTCTGTTCAAGGGTCTGGTTTCCGCAGGGTTCAAACTCTGCCATCCCAGCAAACAGCGCGAAGTGGGCGTCTACTTCACCGTCAACGATCAGGATAAATTCGAGATCCTCGGGCTTGCCAAAAAGTTCAGCGATCTTGGCCTGACCATCTACGCCACCAAGGGGACGGCGGATACCATCCGCACCCTCGGGATCGACGTGCATACGGTGGAGCGTCTCTCCCAGGACGAGGAGATCTTCCGCCTCATGGACGACGGAAAGATCGATTACATCGTCTATACGGGCAAGACGGATATGGATTCGATCAACGACTATATCCGTATGCACCATCACGCCATTCTGCTCGGCATCACTACGCTCACGTCGCTGGATACGGCAAACGCGCTGGCAGACATCATCGCAAGCCGCTTCAACGAGGACAACACAGAGCTTGTGGACATCAACAACCTGCGCAAAGAGCGCACCAAGCTCAAGTTCATCAAAATGCAGAGCTGCGGCAACGACTATATTTTCTTCGACAACATGGACGGCAAGATCACCTGCCCCGAATCCCTCGCCATCAACTTTGTGGACAGACATTTCGGGATCGGCGGCGACGGGATCACCCTCATCGAGAAGTCGGACGTCGCAGATGCAAAAATGCGCATCTTCAACAAGGACGGCAGTGAGGGCGCCATGGCGGGCAACTCTATCCGCTGTGTGGCGAAGTATCTCTTCGATAACGGTATCGTCAACAAAAAGCATATGACCATCGAAACGCTGAGCGGCATCCGTCAGCTCACGCTGTTCACCTTCAACGGCAAGGTGAGTTCGGTCAGCGTGGATATGGGGAAAGCTGTGCTCAACGGCAGGGCGATCCCTTCCACTCTGGAAGGTGAGACGGTGGTCGGTAGGGATATTTCCGTGGGAGGCAAGAATTACAACGTCACCCTCGTCAACGTCGGTAACCCGCACTGCGTGGTGTTCTGCGACAAGGTGGACGCCGTCGATCTCGCCAACGTCGGGCCTCTGTTCGAGTATGCTCCCTATTTCCCGCAGCGCATCAACACGGAATTTGTCCGCGTCGTCAACGATAAGACGCTGAAAATGCGCGTCTGGGAACGCGGCAACGGCGAAACGCTCGCCTGCGGCACGGGCGCGGCTGCCAGTGTCGTCGCGGCGGTGCTGGGCGGCTATTGCAAGACGGACGAGGACATTACGGTCAAGGTGCGCGGCGGCGACCTCATCGTGCGCTATTGCGCGGACGGAAAAGTCATTCTCACGGGCAACGCAAGACAGGTCTTTGAAGGAACGGTGGAGTTTTAACGATGCAGGAAGTATTTTACGAGGAAAGCGTTTCCGTTCACAACGAGAAACCCGTAAGATTTCGTTACAGGCTTTTTACCATATTCGGCATCCTGTTTTTCCTCTCGGCGGCATTGGCTCTTCTCTTTCTCTGGGGGCTGATGTTCACGCCGGTGGGGGAAGATGTCGAGCTGGACGTGAAAACAATTCTGTTGAGTATGCTTCCGTATGTCATCATGTTTGTCATCATGCTCGCGGGCGGGATCTTTCTCTTTGTCAAGCGCCACAGCTTTTATGTGAGCTACGATTACACCTTTGTTTCGGGCGAACTCCGCATCAGCAAGGTCTTGCACGGCAGAAAGCGCAAGCTGTTGTACCGCATTTCCGATGAGAAATACATCAAAATCGGAAGAGTGGGTTCGGAATCGTACAAAAAGCTGAAATCTTCCCCGGACGTCAAGGAGGATATCCTGACGCCCAACGAAGAAGCGGCGGAGGACAAGGAATTTTATTACGTTCAGGCGGCAACCAACGTCGGGAAAAAATTGCTTGTTCTGGAATGCAGACAGGAACTTCTCGCAAACATTCTGCGCTATACCCGCAGAAATTTACTGGAATCGGAATTTAACAGAAAATGATCTATCTGGATAACGCCGCGACCACCGTTCCCGATGAGGGAGCGGTGAACGCGGCTCTGCAATTTTTAAAAATCGACGGGTTTTACAATCCGTCCGCACTGTATCGGGCAGGATTTGCCGCGCACAAAGAAATCGAGGAAGCGCGCAGAACAATTTTGTCTCTGATTGCGCCGCAGGGCGGCTATGAGCTTGTTTTCACGGGATCGGGAAGCGAGGCGGACAACCAGGCCGTATTCAGCAGCGCCAGGCGCGGCAATTTTGTCACTACTGCGGGCGAACACGCCGCCATTTATCAGAGCGCAAAGGAGCTGGAAAAGCGCGGTATCGAAGTCCGCTTTGCGCCCCTGCGTTCGGACGGGAGCGCGGATACGGAAGCGCTCCTTTCTATGGTGGACAAAGATACTTCCTGCGTATCCGCCATTCACGTCAACAACGAAACGGGCGCTGTAAACGACATCGCCGCCATTGCCGCGGCGGCAAAAAAAATCAATCCCGCACTTCTCTTTCACAGCGACGGCGTGCAGGCGTTTGGAAAGATCCCGTTTGCGTTGACAAAGGACATCGATCTGTACACGGTCAGCGCGCACAAGATCGGCGGCGTGCGCGGCGTGGCGGGGCTGTTTCGTAAAAAGGGAGCCCGCCTGTCTCCGTATATTTTCGGCGGAGGGCAGGAAAACGGATTGCGCAGCGGAACGGAAAATACCTTTGCCATCAAGCAATTCGAGTTTGCCGCAAAAAAGAAATTTTCTTCTCTCAAAGAGGACTTTGAACGCATCCGCTCTTACAACCTTGCTGTGCGGCAGGGATTGGACAAAACTATTTTCAGAGTGCTCTCTTCGGAAAATGCTTCGCCGTACGTTCTCAGCGTTTCTGCGCGCGGACTTCGCGGGGAGGTACTTCTGCATATGCTGGACGATGCGGGCGTGATGGTGGGAACGGGGTCTGCCTGTTCTTCCAAAAACCGTTACAGCCGCGTCATTCTCGCCTGCGGATTGGACGAGCGTTCCGCAGACGGCGTTTTGCGCATCTCTTTTGCGGCAACCACAACTTTGCAGGAAACGGAGCAGGCGATCGGGATCATCAATTCCTGCGCCGCTTCGCTTGCGGAAAGGACAAAATAACAATGGAAAAAGTCATTATCGTTCGCTATTGCGAAATTCATCTCAAGGGAAAAAACCGCGGCTACTTTGAAAAGGTGTTCATGAACAACCTCGAAAAGGCGCTCACGGGGATCCGCCACGAGATGCACAAACCCAGCGGCCGCTACGTCGTCGAAAACTTCGATGAGGAACGCGCGGATGAAATTGTCGAACGCCTGCGCAAGGTATTCGGCACGCATACCCTCAGTATCGGTTATAAAGTGCCTGCCGATATGCAGACCATTTACCAAACGGTCAAGACCATCGCGCCTTCGGAAGGGACTTTCAAAGTGGAAACAAACAGGGGAGATAAAAAGTTTCCCCTCAATTCCATGCAGATCAACGCGGAGATCGGCGGAAGGCTTCTTTCCGAATTTCCTGCGCTCCGTGTGGACGTACATCATCCGCAGACGGTGCTCAACATCGATATTCGGGAAAACGGCACGGCGCTCGTGTTCGGCGGATTTGTCAAGGGGGCGGGCGGAATGCCCGTCGGCACGGCAGGAAAGGGGATGCTCCTCCTTTCGGGCGGCATCGACAGTCCCGTCGCGGGGTACATGATCGCCAAGCGCGGCATGGTTTTGGAGGGATTGCATTTCCACAGCTATCCGTACACCAATATGCAGGCGCGCGAAAAGGTGGAGGAGCTTGCCCGCCTTCTTTCGGGATATACCAACGGAATGCGCCTCAACGTCGTCAGCGTCACGCACATTCAGGAAGAAATCCACAAGCATTGCCCCGATGAAATGATGATCACGCTCCTGCGCCGCTTTATGATGCGCATTGCCGAGCGGCTTTGCAAACAGACGGGCGCGCAGTGCATTGTCACGGGTGAAAGTTTAGGGCAGGTCGCAAGCCAGACCATCGAGGGGATGACTTCTTCCAATGCGGTCGTCACAATTCCCGTCCTTCGTCCGCTCGTAGGGTTTGATAAAACGGAGATCATCGAGCGTTCGCGCATGATCGGAACCTTTGAAACTTCTATCCAGCCGTTTGAAGATTGCTGTACCGTCTTTTTGCCCAAGCATCCGCTCATCCGTCCGAAACTTGCGGAAGTGGAAGCCGCGGAGGAAAAGTTGGACGTGGAAGCGCTGGTGCAGGAAGCGCTCGCTACCTTGGAAACGGTAAAATTCTGATTTTTAAAATTCTGTTGACAGAGTACGAAAGGGCGCGCGGCTTTCAGCCGCGCGCCATGAAATTTACGGAGACTTGCTTTTTCCAAGTCTCCGTTTTTGTTTTTAGCGATGCCACCAATCGGCAGGGGGGCTCTTCGTCTGTTTCGGAATGCATACGAGCGGCAAGGAAATTTCCTCGCCGTAAACGCGGTTTCCCGCATCGTCCGTGTAATAGGGACGCACGGAATAGAGGTATTTTTCGCTGCGTTTTAAGTCTTTGTCGTAAAAAATTCCGTCCGAATTTCCGCTGAAGATCGTGCGAGCAATGCCGTTATTCGTGCGTTTTATCTCAAATGCGTAGTACTCTGTCTGACATAAATGGATGATAACGGTGGTATTTTGCACGCTCAGCTCCGCTCTTGCGGCGGGGCGCAGATAAATGGTGCTCATCTCCAGCGGACAGTTGCTTGCGCGGAATTTTTCTTCTATGGTCGTTCCCTTAGGCTGGGCGGGAGAAGCAAGCCGTAAAATGTGTTCGCTGATGTAACTCGTTTTGTCCAGCGTCTTTGTGACAAGCGTCCTGTCTTTGTCGAACGGTGCGGGGGCGCCTTTTTTGTACAGCTCGCTCAGCAGAAGATTTGCGTAGTGGCAGGGCAGTCCTCCGCCCGTGACGTCCGTCAAAGTGTTGTCTGCGTTTCCCATCCAAACGCCCACGGTATGGGCGGAGGTATAGGCAAGCGTCCACGCGTCCGTGTTCCCGTTGTCTTTGCCGCACGTTCCCGTCTTTGCGCATACCTCAAATGGCAGATCTTTTAATTTTTTTGCCGTGCCGTCCTTTACGGCTCTTTCCAGCATTTCATTGACGAGGGTCGCCGTGTCCGAAGAAAAGGCGCGCACGTTTTCCTTTTCCCGCGTGTACAGCGTCTCCCCGTCCTCGCTTTCGATTTTTCTGATAAACCTCGCAAAACTGAATGTCCCGTTGTTTGCAAGCGACATGTACGCGCCCGAAAGTTCGGGGAGGGTAAAACCCTCCGTCATGCCGCCAAGAGCCAGGGAAAGGTTTTTGTCCTGCTCGGTCACGGGCAGTCCCATTTTTTTCAGATAGCGCACACTCTTCTCCGTTCCGAGCTCGTTTAAGATTCGCACGGCGGGAATGTTCAGACTCTGTGCAAGCGCCTGTCTTGCGGAAACCCAGCCGTAATAATGGTCGTTGTAGTTTCCGGGGGTGTAGTCTCCGAAGCTTATTGGCTCGTCGCAGACGGGTGTGCAAGGGGAGATCAGGTTTTCCTCGATGGCGGGGCCGTAGACGGCGAGCGGCTTGATGGCGGAACCGGGTTGTCTGCGCAGGTTTCCCTCTGTCGTAAACCACGCGCACACCCCGCCCGACTTGTTGTCGCAGAGGATCAGACTTTTTCCCGATCGGTCCGCCGTCGTGGAAAGCTGTTCGGCAAACTCCTGCATTCTCCTGTCCATATACGTGTAAATGCGCACCGCGCCGCGCAGTTTGTAGGGAGAAAAGAGGGGAAGGCTCTGCAATTCGTCGCAGACCGCGTCTATATAGTTGTCCGAGGAAACGCAGGTTTTTCCCTGCTGCGGAAGGGGCTGGGCTTTGGCGCTTTCGTACTCTTTCTGCGTGATCTTATTGAGGGAAAGCATCGCCTCCAAAACGTTGTTCCGAACGCGCAAGCACGCCGTTTTATCGACAAAAGGAGAGTAATTGTTGGGGGAACGAATGACAGCGGCGAGCATTGCACCCTCGGCGAGAGACAGATCTTTTACTTCTTTTTCAAAGTAAAAGTCTGCGGCTTCCGCGATGCCGTAACAGGTATGTCCGAAGTAAATGGTGTTGAGATACATTTCCAGAATTTCATCTTTGGTGTATTTTTTTTCCAGTTGGCGAGTGAGGCGGATCTCTTTCATCTTGCGCCGCAATGTTTTTTCTCCGGAAAGCTGCGTGTTCTTGACGAGCTGCTGGCTGATGGTGGAGGCGCCCTGCTTAAAGGAGTGCGCTTTCAGATTTTTTAAGGTGGCCCGCACCATCCCTTTGTAGTCCAGACCCTTATGTTTATAAAAGTTTCTGTCCTCCGCGCTGATAAATGCCTGCCTGACGTGTTCGGGAACTTCGCCGATGGTCACGCTTCTGTGTTCGCTGAACAGGTCGACTTCGGCGATCTCGTTCCCGTCGCCGTCAAAAACTTCGGCACTTTTTTGTGCCGGCTGAAATTTATCCGATTCTAACCGTACGTTTGCCGTTACGGCAAAATACCATGCGCCTGCCGAAAGGACGAGCGCGGCAACGGTGCAGGCAAAGACTGCGCTTATTTTCAAAAATGTTTTCATGTTCTTCCTCATAGAACAGTATTGCTGATTTTGCGTAAATTATTTCCCTTACAACAAAGTTGAAAGACTTGAAATAATTCCGAAAAAAAGGTATAATAAAAAGAAGATATTTTTTTAAAAAAAGGTCCTATGCAAAAATACTACTGGATAACAACGTACGGCTGTCAGATGAACGTACACGAATCGGAAAAGATCGCGGGAATCCTTCGCGCGCGCGGGTATATACAGGCGGAGCGGGAAGAGGATGCAGACATTGTCGTTTTCAATACCTGCTGTATCCGTGAAAATGCGGAAAATCACGCATACGGAAACATCGGCGCTTTAAAAAAATTGAAAAAGTCCCGTCCGTCCATGCTGATCGCGGTTGGCGGCTGTATGACGCAGCAGGCGGGTGCGGCGGAAAAGCTGCGCAAAAAATTTCCCTTTGTCGACATCGTGTTCGGAACGCACAATCTCTCCGTTCTGGGCGATCTGCTGGATCGCAAGGCGGGCAGCAAAAAAGCGGTGGTGGATATCTGGGACAAGGAAGGGGAAACGGACACGGAAGACATTTCCTTTCGCACAAGTTACCCCAATGCCTGGGTGAACATCATGTACGGGTGCAACAATTTCTGTTCCTATTGCATTGTCCCGTATGTGAGAGGCAGGGAGCGCAGCAGGGAGAGCGGCGCCATTGTCAAAGAAGTGTACGATCTGCTCGACGCCGGGTACAAAGAGATCACTCTGTTGGGTCAGAATGTCAATTCTTACGGAAATGACAAGGGGGATTGCACTTTCCCGCAGCTTCTGCACACCATCTGTCAAAGGGACGGAAAGTACCGCCTGCGCTTTATGACGAGCAATCCCAAGGATTTCGGGGAAGAGCTTGTCAGGGAGATCGCGGAACACGAGCAGATCTGCAATCTGGTGCATCTGCCCGTGCAGGCGGGGTCGGACCGTATTCTGCGGCTGATGAACAGAAAATATACGGCAAAGGAATACCTTGAAAAGGTAGATCTTCTCCGAAAATACGTCCCTGACTGTCAGCTTACGACGGACATTATGGTTGGTTTTCCCACGGAAACGGAAGAAGATTTTCAGGCGACGCTGGATCTTGTAAAGCAAGCGCGCTTTGCAACGGCGTTCACCTTTGTGTATTCGCGCAGGAGCGGCACGGTGGCGGCCAATATGGAAGGGCAGATCCCCGAAGAGGTGCAAAAGGACAGGATCATGCGCCTTGTCGAACTCGTCAACGCGCAGACGCGCGAACTTTCCGCGGGGTATCGCGGAAAGACGGTCGAGATCCTCTGTGAGGATTACGACAAAAAGCGCGGCCTGTATTTGGGCAGGGACGAATACGGGCGCATGGGATATTTTCACAGCGACCGCGACAGAATAGGGGAATTTGTGCGTTTGAAAATTTCGCAGACTTCCGGCGTTTCGCTGGAAGGGGAACTTACGCAAGAAAAGGAGTAAAAGGATGAGCGGCGGACTTTCACCGATGATGCGGCACTATCTGCAAATCAAGGAAAAATACAAAGATTGCATCGTATTTTATCGTTTGGGCGATTTTTACGAGATGTTTTTTGAGGATGCCAAGGAGGTATCGCAACTTCTCGATCTCACGCTGACGGGCAGAGATTGCGGGTTGGAAGAGCGCGCGCCCATGTGCGGGATCCCGTTTCATGCGGCGGACACCTACATTGCGCGCCTTGTCGCTCTCGGGAAGAAGGTGGCCATCTGCGAACAGCTCACGGAGCCCACGCCCGGCAAGGGAATGGTGGAGCGCGATGTGATCCGCGTCGTCTCGGCAGGGACGCTCATCGAGGACAGCCTTCTCGACGAGAAGAAAAACAATTACATTGCCTGCGCGTATGCGGAAGGGCAGAAATGCGCCGTGGCCTGGGCGGACATCACGACGGGCGAATTTTACGTTTCCGATTTTGAAGGGGAGAAAGCCGTCTTTCAAAGTCTGGAACATCTCGGAAAACTTTCCCCCGCGGAGATCATCTGCAACGACGAGTACCTGATGGTCACAAAGGATAACAACGCTCTGCGCGCTCTGCCCGCCTTTTCCTGCTATGTGCCGTGGGCGTTTGCGCTCCGTCATGCGGAAAAAAATCTGTTGGAACAGCTGGGCTGCAAGACGCTGGAGCCGTTCGGTTTGTCGGGGAGGAATGCGGCGGTCTCCGCCTGCGGCGCGCTCATCGAATATCTGCGCGAAACGCAGAAAAACACGTTGAAGATCATTGACAGCGTGCGCTATGTCGGCGGCGGAAGCATGATGCTGGACAGCTCTGCCATCCGCAATCTCGAACTCGTGCGCACGTTGGGCGACGGCAAGAGAAAGGGTTCGCTCGTGTGGCTCCTTGACAAGACACAGACGGCCATGGGCGCGCGCCTGATGCAGAGGCTGATCCTCAATCCTTTGCAGGAAAAAGCGGACATCGAGCGCCGCCTGGAAGGGGTCGCCGAACTGTTTCAGGCCACGGTCATCCGCATCGGCATTGCGGAAACATTGAAAGGTGTGCGCGACATCGAGCGCATAGCCGGCAAGATCTCCAACAACAACCTCACGCCGCGCGACTGCGAGTCGCTGGGAAAATCGCTGGCGGTTTTGCCCAATCTCAGGTTCCAGCTTTCCGGATTTACCTCCCGTGCCGTGACCGACATCGTTGCCTCCCTGGGCGATTTTTCCGCGCTGACAGACCTCTTACAGCGCGCGTTTATCGACAATCCTCCCGTAAATGTTAAGGAAGGAGGCTACATACGCAAGGGATATAACCAGACGCTCGACGAATTGCAGGACATCCGCGACAACGGCGCCCGCACGATCGGGGAAATGGAAGCGAGCGAACGGGAAAAGACGGGAATCAAAAATCTGCGTATCAAGTATAACCGCGTATTCGGCTATACCATCGAAGTGACAAACTCTTTCAAGGACAGAGTCCCGTACAACTACCGCCGCCGCCAGACGCTTGCGGGCGCGGAGAGATACGTCACGGACGAGCTCAAAGCTCTGGAAGATAAAATTCTGACGAGCACGGACCGCGCCCTTGCGCTGGAAGTGGAGCTCTTCAACGACGTCAAAGATACGCTTTCGCAGAACATCGGGGCGCTGAAAACTTTGTCCTCTGCGATCGCCATGCTCGATTGTCTCGTCTCGTTTGCGACGGTCGCAAAGGAGAACAACTATTGCCGACCGCAGATGGCGGAGGCGGGAGCGCCGCTGAAGATCACGGACGGGAGACATCCCGTCGTCGAGGCGCTCTCCAAGGAAAAATTTGTTCCCAACGACACCGTTCTCGACGGGGAAACGCAGACCATGATCATCACAGGCCCGAACATGGCGGGCAAAAGCACCTATATGCGCCAGACGGCGCTGATCGTCCTGATGGCCCATATCGGAAGTTTTGTTCCCGCAAAGCAGGCGCAGATCCCCGTGGTCGACAGGATCTTTACCCGCGTCGGCGCGAGCGACAACCTCATTTTTGATCAGAGCACCTTTATGGTGGAAATGACGGAAGTCGCTTCCATCGTGATGAACGCTACGCCCAACTCTCTTCTCATCCTCGACGAGGTGGGCAGGGGGACGAGTACGTTCGACGGCCTTTCCATTGCGTGGGCGGTGCTGGAATACCTCACTTCGCACATCCGCGCCAAGACGCTGTTTGCAACGCATTACCACGAACTGACCGAGCTGGAAGGCAGGATCGAGGGCGTTAAAAATTATAAAGTGACCGTACGCGAGACGGGGAACGGCATTTTGTTCCTGCGCAAGATCGTGCGCGGCGGTGCCAACAAGAGCTTCGGGATCGAGGTGGCGCGGCTTGCGGGGATCCCCGCCGAGATCACGGATCGCGCAAAACAGATCCTGAAAAAACTGGAGAAAAACGACATCGCGCGCACCGCCGTGGAAGAAACGATCGCCGCGGAAGAGCGTCCCGTGTCCGAAGTGGAGCGTATTCTCGCGCAGACAGACATGAACAATATGACGCCCATGCAGGCGTTCAATCTGCTTTCAGACCTTGCCGAAAAGGTTAAAGGGGAGTAAAGAATGGCAAAAATCAACATTCTTGACAGTAGTGTCTATAATCGGATTGCCGCGGGCGAGGTGGTGGACAGGCCGTATTCCGTAGTTAAAGAGTTTGTGGAAAACAGTCTGGACGCGGGCGCGAAAAATATCACGATCACCATTGAGCGCGGCGGCAAAGATCTCATCCAGGTGACGGACGACGGCGCGGGAATCGAAAAGAGCGAACTCCGCTCCGCATTTCTGCCCCATGCTACGAGCAAGATCAGCAAGGCGGAAGATCTGGACGACATCCGCACGCTGGGGTTCCGCGGGGAGGCGCTGGCAAGCATCGCATCTGTCAGCAATGCCCGCATCCGTTCGCGCGCCGCAGGCGCGTCGGAGGCCTACGAGATCACCTGTTCGGGCGGAAAGATGGGGGAGGTGATTCCCTGCGCCCTCGGGGCAGGCACGGAGATCACGGCGGAAAACCTCTTTTTCAACACTCCCGTGCGCGCCCGTTTTTTAAGGTCGGACAAGGGAGAAGAAGGGGAGATCTCCAACTTTGTCTCACGCTTTGTGCTCGGAAATCCGAACGTTTCCTTTCGCTATATCGCAGACGGAAAACTTGTCCTGCAATCGTACGGCGGAGGATTGGAAGAGGCGGTCGCCTCTGTTTACGGAAGCTCCGTCATTTCGCAGTGCTATAAACTCGACGCAGTCCGCCATGGGATCAGGATCCACGGGTATCTCGGTAAACCCTCCTTTACAAAGGCAAACAGAACGTATCAGAATACCTTTGTCAACGGAAGATATGTCGTCAACAATACTGTCTCTTCCGCCGTTTCCAATGCTTACGGCAGTTATCTGATGAAGCGGCAATATCCTTTTTATGTGCTCTTCATCGACGTTCCGCCCGAGGTGGTGGACGTCAACGTGCATCCGAACAAGGCGGACGTCCGATTTGAAAACAACCAGGTAATATACGGAAGTATTTACTCCGTCGTTTCTGCGGTGCTGGATGGAAATGCCAGCGCGCTCGACTATGTCGCGGGGGAGAAATCAGCTGCGCCAATGCAGGGGGAAAGCAAAACTCTCTCGGAAAATGCAGAAAAGAAAGGAGCGGAAACAGAATATCATGCTGGCAAAAGCGGCGTTTCCCACGGAAAAGCGGGGACTGCCGCATCTTCGGAATCTGTTGCGACAGAGCGCGCTTTTACCGACGAATTGCTGGAAAATTACAAAAAAGAGAGTACTCTGTCTGACACAGATCAGGAAAAAAAGTACGATTTCCGAAAGGAATACGAAGTTTTGCTGCATATGCCCAAACGCTCGGAATATACGGGCGGCCCGCAGATCGTCTTTCATGACAGCGGTGCCCCCGCCGCACAACGGGCGGAGGCTCCCGCGGCGGATGTCTTTACGGAGAATAAACAATACCTGCAGGCGCTGGAGCAAAAGGCAAAACAGCAGAAGTTTATTTTTGAAAATGCGCAGTTCAGGGGCGTGCTTTTCAATACCTATCTTCTGTACGAAGAGGGAGACAATGTCTATCTCATCGACCAGCACGCGGCGCACGAAAGGCTGATCTTCGATCGACTGAAAGAGGAAATGGAAACGCGGAAGGTAGCGCGCCAGCCTATGCTGATCCCTTACGTTCTGAACCTGAACAGGGAAGAATTTGCTTTTCTCTCCGAACAGAAATCTATTCTCGAAGAGATGGGTTTTGAGATGGAAGAGTTTGGGACAAATTGTTATAAGGTTTCCGCTGTCCCTATGGATCTGCAGGGAATTGATCTCGAATCCTTTTTCGGTGAAATTTTAAAGGAAGTCGGTACGCTCCGCGCGATCAAATTATCCGATCTCTTGCGGGACAAACTTGCTATGGCGGCTTGCAAACACGCGGTAAAGGGCGGAATGTCCCTGACGGAATCGGAAAAACAAAAACTTTTTGAAATGTTGCACGGGGATCTCGGACTCAAATGTCCGCACGGGCGTCCCGTGGCGGTTCGCCTTACAAAGACAGAAATCGAAAAAATGTTTAAGAGGATCGTCTGATTTGAAAAAAGTATTGGTAGTCTGCGGGGCAACCGCTTCCGGAAAGACGGGCTTTGCCGTAGAAATGGCAAAGCGGCTGGAAGGAGAAGTTGTATCCGCAGACTGTATGCTCGTATATCGAGGTATGGATATCGGAACGGCAAAACCGACGGAGGAAGAAAAGGGCGGTATTCCGCATCACATGATCGACGTCGTCGAGCCGACGCGGAATTACTCGGTGGGGGATTATGAGGCGCAGGCGCATCCGATCGTGGAACGGCTGTTGCAGGAAGGGAAATGCCCCGTCATCTGCGGCGGAACGGGATTTTATATTCAATCGCTCTGCTTTTCCCGCGGCCACGGAAATGTGGGGGCGGACGAAAATGTGAGGCGTCGGTATGAAGAGATCGCGTCAAAGGAGGGTAATCTTGCTCTCTTTCAACGCCTGAGGGAAGTGGACCCGGAAAGTGCGGAAAAGCTTCATCCGAACGATGTGAAAAGGGTGGTCCGCGCCCTTGAAATATTTGAGCTGACAGGGAAAAAGAAATCTGAGCAACAGGACGGTTTTGTGCCGCGCTTTCCATACGTTGCGGTCGCTTTTGGGTACGATCGGGAAGAGCTTTATGCGCGCATCAATCAGCGGGTAGAGCAGATGTTGGAGCAAGGTCTCGTGGAAGAAGTGCGTGCTCTTTTGGATCGGGGAGTGAATGAAACTTGTCAGAGTATGCAGGGAATCGGGTATAAAGAAGTGCTCGAATACCTGAAAAACAATATTTCATACAGTACTATGCGTGAAATAATTCAACAGAATACGCGAAATTATGCAAAAAGGCAGATCACTTTCTTTAAAAAATTCCCTAATTTGATCTGGCTGGATCCGCACGCAAAAGACAATGTGCAAAAGGTTATGGAGGCTATGTATGCAGGTGAATGAATTGATCGAACAATGCGAACAGGAACTTGCGCCGCAATTTAAAAAATTGGAAGAAGTGGCGTATCGCAACCAGTGCAAGGTAATGGAGGCTTTTCAAAAAAATAAAATCGCGCTCAGGCACTTTGCGCCTTCCACGGGTTACGGCTACGGCGACGAGGGAAGGGATACTCTCGGAATGCTCTTTGCCGACGTTTTCGGGACGGAAGCGGGGCTGGTATCTCCCAGCATTCTTTCGGGGACGCATGCTCTGACCGTGGCGCTGTTCGGTCTTTTGAAAACAGGCGATACCCTGTTTTCCATTTCGGGAAATCCGTACGACACTTTGCAGGAGGTGATCTCAGGGAAGGATATCGGCTCTCTTGCAGACTACGGCATTGCCTTTAAAAAATGCGAACTGAAAGACGGGGAGTTTGATACAGAAGCCATTCGTGAAGGGCTTTGCGATCCTTCCGTCAAAGTCGTCTTTATCCAGCGCTCGCGCGGGTATGAGTGGAGAGACGCGCTCAGTGAAGAAAAGATCGCAAAGGTCTGTGCGTTTGTCCGTTTGTGCGGATTTACGGGATGTATCTTTACGGATAATTGTTACGGCGAATTTGTGGAGGAGAGCGAACCTACGCAAAACGGCGCGGACATCTGCGTCGGCTCCCTCATCAAAAATGCGGGAGGCGGCATCGCTCCCACGGGCGGGTATATCGTCGGCAAAAAAGAGTATATCGATAAGATCGCGGGCCGTTTGACTTCTCCCTCTATCGGGGCGGAGGTCGGCTCGTATGCATTCGGTTATCAGTATTTTTACGAGGGATTGTTTCTTGCGCCGCACGTCGTTTGTCAGGCCCTGAAGGGCGGACTTCTCATCGGCGCCTGCCTGGAAAAACTCGGCTATGTTACATCTCCTGCAGTTACAAGCCAGCCGTACGATATCACGCGCGCCATCCGCTTTCATACCGAACAGGAACTGACGGGATTTATTCAGGCCGTGCAGGAAGCTTCTCCCGTGGATAGTTTTGTAAAGCTGGAGGCGTGGGATATGCCCGGGTATGAAGACCGCGTGATCATGGCTGCGGGTACGTTTGTGCAGGGCGCGTCCATCGAACTTTCTGCAGATGCACCTGTCAGAGAGCCGTACATCGCTTATTTTCAGGGCGGCCTCACGTACGAGCATTGCAAGTATGCCTTGACAAAAATATTAAACAAAATCAAGTAAACTGTTTAATAAATATTGGTTTTCTGGATGGCGTACTGCTTTATTAAGTTGCAGTGATTCTTGAGGATGTGTCTTATTAAAGGCTATGTGTGCATGATCGCTGGGCGTGGTACTATTCATACGTTGCCGGCATGTGCATGGTCTGTATTTGAAATCAGAAGCGGGCAAGGAAAAAGTTTTTTCGGAGGTTCTCATGGATTTTCAATATTATATGCCTGTACGCATCGTAAGCGGGGAGGATTGCGTCAAGAAGAATGCCTCTCTTTTGCGTACTCTCGGGAAAAATGTTTTGGTCGTTACGGGAAAAAGCTCGGCAAAGAACGGTGCATTGGAAGATGCTGTCTTTGCATTCAACATGAACGGGCAAAAATATACGATCTACGATCGCGTACCGAACAACCCGACGGTTGCCTGCGTGGAAGAGGGAGCGCGGATTGCGCGTGAAGTCGGCGCGGATTGTGTGGTTGCCATTGGCGGAGGTTCTCCTATGGATGCGGCAAAAGCCATTGCCATGCTTGCAAGGCAGGATGCGCCGGAAGGGATCTTCGCGCACGCGATCACGGACGACGTTTTGCCGATGGCGCATATTCCCACGACGGCGGGGACGGGAAGCGAAGTCACGCCGTATTCGATCATCACCAACGATGAGAAACAGACAAAGACGAGTATTTCCGCGCCGTCTCTCTTCCCCGTGTACGCGTTTCTCGATGGAAAGTACATGGCTTCTCTGCCGCAGAACGTCACTGTCAATACTGCTTTGGATGCGCTGTCCCATGCGGTGGAGGGGATGCTTTCCGTACGGGCTACTTTGATTACGGACGCTTTGGCACGGGAGAGTATCCGCCTTCTGACGGGGGAGTATGACAGCTTGCTCAACGCAAACTATACGTCACAATCGCGGCAGAATCTCTTGCTCGGGTCTACGCTTGCGGGAATGGTGATCGCAAATACGGGGACGACAGTCGTGCATGGAATGGGGTATTCCCTGACATACTTTCACGATGTTCCGCACGGCAGGGCAAACGGATTGCTGCTGCCCGCGTTTCTTGCAGAGTGTAATCGCAAAGCTCCGCAAAGAGTGGGACAGATCTGCGACGCCCTCGGAATGGATCTGGAAACTTTTTCAAAAAAAGTTGCGGCCTTGCTCGGAAAGAGAGAGGAATATTCGGATACAGAACTTGCGGATTTCGCGCGGCGCGCTTCCGTCAATAAAAATATCAAAAACTGCATCGTTCATTTCTCGGAAGAGGAGTTGCTGCGCGTTTTGAAGCGATCTCTCGGTGTATGATCGCTTGGATAAGTTTTCCTTTTGTATTGATAAATCAGTTCTTATTTTCCTAAAAATTTGAGTTATATCAAGTACTATGCCACACATAAATGATTAAAAACAGGTAATTTTGACATGAAACTCGTCCTTATGTATTTCAGTCCGACACACTCGACAAAAAAGATCGTTGCCCGCATCGGGAAGGTATTTTTTGAAAAACTGCTCTGTGAGACGAAGCCCGTCGACCTGACAAAACTTGCTGTCAGAATGTGCTCCTGTCCGTTTGATAAGGAGGATGTCCTCGTTTTCGGGGCGCCCGTGTACGCAGGGAGACTGCCCGTCTGCGTGAGCGATTACATAAAAACACTGCAGGGAAACGGGGCGCGCGCCGTTGCGGTTTCCGTGTACGGGAACCGTGACTTTGACGACGCCCTTCTTGAGACGTGCGATCTGCTCACAGAGCGCGGTTTCACCGTCTGTGCGGCGGGGGCTTTTATCGGCGAACATTCTTATACGTCCGCGGTGGGAACGGGGAGACCGGATACGGATGATCTTCTGGCGGCCGATGCGTTTGCCATTGCGGCGTATGAAAAGGTTGCAAGCGGAATTGCCGTACGAAAGAAGATCCCCGGAAATTTTCCGTACAAGCCTTTGCCGCAGGCTGGTCCCAAGGCAATGCCTGCCGTGGATTTTTCAAAATGCGTTCATTGTGATACCTGTATTTCCGTCTGCCCTGTCTGCAACATCGCGGCAGATCTTTCCGATCTCGGCAGGTGTATCGGCTGTGCGGCCTGCGTCAGGTTTTGTCCGCAATCGGCGCGCTCTTTCAAGGATGAGGGCATTGCCCGCGTTGCAAAAAAACTGGAAGAGACGTGCTCGCAGCGGCGTTCTCCTAAATTTTTTCTTTGAGGAGTCTGGAAATGGACAGAGAACAGAAAGAGATCGTGCAGGAATTTTTTTCAAACGACGCCGAAAATATCTTTGAAAAGATAGAAAAATTCAGCAGTCTGATGATACGGTACAGCTGTGCAGTGCGCGAGATCCGTACAAAGTTTGAAGTGCTGAATGAAGAGCTGTCTTTCCGCGCAGGGAGAAATCCCATTGAGAGCATTTCTTCCCGCATCAAAAAGCCTGTCAGTATTGCGGAAAAACTCAAGCGCCGCGGCATAGAACCGACGCTGGAAGCAATTTCTTCCTCTCTCAACGACGTTGCGGGCATCCGCGTTGTTTGTTCCTTCATCGATGACATTTACCGCGTGGCGGATATGCTCGCAAAACAGGACGACATCACGGTGGTGCAGATCAAGGATTACATAAAAAAGCCCAAGCAGAACGGATACAGAAGTTATCACATGATCGTGGAAGTTCCCGTTTTCTTTTCGGAAAGCAAGTTGCTTACCCGCGTTGAGATCCAGTTTCGCACTGTCGCCATGGATTTTTGGGCAAGTCTGGAACACAGCATGAAATATAAAAAGCAGTCGGCGGACAGGCCTGACATTGCGGCGGAACTGAAAAGCTGTGCGGAAACGATCGCCGCAACGGACGCGAGGATGCTGGGGATCCGCAAGCGCATCGAGGCCCTCGAATCGGAAGAAAAGTAAGGAAATTGCATAAAAAAAATTACATCGCTTGCATTTTGGCGATGTATCTATTATAATAGAATTAGATTACAAAAGAAGCGCGGGGAGTGGTTTTATGGAAAAGGATAAAAACCTGTCCGCAATTCCCGCAGAGGAATTTGCGGCTTGTCAGAAAGCACTCGATATCGACAAATGGCTTGCCAGCGAACGTGCGCACAGAGATCTGTGCGGGACTTTTCCGTGGTGTGCTTATTGTGTGAAGGCGGAGGCATATCCTTGCGCCAAGGCAAAATTCCGCCAGGAAATGGAAAGGGCGCTGGATGAGATTTCGGATGAGCTGATCACGGAGCAGGAAGGGGAAACGCCAGAATCCTCTCAGGAAGTGGTGGATGAGATCGCCGCCGAAGAGATCTCGGAGTGTGCGCTTGCGGCCGCGAAAGAGATCCCAGACGGGTACGAGGAAGTGACGCGTTATCGGCGCTCTTTCAAATCGAGGATCATCCAGAGCGCCCCTTTGCAGGATCAGTATACCGAACTGAAAAATACTCTGCTCGGCTATGCCGGTGTAAAGACGAGGATCTGTCAGAGCGGCGAACATTTCCGCGTCGGAGGAAAGCGCGTTGCAAAGCTTGTCGTCACAGGGAAAAAGCTTTCGCTCTTTCTCGCCCTTTCTCCCGAAGAGTTTGAATCGACCAATTACCGTTTCGAGGATGTGGGAGAGAAAAAATCGCACAGGGAAACGCCTATGCGCGTCAAGATCACGGGCAAGCGTGCGATGAAGCAGGCAAAGGAATTGCTCGGGATCCTGATGGACAGGCTAGGACTTGCGCAGGTGGGCTGCATTTACAGCGACTTTCATTATCCTTACCGCACGGACGAAGAACTCATTCGCAAAGGACTGATCAAACCGTACAAGACGCTTGTGAAAAAGAAAGCGGAAAACAAAAAATAGACCGACGTATAGGAAGCTGTGTTGACAAGGCTTGGGCTTTGTAAATGCTGACTTCAAAAGCGGCGGAGAAAATGTCAATAAAAAGGGCAGGGGCTTGCGGCTCCTGCTCTTTTACTGTACAATTTATTTGGATTTGTTGAATTTCCCGAAAGTCTCGTTGACCGTTTCCACAAAAGCAAAGGTATCGTCGTATTTTGCGAGGATGTCCTTGAACTCGGTGAGCTGTCTCTTGTTGATGACGCAGACGATCATGTCTTTTTCCATTCCCGAATAGGCGCCCGTGGCTTTCATACGGGTGGCGGAGTGCTTGAGGTTTTCCAGGATCTCTTTGTCGATTTCGTCCGCATGAGAAGTGATGACGAGAAATTTCAGCGCCGATTTGCTGCCGCGGATGATGGCATTGCCGACCAGACTGTTGAGGAAGCAGTACAGCATACAAAGGCAAACGGGCTTATAATCGAAGATCAACGCCCCGTTGTCTCCGCGCTTGGCGTAAACAAAGAAGGAAACAAAGGCAATGGCGGCATTGATCGCAAAATTGATCCAGAAGAAATTGAGAACGGGATCTTTTTTGCTCACGTATTTTGCCACGATGTCCGCGCCGCCCGTACTGGAATTTCGGCGGAAGGCGATCCCGTACACAAAGCCGCCCACAGATCCCGCGATGAGCACGGGATAGACGGTGTCGATTCCCTGGGCGTCGTATTGCAGGTAGGCAAGCTGTTCGGAAAACATTTGCAGGACAATGCAGACCACCGCATAGACGAGACAGAACAGAAAAGTCTTGATGGAAAATTCGGGATCGACCAGAAAGAAAGCCAGGATGCACAGAGGTGCGTTGACGAGGATGGTAAAGTAGCCGATGTCGAAGCCGAATTTATATTCGAGCATGGTACCGATCCCGTTGAAGCCTGCGGGTGCAAAGTTGTTTTTCACGATGAAAAGCTCGTAGTTGCAGGCAGAAATGATCGCGAGTACCACCATGAGAAGACAGTCAAAGTAAAATCGCTTGGTTCGTATGAATTTCATAACTCCCTCCGCTGGATAGTATAACACAAACGCGATTTTAACGCAAGGATTCGGCGTTTTTTTCTTGAAAAAAGGAATACATTTTGAGGAGACGGAACAAACTTTTATGCGGAGGAAAAAACATGAAAAAAAACAGGGAAAGAATATTTCTGTCCGAACTGAAAACCTTGCTGGAAGAAGAATACCTTGCGGGGGAGAAAGCGAAGATTTTTTCGCATACGATGACGGATCCGCTGCTTGCCAAGAGGTTTTCCGAGTTTTCGCAGAGCCATGCACAGCGTTTTACTGCCATCCTGTCCGAACTGGAAAAGAGGGAGGCGCTGTTATGAACAAGAGCAAACGCGACGTATGTTTCAGGGAAGAGGATGCCCTTTGCGATCTTCTCGTTTCCGAGCGTTCTGTTTTAAGGCGGTATGTTGCGGCGCTGGAGAGTTGTCCTTCGGAAGAGACGCGCGCCCTTCTTGCAAAGCTCTTGTCCTTTGCGGTGCAGGATATGAACGCTCTTCGGGAGGAATTTTGCAGGCGCTTTCCCGAAAAGCAGGAAGGGCAGGTTTCGGCAAAAGATCTGATCGGGGAATTGCGCGAAAAGAGAAAAGAATTGTTCAGGGAACCTTCCGAAGAAAACTGAAAATCCGCTCTGCGGGGAGAAGAAAATTACCGCCGGATGCCTGTGCTTCAATATTTTTATAAAATGTATTTTTTTACTATACAAACGGTGCGGGATATGCTATACTGTATACAATTACGGTTCAAGTCCGTATACACAAGCGGAGGCAGATATGATAAAAAGAAGGGAGCAGATGATACGGCTGGATACACAGAACACCACCCTGGTCATCAAGGCAGACACGGCGGAATATCTCTATTACGGGAAACGTCTTGGAAACGGGTTTGAGTTCGGTGCGTATGCGGGGGGAGGCAAAAAATTATTTTCTGCACCCGGAAAAGATGATTATACCGAATACAGCATTCTCTTTGAAAATGCGGACGGCGGTTTTGTTGCGGATTTCACTTTTTCAAAGGTGAGGATCCTTCCCGAAAAGCCGGAGATCCCGGGGCTGCCTTCCTCTTACGGGGAAGGCAAGACGCTGGAACTGAAATACGTGGACACAACGCGCGCGGCGTTGTATCTTTACTATACCGTATTTGAGGACAGCGACGTCATTGCCGTGAGTGCGCGGCTTTTCAACGGGACGAAGAAAGACCTTCGCATCCGCAGGTTTATGAGTTTGCAGATGGATCTTCCCGGGACTGAATATAACATCGTCACTTTTGAGGGCGCCTGGGCGCGCGAGCGCAACAAGGTTTCCAGAGAGATTTCCAGCGGGATCTTTGTCAACGATTCCAAGCGCGGAATGTCCTCTCACGCCCGCAATCCGTTTATCATGGCGGAGGACGAGCGCGGCGTGTACGGCTTCAACCTCGTATATTCGGGAAATCATAAGGAGACGATCGAGGCGGGCGATCCCGGAAGGACGCGCGTCCTGACGGGCATCAACGATTTTATGTTCGACTGGACGCTCCCCGTCGGGGAAACGTTCTGTTCGCCCGAAGCGGTGATGTGCTTTGCTCCCGATGAGGACACGCTCAGCACCCGTTTCCACTTCTTTGTTTCCGAACACATCGTGCGCGGAAAATGGAAAAAGAAGGAACGCCCCGTTCTTGTCAACAACTGGGAAGGGACGTATTTCGACTTCAACGAAGAAAAGCTGCTCGCCATTGCGGAAGCGGCAAAAAAGACGGGCGTGGAACTGTTTGTTCTGGACGACGGATGGTTCGGAAAGCGTGACAGCGATACCTGCTCGCTGGGGGACTGGTACGATAACCTCGAAAAGACGGGCGGCGGCCTCGCCTCTCTCGGCGAAAAGATCCGTGCGCTCGGGCTCTCATTCGGTATCTGGGTAGAGCCGGAAATGATCAGTGAAGACAGCGATCTGTACCGCGCGCATCCCAATTTCGCCATGAAGATCCCCGGCAGAACGCCTACGCGGATGCGCAATCAGCTGATGTTGAATATGGCGGACGAACGGGTGCAGAACTACGTCGTTCGCGTCATCAGCGACGTGATCGCCCGCAGCGGTGCGGAATATGTCAAGTGGGATTTTAACCGTTCGATGACCGATTGTTACGGCAAAGGGATCTTCCCCGGAGAATATTTCCACAGATATATGCTCGGTTACTATCGCGTCGTATCCAAGATCATGAAAAAATTCCCGTCCGTGCTCTTTGAAGGGTGCGCGGGCGGCGGCGGCAGATTCGATCTGGGCAACCTGTGTTACTTTGCTCAGTACTGGACGAGCGACGATACGGATGCGCGGATGCGCATTGACATTCAGGCAGGTTCTTCCTACGGATACCCGCAGACGGTGATGGGGGCGCACGTTTCGGCGAGCCCCAACCATCAGACGGGAAATTCCAATTCTCTGGATGCAAGGTTCAATGTGGCCTGCGGCGGACTGCTCGGCTACGAGCTGGACATGACAAAGTTCACTCCGCAGGAAATGGAAGAAGTGGCGCAGCAGATCGAGTTCTATAAAGAAAACAGAAAGCTTCTGCAATTCGGCGATCAGTACAGGATCGATGAGAAATTCGTAAAGGGATTTATCACGGTTTCCAAGGACAAGTCCATGGCGATCGCCGTGCTCAATCAGACGGTGGCGTATCCTGCCATGCCGCTCGTCACGGTCAGGCTGAAGGGCTTGAGCGAAACGACGGTCTACGATGTCACGCGCCGCGACGGGAAGGGCAGCTTTACGGCGGAAGGCGACCTGTTGATGAACGGAGATCTCCCGCTTCCCGATCTGTTCGACCGCGAAACGGTCTTCAGAAACAGCGGCGGGCTGAGCAGCTGTATGTACATTCTTAAAAAGCGCAAAAACTGAGCAGAAGCGCCCGACCGCAAAAATGCGGTCGGGCGCGGTTCGCGTAAAAAAAGCGCCGCCCTGAAGGCGGCGCGAAAGTCACGGTTCGATGCGGCGGATGTTGAGTTTTGCATAGTCTCCGCACACGCTGAACACATAGTTGTCCATTTCAAATTGCAGGATGTGCGCATCCGTCTCTTCACCGCGCAGGTAGATCTTACCCTGATAAAATTCTACCTTGCGCCAAAGGGCGGCCAGTGTTTCCCCGTAAAATTTGATATAGCTCTCTTTGGCGGTCCAGTGCCTGTAAAAATCGGCAGAGCTGAGAATTTCACTGCGTTCCCGTTCGGTAAATTTATTCAGGACGGCAGGGCGCGCTTTGCCTGTCAGACATTCTGTATCGAATCCGACTCTCTTTTTGCCCACGGCAAGCGCCGTCAGACCCTTGCTGTGCGTCAGGTTGAAATGAATTTTTCTTCCTTCGATATAAGGTTTGCCGTTAATCGATTTACAAATCGTCGCATTTGGTATATTATAATACCTGGCGAGGATGGTTCTGATAAAATCGTCCGAACTGACCTTATTGTACGTATAAAATATATCTATCATAATCTCATTATACCACAGATTTGCAGGAAAGCAAGTTTTTTTTGAAAATCGGTATTATGAACACGGAGGTCAATATGAGCAGAGCGGAACAGGCGCGTCAATATTTTTCGCAGGGATACAACTGTGCGCAGGCAGTGGTGCTTGCGTTTTCCGATTTAACGGGGCTGGACAAGGACACGCTGTTAAAGCTTTCCGCGCCTTTCGGCGGCGGAATGGGCAGAATGCGCGAAGTGTGCGGAACGGTGTCCGGCATGATGATGGTGGCGGGACTTGTATTCTATGATGCGGGGTCTGCGTCCAACAAGGAAAAGTCGGCTCTGTACGCGCGCGAACAGGAACTTGCAAAGCGTTTCCGTGCGGAAAACGGCTCCATCATCTGCCGCGAACTTCTCGCGGGGGTGAAAACGCAGCCCGGCCCCCAGGCGGAGGAGCGCACGCCCGAATATTATAAAAAGCGTCCCTGCGGCGAGCTTTGCGCCTGCGCCGCACAGATCCTGGAGGATTACCTCATCAAAGAGGGTAAACTTATTGCGGATGGAGAAAACAAATGATCTGTACCGTCACTTTGAATCCTGCGCTCGATCTGACGCTGCAAGTCCCCGTCCTGAATAAGGGGAGCATCAACCGTGCGCACACGGAACGGATCGTTCCCGGCGGGAAGGGCGTAAACGTTTCCCTCATGCTCAAAAATTTCGGGATCGGCAGTCTTGCCGCAGGATTTGCGGCGGGAGGTTCGGGGGAGATCTTTTGCGAACTCTTGCAAAAGGCGGGTATCTCCTGTGCATTCCTGCCCGCGAAGGGCATGACGCGCATCAACGTGAAGATCCGCGCCGAAGAGGAAACGGACATCAACGGCGCAGGGGCGGAAGTGTCCCTTGCCGAGGTGCGCGCCCTGGCGGAATCGCTCTCCGCAAACAGGGAAATTACCGTGCTTGTCCTCGGCGGAAGTCTGCCCGCGTCCCTCCCGGACAACGCCTACGTGGAATTTTTACGCGCTTTCCGCCGCCCCGACGTGCAGGTGGTGGCGGATGTTTCGGGCAAAGCGCTCGCGCAGATGGTAAAATACCGTCCCTGGCTCGTCAAACCCAATAAAGAGGAGCTGGGCGACGCGTTCGGCGTGACGATCGGGACCAAGGAGAGCGCCCTCTGCTATGCGCGCAGATTGCGCGAGGCGGGAGCGGGAAACGTGATCGTAAGTCTTGGAGCGGAAGGCGCTCTGATGGCGGATGAAAAGGGCGGCGAATATTTTATGGACGCATTCAAGGGAGTATCCGTAGATACCGTCGGGGCAGGGGATTCCCTTCTCGGCGCCTTTCTGGCGGCATACGAACAGGGAATGCCCGCACAGGATTGCCTCGCGCTCGGCGTCGCGGCGGGGAGCGCGACGGCGTTCCGTCACGGTCTGGCAACGGAGGAAGAAGTCCGTGCCCTGGCACAGACGCGCCGCACGGAAAAGTAAATTTTCATATCGGACAGCTTTGCGGCATACAATGTTGTATGTCCCGTTTTATGTATGAAGGCGCATATCGGTACAGGCGATACCGTAAACCGCTCGGCAAAAAAAAGTATTTTCTGATTGCCGCCGTACTTGCGGCGGCAATTCTTTTTTTCATTTCTTTTCAGAAGCGTTCCGCGGGGCTTCTTCTCTCCCTCGGGGAAGAGAGCGCGCGCGCCGTTGCGGCGCAGTCCCTCAACGATGCCGCGATGCAGGCAATGCAGTGGAACGCGGCCGATTACACTTCCTTTGTCATCGTTACCCGCGACGGGGAGGGGAATATCCTCTCTATGCAGGCGGACGCGCAGAAGATCAACCTGCTTGCGCGGCAGACTGTCGCGCTCACCATGGCAAATTTAAACGCGGCGTGTGAAGAGGGGGTGGGGATCCCTCTGGGCGCTTTTTCGGGCATCGAATTGCTTGCGGGCGCAGGGCCGGACATCAATTTCAGTCTGATCCCCGTCGGAAACGCTTCCTGTTCCTTCCGATCCTCGTTTACGGGCGCGGGACTCAACCAATCCCTGCATTCTGTGTATATGGACGTGACGGCACAGGTTAGCCTCGTCATGCCGTCGGGAACGAGCACTGTCAGCGCCGAAACGGAGATCCTCGTGTGCGAAAGCGTGATCTTGGGGAAGATTCCCGAGGTGTATTTTCAGGGCGGGATCGCAGGACTGTAAAGAAAATACTGCCTTTGCCGTCAAAATCGTTGACTTTTGCCGCATTTTGCATTATCATAATATCAATAACGATAAAAGGCGACGACAAAGACAGACGGGAGCGCAAACCGTTCCAAGAGAGGAAGATCCGGCGGCTGAAAGATCTTCCGTGCGGTGTTTTCCGTTATTCCCTTTCGAGCCTCCGCTTTGAAACCAAAAGGGAGTAAAGGCGGACGTGTTCCGCGCGTTAAGCGGCAATGAGGCAGAAAATTTCTGCGAACATAGGTGGTACAGCGCATCACGGCGCCCTGTGGCTTTTGTCACGGGGCGTTTTTTGTTGCCGTATCTATTGGAGGAGGACGTATGAAAGAACAGATCGAAAGCATCCGTCGGGAGATCGAGGAAACGCTCGCTGCCCGCACGGACATGACGAGCAAGGACCTGTACGCGCTGAAAATGGAATATCTGGGCAAGACGGGCAAAATTTCCGCTCTGTCCAAGGGAATGCGCGACGTTGCGCCCGAAGAGCGCCCCGCCGTGGGCAAACTTGTGGGCGAAGTGCGGCAGTGGGCGGAAGAGCGCTTTGCCGCTCTGGAAGAGGAGATCGGAAAGAGAGAACTCTCCGCTAAGATCGCAAGCGAAAAGATCGACGTGACCATGCCTGCGAAGTTCCGCGAGACGGGTTCCGTACACCCCGTCACGCTGGTGCGCAGGGAGCTCATCGATATCTTTTCGGGCATGGGCTTCGACGTGTTTGAAGGGCCTGAGATCGAAAAGGATTATTACAATTTCCAGGCGCTCAACATTCCCGCCGACCACCCCGCCCGCGATATGCAGGATACCTTTTTTATCACGGATGAGTTTTTGCTGCGTTCGCAGACCTCTTCGGGGCAGATCCGCGTCATGGAAAACAAAAAGCCGCCCATCAAGGTCCTGAGCCCGGGCAGGGTGTACCGTTCGGATTCGGACGCCACCCATTCGCCCATGTTCCACCAGATGGAAGGGCTCGTGGTGGACAAAGGCATCACCCTCAACGATCTGAAAGGAATGCTGGACGAGTTTGCCCGCAGAATGTTTACGAGCGAGACGAAAGTGCGTCTGCGCCCGTCCTATTTCCCGTTTACGGAGCCCAGCGTGGAAGTGGACCTTTCCTGTTCCGCCTGCGGCGGCAAAGGATGCCGCATCTGCAAGGGTACGGGCTGGATCGAGGTGCTCGGCGCGGGCGTGGTCAACCGCCGCGTGCTGGAAAACTGCGCCATCGATCCCGACGAATACACGGGATTTGCGTTCGGCATGGGGTTGGAGCGTATTGCCATGATCAAATACGGTATCGGCGATATCCGTCTGCTCTTTGAAGGCGATGTGCGCTTTCTCAAACAATTCAAGGACTGAGGAGGGCAAAGAAAATGAAAGTACCTTTCAGCTGGCTGAAAGATTATGTGGATATAGACATCACCGCGCAGGAACTGACGGACAAGCTCTTTTCCTGCGGCTTTGAAGTGGAGGAACTCATTTACGTCGGCGCGGAGATCGACCGCTGTGTGGTGGGCAGGATCGAGAGCCTGGAAAAGCACCCCGATGCGGACAAACTGAAGATCTGCCGCCTCAACTGCGGCGAATACGGCAGCGACATTCAGATCGTCACGGGGGCGGACAACGTCCGGGCGGGCGATGTCGTTCCCGTCGCTCTGGACGGCTCGTCCCTGCACGGCGGCGTGAAGATCAGAAAGGGTAAACTGCGCGGCGTGGAATCCAACGGAATGCTCTGCTCCGGCGAAGAACTGGGGATCAACGACGATTGGTACGAGGGCGCGGACGTCTACGGCATTTTGCAGCTTCCCAAGGATACTCCTCTCGGCACGGACATCAAAAAAGTGGTCGGACTGGACGATTATATCTTTGATATTTCCGTTACGGCAAACAGGCCCGACTGTCAGAGCGTTTACGGGATCGCGCGCGAAGTGGCGGCGATCCTGCACAAACAGCTTGAACCGCTCGATCTTACTTACGAGGCGAGCACGTTCAGTACCTGCGAGCGCGTCAACGTCACCGTGGAAGCGCCCGATCTTTGCCCGCGCTACATCGCGCATTACGTGCGCGACCTGAAGGTGGAAAAGTCTCCCCAGTGGATGCGCCGCCGCCTTGCTCTCTGCGGACTGCGTTCCATCAGCAACGTCGTGGACATCACAAACTTCATTCTGCTCGAACTCGGACAGCCCATGCACGCGTTCGACCTTTCCAAGATCGAGCGCAACGCCGTCTGCGTCCGCCGCGCGCACGAAAACGAAAAGATCATCACGCTGGACGAAAAGGAATTTACCCTTACGCCGGAAAACCTCGTCATCTGCGACGGCGTCAAACCCGTGGCGCTGGCAGGCGTGATGGGCGGCCTGAACAGCGGAATCACCGAAAATACCTGCGAACTTCTCTTTGAAAGCGCCAAATTCGAGCGCGCCAATATCCGCCGCACCTCCCGCAAACTGGGGCAGAAGAGCGATTCTTCCTCCCGCTTTGAAAAGGGGGTGGACGCTTACACGACGGGCATCGCGATCAACCGCGCCCTTCATCTCATCACAGAATTGCACTGCGGCCTTATCGCCCGCGACAGATTTGACATCGGGGAGACCAAAACCGAACCCAAAGTCATCGTCACCACGGCGCAGCAGATCAATGCGCTTCTCGGCATCGAAGTGCCTGAAAAGGAGATCCGCGACATTCTCGGCAGACTGAATTTCAACGTAAAGGCTGTCAGAGGCAAACTGGAAGTTACCGTTCCCGCCTATCGTGAGGACGTGGACGGATATCCCGATCTCGCCGAGGAGGTCATCCGCGAATACGGTTACGACCACATTCAGGGGACGTTTATGGAGAGCGCCACCGTCACCAACGGCGGGCTCAATGCGGAACAGCGCGCGGAAGAGGAGGTCAAAAAGCTTCTCACGGCGCAGGGCTGCTCGGAGATCATCACGTACTCCTTTATCTCTCCCAAAGACTATGAATTTATCCGCATGGCGGATGAATTGGAAAAGGCCATCAAAATCAAGAACCCCATCGGCGAAGACATGAGCGTGATGCGTACGACGCTCATTCCGTCCATGCTGAATACGCTGGTGCGCAACGTCCGCCGCGGAAACGAAAGCGCCCGCCTTTACGAGCTTGCAAGCGTTTACCTTGCCGAGCTCCCGCTCATCGATCAGCCGGAGGAGCGCAAGACGCTCTGCGTCGGCGTTTACGGCGAAGGGGAGGATTTCTACACGGCGAAGGGCCTGTTTGAATGTCTTGCGGCACAGGCGGGCATCCGCTTTACCTATGAAGTCGCGGAGAAACCTTTCCTGCATCCGGGAAAGAGCGCCAACATTCTGTTGGACGGCGAAGTCGTTGGGTATCTGGGTGAGTTTGCCCCCGATCTTGCGGCGGAACTTTCGCTGGAAACTTCCCTGTACCTCGGAGAGCTGGATTATGCGAAAGTTGCCCAGACTCTTGCAGGCAGGAAAAAATATGTCGCTCTGCCCAAGTTTGCGGAAGTGAAACGTGACCTCGCCCTCGTGACGGCGGAAAGCACTACGTGTGCCGAGGTGGAAAAAGTGATCCGCGAAAGCTGTAAATATCTGACCGACGCGCATCTGTTTGACGTATATCGCGGCGCGCAGGTGGGAGAAGGTAAAAAGAGCATGGCATTTTCCGTCACGTTCACGCCAAAAGAAAAGGCGATCTCGCCAGAGGATGCGGACGGATATGTCAAGCGAATCCTCAAAGCATTGCACGAAAAAGTCGGCGCAGAACTGCGCTGAAGAAAAAACGCTCCGCATTAGCGGAGCGTTTTTTGTACAAAAATTAAAAAATTGTTGAAAGATACCTTGTATATGTGCTATAATAATAGCAGGTTTTACAGGGGAGAAAAGAATGAGCTTTAAGGAAAAGTACATAGAGTGGTGCGTTCGTCGGGACAAGGGATGGTCGCCCGGGGTGCTGACGTATTTTGACGAGGACTTCGATAATTTTATGGAAGATCTCATCAACAGCGTTCTGATCGACATGAAAAATACAAAGCTGATTTTTGAAGATCATCTCTTTTATTATGAGGACGACAAGGGTATTTTTCTCAGGATGTTCTATTCGATCTGGCTGGACAGGGAAATGCGGAAAATGAGAAAAAAGAAGCCTCTCCGTGCTTTGGCAATCTCAGGAGCGCACGCATACGGCACGGGCGCGATCTTTGCAATGGAATCGCAAAAACTCGGCAAGGGACTGCCCGAATTTACCAAAGAGGAGAGGGATGCCGTCTTTTCTTTCATCGGAGACAGGGAACCGTACGGCCTGATGCTCGAACTGCAGGGGATCGATTATTCGGACAAGAAAAAGAAATATATGGATGCGCTGTTTGTCGACACCGTCTTTACCATGCGCGATCTGGCGACAGACCTCGTCAATGTCAAAGATTATCAGCGGGAGTACATGGCTATCCTGTTCAATGCGGGGATCTCCTATATCATCCGCTACAACGATTGCTTTCGTTAAAAGTTTGTGAAAAAATGGAATTTTTCGGGCGCAGGTGTTGACAAAAGGAAAAAGAGAAGTATAATGTAAGTACAATTTAATCTCCGGTAAGTAAGGCTATTACGGGGATACGGACTGTTGCCGCAAAACGATGGAGACATCGTGCGTTGGTTTGAACAGGCGGCGTCGAAAAACAAGGCGCAGCATAACACAGTTTCATCGCCCTGCAAAGTCAAAGCTCAAACGGTACAATGGAAGCTGAAGGATCACAGTGCCCGCGCGCCGTTTGGCGTGCGGGTATTTTTTTGTCCCTGCCGAACGGGCTGTTCGGAAAAATCAAAAAAGGAGGTTCGCGGAAAAATGGATGAAGGATACGGCAGTCGAAGTTCAAGATCTCAAACGGGCCTGCGCGCGCCCTTTTTCCGCGCGCTTTTCCCTTAAAGATCGTAGAATTTCGGCCGCTTTCCTATCGATTGCGAAAGGAGGTGGCTGTTATGGCAAAAAAATTAAAAAAGTTTTTTCTTTCCCAAATGGCGGAAAATATCGTGCGCGCGGAGGAGGCCAAGGAACGCGTA
>DXFX01000050.1 GCA_019114245.1 Candidatus Borkfalkia faecipullorum | reverse complement strand
TCCTTGGTGCGGGCGGTAAATCCGTTGATGCCCGTATTCTTTTCCAGCCCCGCAACAAACTTTTTGCGGTACATCGCCTCCTGCACGCCGCACTCATGCAAGATCTTGCAGGCGCGCGTGTCGGGAAGATTGAGAATGGCAAACAGAATGTGTTCGCTTCCGATATAATCGGTTTCATAGAAAGCGGCAACCTTTTTTGCCGTTTCCAGAACGTTTTTCAGATTTTCGCTAAAATGATCGTAGGGAAACATGGTAAAAAGTCCTTATGAGTCGGCCCTGCGCACCGCACTGAGCGCGGCGCGGCATTTTTCGGCACGGTAAATGTCCCGTTCCGAGGAGGAGAGCGGCGAATCCGCCAGCAGAGAAATGTTGGCGGGGCGCGACGCTTCCACAAGTTCGTCCAGCGAGGCGAACCGCTCCGTTTCCAGAAAACCGAGCGCCACCCCGAGCTTGACATCGGAGATCAGCTTGATAAATTCCGCATACGATACGCTGGCACAGTTGGACAGGATCCCGTACGCGCGGCAGCACTCGTCCTTGATCCCGATATAATCGTCGCCGCGCAGCTGTTTGCGCGCCCTCGCTTCCAGATTGACGACGCTGAGAACGGCGCGCTGGACTTCGGACAGAATATAACTCTCGTCCACCCCCAGCGTCACCTCGTTGCTGATCTGATACAGATACCCTTCCGCAACGCTCCCTTCCCCGTACACCCCGCGCACGGTGTGGCCGAAACAGGAGATCTGGCGGATGAGCGAATTCATTTTTTTGGTACGCGTCAGTCCCGGCAGAAAGAGCATGGCGGAGGCGCGCATCCCCGTGCCGAGGTTGGTGGGACAGGCAGTGAGATAGCCGAGCTGCGCATCGAACGCAAAGCGCAGTTCCTTGGAAAGCTCGTCGTCCACTTCCGAAATTTTTCTGTATGCGAACGGGAGGTTCAGCCCGTCGACAATGTACTGTTCCCGCAGGTGGTCTTCCTCGTTGATCATGATGGAAAACTTTCCGTGCGGCTCGTCGGGCTCCGCTTCCTCGTCGATGAGCGCCGCGCCGCACTGCTTGTTTGCCGCAAGCTCCGCACTGATGAGGTGATCGTCGCACAGCGAACGCGCCACGTTTTCGGAGATCACGTTCATGGAATACAGACGGAACGCGCGCAGCTGGGCCGCGGCGGAAAACACTTCGTTGACGATTTTTTTGCCCTGCTCCGCACTTTTCAGCGCGCCGGGAAAAGGATAGCCCGCAAGGTTGCGCGCCAGGCGCACGCGCGAGGACACGACGGTTGTATCAATATTATTCATGCCTGCCTTCCTCGTTGATCATGCGCTGCACGTCGCGGATGTCGCGGTTGATGCGCTTTGTGTCCTCCGTACGCTTTTCGAGGAGGGCCCGCTCCAGTTCGGTGCGCAGCGATTTAAGGGTGTCCATCAATTCGTACAACTTGCCGTTGCCGAGCGGATGCTTGCCCACGTGGCGCGTTTTTCCGTGCATTCTGCGCACAAAGGGCATGATCTCCTCGCGGAAAGCCGTGTAGCAGGAAGCACACCCCACAAGCCCCGTGCGCCTGTAATCGGCAACCGTTGTGCCGCAGACGGGACAGCGGACGTCTTCGTCCTGCCCCGTGGAAAGAAAGTCGGCAAGGAAGCCCGCGTCCTCTCCGAGGTAAGACGCCGCGCCGCCCAGCCGTTCGTAACAGCCGTCGCACAAATGCAGTTCGGTACCGTCCTCCCCGCAAACGGTGTGCGACGCCTCTCGTTTATTGCAGTTGGAACATACCATACGATTCGCACTCCGGGCGCGGAGGACTTGTCCCCCGCGCATTGCGGCGCGCTCCGCGCGCCTTTTTTTCTATTATAACACGGGTTCGCCCCTTTGTAAACGGTTTTTCCGAAAAAGCCTGATATTTTACGCGCGGCCGATCCCCTCTGTTATTGCCGTATTATGTCTGACATAGTACTATGAAAACAGCGGAAAAAGGCAAACAAGTGCGAAAAATCGGAGAAAAATCATCTGTAATCGTCTCGGTCGATGCGGGCGCGCACTCGCTCGATGGCGCGCTTTTCAATGCGCGAAATGTACGAGCGGGAGATCTTTAAAAATGCCGCCACCTCCCTTTGCGGCATGGGCGCCCCGCCCTTCAACCCGTAGCGCAGACACAAAACGGTGAACTCCCGCTCGGAAAGAACCTCCTCCAACAGGCGCAGGAATTTTTCCCGCACCAGCCTGTTTTCCACCGTCTTGAACACCCCCTCTTCCTTTTCAAAGAGAAGGTCCATCAGCGTCAGCTCGTTGCCCTCTTTGTCCACGCCGACGGGGTCGGAAAGGTAGGCGTTCCCCTTGTGCTTTTTGTTGCTGCGGATGAGCATGAGGATCTCATTTTCGATGCACCGCGCCGTGTATGTGGCGAGCTGCGTCCCTTTGCCTTCCTTGTAGGTATCGATCGCCTTGATCAGCCCGATGCTGCCCACGGAGATCAGATCGTCCGTCTCCGCCGCCCCGTTATACTTTTTTACAATATGCGCTACGAGCCGCATATTGTGCCGCACGAGCGCGTCCTTTGCGGAAGCGTCTCCCGCACGGGCGCGGCGCAGGTATTCCGCCTCCTCTTCGGGCGGGAGCGGTTTGGGGAAAGACCCCTTCCCGCCGATGGCTCCCGTAAAGAAGAGCAGTCTCCCCACCAACGCACACAGAAAATCAAAAAACATCAGCTTCCCTCCTTGCAAATTCCGATCACCCATACTATATGATTTGATCGGCTTGTACCATTCCCGCAGGGAAACTTTTCTGTTCTTGCTCCTTCAAGACAAGACAAAACCGCGCCTGTTTCCAGGCACGGCTTTTTGTTTTACTTCATGAAATTTTTTACGGCTTCGTACGTTGCCCCGCTGATGAGATGCTCCATGCGGCAGGCGTCCGCCTCCGCATTTTCCGCATCCACACCCAGTCGGACGAGAAACGCCGTTAAGAGCCTGTGCTTTTCAAATACGCTCTCCGCGTACTGCCTGCCGCTTTCTGTCAGGCGGATGTGATTGTCTACGACCTGCACATATCCCTTTTGCGTGAGCAGGCGCATCGCCTTGGTGACGGCGGGTTTGGAAACGCCTAACTCGCGCGCGACCTCTACCCCGTGCACATCCTTCTGCTTTGCAGACAGGCGCAGGACCGCTTCCAGATAATCTTCTCCCGACTCGTTGTCGATCATTCTTTTTTCTCCTCCGAGGCCATTTCACCCGCCTTTTTCGGATCGAGAAGCAGGTTGCAATCTACCGTCTTTTTCAAAAGTCTGGTAAGATCGGCAATGTCCTCCTCCCCAAGAACGTCGATATACAGATCGAAATAACTGAGGAGAAACTGATACTTCTGCTCCATCGCCTTTCTGCCCGATTCGGTGACGGCAACGTCCATTTTGCGGCGGTCGTCCTCGGAAATATCCATGACGACGTACTTTTTCTCACGCAGGGAGCGCAGGATGTTTGCCGCACGGGCGCGGCTGACCTGTAAATTTTCACTGATCTGCGTGGGAGTGACCGTCTCACTGCCGCAGGTACAAAGATAGTACAGCGCGGCCGTTTCCCCTTCCACAAATTCCCGCAGATGAGTGATGATATCCATTTTCGTCATGCGCCAGAGCTCATGCACCAGCGCACCTCTCAGCTCTGATTTATTCATTGCGAATTACCTCCGCTCATTCGTTGGATTTCAAAGATTCCGCCATATTGATCCTGTTCAGTTTGATCAGCATGAACGCATAAACGATCGCGGCAAACGCAAGCGTAAGCAGGAAAGACCAAAGATAACTCAGCCCCGCGATCGCCGAGCCAAACATCATGGAAACGCTGTTTACGCGGTTGATGATGAACATATGCAGCAGGAAGCCGAGGCCCAGCCCCAAAAGCGCGCCCGCAACGGTGAGAATGGCGCTTTCGCGGTAGATGTAGCCTGCCACTTCCGCCTTTCTGTATCCCAGCACGCGCAGCGTTGCGATCTCGCGGCGGCGCTCGTCGATGTTGATGTTGGTGAGGTTATACAGCACGATGGCGGCAAGCGCGCCCGCACTGATCACCAGCACCGCAATGATCATGCCCATTGTGGAGCTCAGCCCCGCAAACGTATCCTTTTCCGTAGAAGTAAACTCCACGGACGTGACCTCGAATTTGTCTCCCTTGTTGCCGCTGAGAACGTCTCTGACCATGTCGTCCCCTTCGTCCGCAGTCAGCCCCGTTTTGAGGAGCAATGTATTTGCGGCGGCGTCCTTCCCGAACAGCGCCTTATAGACAGACGCCGACATATACGCGTAACTGCCCGTATAGTTTTCGCAGACCGCATAGACGGTCACTTCCACGGGATCTTCGCCCGTCTTGCTGTACGAGAGAGTTCCGCCCTTTTCCAGCCCGTACACCTTGGCGATGTTTTCGGGCAGGACGACGGTGTTTTGTCCGCTTTCGTCTATATCTATTATAGCAGAATTTTTGCGATTATGCAAGCTGACAAATTGATTGAATGCAGAAGAATCTTCCACGACGTACAAGTCCACCGTCTCGCTGGCGGCGTCCTTTCCCGTCCCGAAGATCAACCTGCCGCTCTCCTTGTACACGGCGAGATAGTTCTCCTCTCCCAGATCGGACAGCAGGCTGTTGAGCGCCTCGTTTTCCGACTGGGCAAGGTCGCCCGAATACTCGATGGCGGTATCGTAGAGAAGCACTTTGCCGTACTGGATGTCCGTGACGGCATTGACCGAGTCGCTCAGCCCGAACCCCGTCAGCATGAGCGCCGTACAGCCCATGACCGAGACAATGGTGAGCAGCATATTCTTTTTGTATCGGAAAATGTTGCGGATCGTTGCCTTCCACTTGAATTTGAGCGGCTTCCAAAGGAAGGGAATGCGTTCGAGAAGGATGCGTTTCCCCGGCTTGGGCGCCTTGGGCTGCATGAGCGCGGAAGGCTTTTCTTTCAGAGAATTGAAGCAAGCGCCCCACGTGACGAGCGCCGTTCCCGCAAGGGAGATGCCGAAGACGGCGATCGCAAGGATCCAGCTGAACCCGAACGAGAGGGCGGGAAGCTGGTACAGCGTGCCGTACGCGCGCCAGAAAATGGAGGGAAGAAGGGCGAACCCGCACAAAATTCCCGCAACGCAGCCGATGAGCGCGGCGAGGCAGCAATAGATCAGATATTTACTGATGATCTTGCCCTTGCCGTACCCCAGCGCCTTGAAGGTGCCGATCTGCATACGGTCCTCTTCCACCATGCGCGTCATGGAAGTGAGCGCCACGAGCGCCGCGACGAGAATGAAGAACACGGGAAACACGCCCGCGATCTCCTCTACCTTTTCGCAGTTGAGCGCAAAGCTGACATAGCTGACGTTCGTGCTCGCGCGGTCGAGAACGTACCATTCCGCGTCCGCAAGGCTGACTTCCTGCCCCATCATGGACGCCATATTCCGCAGGGCATCCACCTGTTCCTGCACCGTCTGGCTCTGCAATGCGCCCAGGGATTCGATGGCCGTGCTCTGGTCCAGCACATAGTTTTTGTACCCGTCGTCAAAGTGGCGGTACTCCTCCGCACCCTTGACCTTGATCCAGCAATCGGTATAGGCGATCTCCAGTTCTCCGCGACTCACCGTCTTGAGCAGAGAAAAGACAGACCCGGACTTTTGCAGATCGTACAGATCTTCCGCATAGCCGTACAGAACGCTCCCCGCAACGCCCGTTCCCAGCGAGGAGATCTCCCGTCCGTCGACATAATAATAATCGGGAGAGGAAACGATCCCCACGACCGTGAGCGTCGTCTGCGCGTACACGTCGCCGTAGGTGGCATTTTCCGTATCGATCGTAATTTCCGTGCCGACGGCGATCTTTTCAAACTTGTTTGTGGAACGAATGACGACAACTTCGTTTTTCCCCTTTTCGGGCATCCGCCCCTCCACGATTGTGAGCGTGTTGAGGTACTCCGAAGAGAGGTCCAGACCGTTCAGACGGACGACAAATTCCTTGCCTCCCACCGTCGTTTCAAAATCGGTGGAGAGAACGGGAGTGACCGTTTCCACGCAATCGAGCGCGGCAATTTTATCCGCGTCCTCCTGCGTCAGCCCGAACGTCCCCTTGACGGAAACGTCGGACGCATTGTTTTCGATCAGATAGGAGCTCATCGTGTTCTTCATGTCCGGCGTCGCCTGGATCACGCCGATCAGAAAGCCCACGCCGATGGCAATGATGATCATGATGGCAGCAAACCTGCCGAACCCCGTCTGGAATTCCTTGACAATGTTTTTGCTGAATTTTCTCATGCTTGCACCTCCCGCGGCAGACTTACCACTCGATGACGGAAACGTCTGCGGGATGTTCGTTGATCTCTTCGGATGAAACTTTGCCGTTTTTGATGTGGATGACCCTGTCCGCCATCTGCGTGATCGCCTGGTTGTGCGTGATGACGATGACCGTCTTTTTGTTGTTGCGGCAAACATCGTGCAGAAGTTTTAAAATAGCCTTGCCCGTTTCATAGTCCAGGGCGCCCGTCGGCTCGTCGCAGAGAAGAAGTTTCGGGTTTTTGGCAATGGCGCGCGCAATGGAGACGCGCTGCTGCTCGCCGCCCGAAAGCTGCGCGGGGAAATTGTTCATGCGGTCCGCAAGCCCAACGTTTTTCAGCGTTTCGTCCGCGTCCAGCGGATTGCGGCAGATCTCCGAGGCGATCTCCACGTTTTCGCGCGCCGTGAGGTTTTGGATAAGATTGTAAAACTGAAAGACAAAACCCACGTCGTAACGCCTGTAATCGGTGAGCTTGCGTTCGTTGAACGCGCTCACTTCCACGCCGTCCACAAAAATCTTGCCGTCCGTCACCTGGTCCATGCCGCCCAGCATATTCAAAACCGTCGTCTTGCCCGCGCCGCTCGGCCCTACAATGACGCAGAACTCCCCTTCCTTGATGGAAAAAGTTACTCCGTCCGCCGCATGGATCTTGTTGTTGCCCATCGTGTAAATTTTGCTTACGTTCTGAAATTCTACAAATTCCATAGCAACCTCCTGTCACGTATCGTCACTCTTTCGCCCTTTTTTGTAACGAAAAAATATGACAATACTACAAACAATTACTACTGATAACTAATTTTTACACTCTTATTATATGCTCATTTTTAAATTTTGTCAAGGCGCGGCCGACGATATTACGGTGAAAAACTATGAAAAAGAAATACACCTTTCTTTCACAAAAAAAGGCGTAAAAAAACGAGGGGAAAGACAACCTTATGCCTTTCCCCTCATTTGATCAAACGCGGTCTTCACGCCTGTTTGTAAAGCGAAGGATCCCGTTTGCAAAGACCGTATAAACGATCAGCCAGATGGCCGCCAGCGCGATGATGATGTAAGTGATGATGGCACCCACACTGCGATCACCCATAAAAATAGCGGACACGAGGTTAAAATTGAATGCGCCGTACAATCCCCAGTTGACCGCGCCGAGCAGTACGAGGATATACGATACAAGATTTGCTATGATCATTTGGCTACCTCCTGCACTCAGTATGCGCAGAAGAAATCAAATCATGCGCGCCATTTCCCCGCAAAGTACGCGTCGATCTGTTCGTCGGTGACCTCTGCCATTTCCTTGCCCGCAAGCCGCGCCTTTTCCCATTCCACCGTCTTCTGCACGGCGACAGAAAGAGAACAGCGGGGAAGATCGGGAAAGAGTTGATTCAGCTTTTCTGAGCGGATGCGAAGGCTCTGCGCCTCATGCGGGGCGTCCTCTTCCTCCTCTTTTCGGATCTCCACCCCGCCCCAGAAACGGGAGAAAAGTTTTGCAAGCTCCTCCGTGCTTGCCCCGCGCGGCGGGGCGACGTTGTAAGCGGAAGAGAGAGCGGGGCGCTCCGCCTGTTCCGCCGCGAGGACGAGATAGGCGCACAGAACGTCCGCCACGTGCTGATACGGCCGCACCGCCTGCGGATGGCGAAGCACCACTTCCCTGCCCGCCTGCGCCGCGCGGACGCAATCGGGCAGAATGCGGTTGGCGGCAAAATCGCCGCCGCCGATGGCGTTGCCCGCGCGCACGGTGGAAAGAGCGGGAAAGCCCGGAAAACTGCGGCGGTAACAGGCCGCAGCAAGCTCGGCACAGCTCTTGCTGTTGGAATAGGGATCGAACCCGTCCAGCCTGTCCCCCTCGGACAAGGCTCTTTTGCTCTCGGCATAGACCTTGTCCGTCGTAACAACGAGCACGCTCTCCGCCCCGCCGCTCTGGCGGACGCATTCGAGAAGGTTGACCGTCCCCATCACGTTTACGGCGTACGTCTGCATCGGGAAATTGTACCCTTCGGACACGAGAGCCTGCGCCGCAAGGTGAAAGACAAATTGCGGCTTTACGCTGTCAAACACCTCTTTCAGTTGCGAAAAATTGCACACGTCCCCCTCAAAATGCGACAAAATCCGCTCGTTGCCGCAGAGGCGGAACATGGAAAGTGCGTCCGCGGGAAGGGAATATCCGTACACCTGCGCGCCCGCTTTTTTCAGAATGCGGCACAGCCAGCTGCCCTTGAACCCCGTATGCCCCGTAACCAAAACCCTTTTGCCGCCATAAGCGGAACAGATCTTTTGAAAAAGTTCCATTTTTATCCCCTTTCCGCCCTTCAGCGGCGGAACAGTTTTTTTGCCGCCGAGCGGCGCCTGCTCCCCTGCGGGAACAGTTTGTCAAAGAGCGTTTTTTTCTCTCTCTTTCTGCCCTCTTTGTCGTAAAAGCGAAGCTGCTCTGCGTACGATGTCTTGTTTGCCTCGGCAAGAAACTCCGCCGCATACGGACAGTCCGCACACTTCCACGGCACTTTCGCCCCGTCAAAACAGACGGAAGGCATTTCTCCCGACTGTCCATTGAAATTCTCCCGAAGAGTATGCAGAAACTCCTCGGCCCGCATTGCCCGTTCCTGCGCCGCGCAACATTGCACGCAAAACTCCTCGTGCAGACTATGAAAGTCCAGCGCGAGCACGCCCTCGGCGCACTGTTTGGGCAAACTTTCTTTGGAATTGTCCCACAGCTTTGCCGCGTCCGTGCGCAGGAGCATGCGGCGACCGAGTACCAGCGCGCTCTCAAATTCCCTCGTCTGCTCAGGAAGGGACACGACGGCAAAAGCCTCCCTCTGCCCGCGGGACAAGGCAAGCGCCCCCGCCTCGTCCGCATAGGCGCGGGAATCGAGAAAGCGCAGGGAAAAATTTCCCTTTCCCTGTACCATTTCCGAAAATTTAGCCTTGTCCTCTTGGTTGAGCTTTTCGCCGAAGACGATAATATCGTATCTTCTTTTCGCGTCCGCATGGGAGATCAGAGAGGAAAGGGTGACCGCGGAAAGCGCGGCCCCGTCCCCGTCCGCACGAAGAAAGACGGGGACGCCGTCCGAAAAAGCGGGAGACAAAGGCAGAAGCGGAGAGGTGTTTTCAAAGAGCACGATGGGCAGATGCGCTATTTTATAGTTCCCCTGCTCCTGCAAGCGGGTGAGCCAGATCCCGAACAGCCGCTCGCCCAGATGCCCGGGAGCGCGGCGCTCCGCCGCGGAATACCCCGCCATGCCGCGCACGGCATAAAACTTTTTGAGAATGGCAAACAGCCATTCGCTGTACGCAAAAAAGAGTTCCCGCTTCATGACGAAGAGATTGCAGGTGTACAGATAATGCCCTTTCAGGTATTTTTCCGCCGCGGGCAGATATTCGGGAAAATCGCTCTTGAGAATGTCCAGCACGGCGTCGAGATCTTCGCTGTGCAGAAACTCCCCGTTGCTGTATTGCCAGTACACCGACTTGATATAATAATTGAGGGGCACGGGCGCGATGACGTCGTATTGTTCCGCCATGCCGACGATTCTTTTTTCGTCGGTGAAACCGAACGCGGCGGCGGTGCGCGCGTTTAAATATTCCGCGCGGATGAGGGCGCACTTCCTTCCCCTTTGAGAAAAATCGAAATAGCGGCGGTAATGCCCGAATCCGTAGTACTGCGCGTCCTCCCGCTTCCAGGCATAGTACTGGGTGAGCAATTCGCAATATTCGTCGGCGCGTTCCGCCATGAAGACGTCCTCCGCATCCCCCTGCAAAAGGTTTGCGACGATCTCGCTCTGGCGCGCAGGGACAAAGACGTCGTTTTTTACCTCATAGCAAGGTTTGTGCGAAGAAACAAAAATTTTCAGCCCGCTCATGCCCGCCTCCGCAAAAGTTTTTCTCTATCTTAACAGAAACGCAAGTTTTTTTCAAGCGGATTTTGTAGGCAACGTTTAAAAAGACTGTTTTCCGCGCATACTGAGCTCAGAAAAATTCTTTTGGGAGGCTATTATGTCCGCAAAGAAAAAGGTAAGAACTCTGACCGAAGAACAGTACAACGAGTATCTGATGTCGCTCAAAGACGAGCGCCCGACCATGCTGATCGACAAAAACGGGAAGCGCGTTCCGCAAAAATAACGAAGTAAAAAACAGACCGACGCTTTGATATGCACCCCAAAAGTTAGACACTTTTGGAGGTGCATATTTTTATGGCAAAAAAAGGAAATAAGCAGAAAAAGTATAGCGCAGAGTTCAAGGAATCTGTTATAATGGATATGCGCGAAAACCATTTG
>DXFX01000007.1 GCA_019114245.1 Candidatus Borkfalkia faecipullorum | reverse complement strand
TATCGAAGAAGATAAAGATTACTGCGACGTTTGTCTCGCGGAAATGCAGGGCAACAAGCTCAAATTCGCTGACCTTGACGACGACGAAGAATTCGAAAAGACGGAACTCTGCCCCGTCTGCGGGGAAAATTATATGCGTCCCGGCGAAAAGATGTGCGACGAGTGCAAAAAGAACGCCGAGTACGAGGAGGAAGAGGACATCGATCCCGAAAAGGACGAAGAGTGGCGCAATTATCTGGACGAGGAAGCTGACAACCTCGTCATGGAAAGCGACGGCATCGACATCGGCGAGGACTTCACCGACGACGACTTTGACGATGAAGAGTTTGCCGACGATTACGTGGAAGAGAGTTCCGAATCGGAGCCTTTGGAGGATGCCGACTTCGCAGACGGGGATTTCGATTCCCTCGACGACGCGGAGGACGAGGACGACGACGAAGACGAAGAGGACGACGATTTCTGATACGATACGGCCCGCACGGTGTGCGGGCCGTTTTTTATGCCTGCGGCCACAAAATTGCGCCCGCAGGCGCCTTGCAGGGGCGTTTGCCGTGTCGGGAATACAAACGGAGGGAAAGGGGCCTTGGAGCGGTTTTTTCGCTGCAGAAAAGCAAACAGGAGCGCCGCGCATATCTTTGCGCGGCGCTCCTGTTTTTGCGGGGATTTTTGCGTATACGGCGGCAAAACCGCTTTTGTCTTTCGGGGGAAAGAAAGCGCCCCCGCCGCAGGGAGCGGCAGGGACAAGCTCTGCGCGGGGCAGGGGCCGCGGCTATTTTGCGGCGTTTTCCGCGTTGTTTTTGCGTTCGCGCAGTTTAACGGCGCCGCACAGCACTTCCGCGTAAGACCATGCCGTCTTTCCGCGGTAATTCTTGTCGTGCGGGCGCACGGTGAAGAGGGCGGGGTACACGCCGGAAAGGGTTCCCGTAAAGTCCGCGCTCTTGTTTCGGCCGAGATTGACGTGTACCCGCACTTCTTTTTCGTAAAACGCCTGTATTTCCTTTCGTACGCTCTGCAAATCTTTGGGGCTTTTGATCATGTGGGAACCTCCGCCGCAAAAGATGCGGCGCTTATTCTATGCCCTATTCGGGGCGGAAATATACCTTTTCGCGCCCCTTTTTTTCCCTTCGACAAAAATCTGCCTTTCTTTTGCGGCATATCGGCGGCGCGGTGTGCATACAATACACTGAAACATACGGAGGTACAATCATGTCACTTTCACCCGTCTTTGAAAAATACGACAGCGCCTGCCGCGGCGAAACGCTGCGTGCGCAGTCCATTGTCGAGTGCCGCCTGTCCGACTGGTCGGAAAACAAGGTGCTCGCGCTTTCGCCCACCGTCACGCTGCGCGGAGCGGAAACGCTCAACGGCGAAGTGCGCTACGGCGGAAGGCTTCTCTTTTCCGTGGTCGCTCTCTCGCCCGAAGGGGCGCTCGTCGCCGCCGAACGCGGCGTCGATTTTTCGCACAAGGCGGCCTGTGCGGATGCCGCGCCCGCCCGCACGGCGCAGGTCACGCTCACCGTGGAAAAGGCGGAAACGCGCTGCGAGGGTCGCTCTCTCATCCTCTCAGCCATCGTCACCGCCAATATCAGGCTGCTTTCGCCCTGTTCCCTGCAATATCTCGCGGGCGGGGAGGGAGTCGTGTGCAATTTTGCCCCCGTGCGCGTGCAGAAACTGTTCACTTGCAGCGGCACCGTGTCGCTGGAAGAGGAGTTCGATACCGATTACGTGGCCGACGTCCTCGCCCACGGCGAACAGCTGTGTTTCAACCGCGTGTCCTGTTCGGCGGGTTCGCTGGACGTGAGCGGGGAGATCAACCTCGGCGTTCTGGCGCGGCGGGAGGGGAGCAGCGAGCCCGTGTCCTTCGAGCGCATGATCCCGTTCAGCGCCGAAATTCCCTGCGACGAAGCTTCCCCCGGCATGGCGTGCGAGGCGGAGGCGGAAATCACTTCCGTGTCCCTTTCCTGCGCCTGCGACGAGGACAAAGGCCGCTGCCGCATTTTAGCGCAAATCGAGATCGGCGTGCGCGCCGTGCTCAGCCGCAGGGAGGAATTGCAGATGCCTGCGGACGCCTTTGCGCCGGGGTACGAATGCACTTTAAAAACGGAAGAGCTGCGCGTGGAGGAGCCTGTCTGCTCGTTCACCGCTACCGAGCGCATCAGCGGCACGGCGGCTGCGGGCGGGGAGATCGATTTCTCCTGCACTCTGCATTCGGCGGCGCTGTGCAATGTCCAGATCGCGGCCGCCGTGGGCGAAGGGGAGATCACGGCGGAAGGCGTCTTGTCCGCCATCCTCTTTTACAGCGACAGGGAGGGCCAGGAGTGCTCCATGCCCGTCAGTCTGCCCTTCTCATTCCCCGTGCGGTGCGACCGCGCGCGGGCGGGGGACAGGGCGCAGATCTCCGCGCTTTGCTGCGGCGTCACCCTGCGCCAGAAAAAGGAAGGGGAAGTGGAGGCGGAAGGTTCGTTGAAAATGTTCGTCACCCTCTTTTCGCAGGAAAAATACAGCTACGTATCCGAGTTTTCGGGCAAGGAATGCAAGGAGCAGGCGCCGTGCGCCATCAGCGTATATCTGCCGCAGGCGGGCGCCACCTTGTGGGAGGTCGCCAAGTGCCTGCAAAAGACGCCCGAACAGGTGCAGGCGTCCGATCCTTCCCTTACCTTCCCGCTGACAGGCACGGAACGCATCGTCGTGTATAGAAAAAGATAGGACGTTCCCGATTTTTTGCAAATAAAATACAGTTGAAAACAAAAGGGGCGGCGCTTCGGAATTTTCCGAAGCGCCGCCCCTTCCCGTATCAGAGCGGAAGTTTTTGTACGGGGAGACAAAGGTTAAAATTCAGCAAGGCTTTTGCGCAACGAATACGATCGCGAACGGAGTTTCAAATTTGTTTTGCAGGAAAAAGCCCGTTTGCAGTAAATTTTTTTGCATTTTCTGTTCGCTGTCTGGGTAAAGCCTGATTTCTCTGCTTCCGCACACCAGCTTTTTGCGCTGTTCCTTTTCTACGGACAAAACAAAGCGTCCGCCCGCAGACAGAAGGCGGAAAATCTTTTTTAAGGCCTTTTTCTTTTTTCGGATATGGAAAAAAGTCAGTGACGAATAAATTATATCAAAGGTCATAGGAAAGGGGAAAGTGAGAAAATCGGCGCAGATCAGGCGTGGTTGAAAGGAGGCAAGGTTTTTTTCTGCCCGTTCGATGGTTTTCGGGGAAAGATCAATCCCCGTAAATTTTTTGCAACGGGGAGCGGTTCGCAGGGCAAGTCTGCCCGTTCCCACACCGATTTCCAGTACGCACTTGTCAGGGGAAAGCGCAAGAGCGCTTAAAAAAGGTTCCCCGTCCCATTGGTCCATATATTCCCGCAGTGGGGGCAGGTCCTGCGTCGGGTCGTCATTTTCGTCGATGAGGGTGTCGTAATGGTAAATCAGCGGATTTTTTCTGTGCATGGTCTTTCTCCTTCCTTTTCGGGAATATTATAAAACGCCCAAAGGGAAAATACAATGCTTTTTCAGCTTTTATGCAAAATTTGGGAATATTTTTGTATTTCTATAAAAAATATGTAAAATTTTGGAATTTCAAGCGTTGACGAACGTATTCTAATTTGTTATAATTACAGTATATCAAAAAATAAAGTTTGGTTTTTCATATCTTTCAAAGCATAGGGTGCAGGCAGCTGTAAGCAGACAATTTGCGCGAGAAAAACGTGAGAAAAAGTTATCCTGCGGGCGGAAAGGGCGGGCCGAAGCCGTTTCTGCCGGGAAACATCCGGGAGTAAAAGAAATGAAGATCATTATTGTTGACGATGAGTTGAGCGCTCTCCACGCTTTTCTCGACGAGGTCATCGGCGAACGGGACATCGAGTACAAATTTTTCAGGGACGATAAGGCGGAGATCGAGGAATACGTTTCCGCCAACCGCGTGGAAGCGGCGTTTCTGGACATCAATATGCCGGGCATCAACGGCATGGATCTGGCGGCGCATCTGATCGGCATTCGCGGCGACATCAAAATCGTGTTCATCACGGCGCAGAAGGTGGGGGTGCAGGATCTGGACGAACTTGTCCGCAAACACACCATCGGGTTCGTATACAAGCCGTACAATAAGACGGTTCTGGACAATTATTTCTGTGTGCTCAGGCATCTTGCGCCCGAACTCACGGTCAAAATGTTCGGCTCGTTCGATTGCTTTGTCAACGGCAACATCGTCACCTTCACTTCCAAAAAATCCAAGGAGCTGTTCGCGCTTCTTTTGGCGTACAACGGGAAAAGCCTTTCGATGACGGACGCCATTTCCCAGCTCTGGCCGGATACGCCTTTGGAAAAGAGCAAAAAACTGTACCGCGATGCGGTCTGCAAACTGCGCAGGACGCTGGAAGCGGTGCGCTTTACCTGCGTGCGGTTCGGGCGGGCGTTGCTCGTTTTGAACAGGGAGAACATCTCCTGCGATTACTGGGATTACCTGGAAAGCGGCAGGGGGGACTACAACGGAGAATTTTTAAAGAGCTACGATTGGAGCGTCAGCTATCTGCCCGCTCTGGACAAGCGAAAGGGGTAAAAAGCGCGGCGAAAATGCCGCGCTTTGATCGTATCGGGCAGATCCCGAAATGTTTGCGTAAGCCGAAGCGGGAGAAAACGCTCCGTTTTTTTCGGAAAAGATACCAAACGGCCCCTCGTAAAAGAGGGGCCGTCTTTCTTTCGCCATAGGAAAGATCATTCTTTGGTCATGTCGTCGATGATGGAGCGGATGAGTTCTTCCGTTTCCGCGTATTGGCGCGCCTTGTCGCCCGCGTCCGTGGTGCCTGCGCGCAGGTTTTGGGAGCGCCTGTGATTGGCGGTCAAAAACCGCTTCAAAAAGGCGCACACGGCCACAAACAGCGCCAGCGCCGCCACAAAGCAGAGGATGCACGGGATGAGGATACTGTTGTTCGGCACAGACCGCACGAAGGGCGCCAGGGAGATGGCGGCAATCAAAAACGCCGCAAACAGCACCCCGAACACGATGAGAAGGCGCATCTGCTTATAAAAATCGGCAACGATCCCCGCGCGCTCGCTTTCCCTGCGGGCAACGTCCTGCTTGTTGTACTCTTCGCTCAGCTTTCCGCATTCGTCCGCCTTGCGCGACAGTTCGGGAACGTATTTTTCCGCAAGCGCCTGTTTGTCCTCCGCTTTCATGCGGCGGAAAGCCTTGTCGTACGCCTGTTCGCAATCGTATATGCCCGTAAACTCGGTAAAATCCTTTGTCTGTACGCGCACGACGCCGAACCACGGCCGCCAGTCTGCGCCGTACATCGCCGCGCTGTCCAGGTATTTTTCGCCCGCGGCGTCCAGCTCGCCCTTTTGGTACAGATCTTCCGCTTCGAGGTACAGTTTTTCCGCCTTTTCCTTGCGTTCGGCGTTCTGTTTTTCGCGCTCCGAGCTGCGGCGCAAAAGCTCTTCTTCCGAGGTATTCTCTTTCTCTTCTTCCTCCAGGCCCGGAAAATCGGGAACGCGGATGACTATTTCGTCCTCGTCCGCGCCTTCGTCGTCGGGAGAAGCGCCGCTCTTTTTCAGCCTGATCTTTCCGTCGTCGTCCAGTTCAAGATTTCTTTCTTCCATGGTCCCCTCAACCTTGCGGTTTATTTCCCTTCGTCCTCACCGAGCACGAAGGGATTTTTTATGCCCGCCCGCTTTGCGGCGGGCGCAACGCTCTTTACGATGCGCGTTTTCAGTTTTCCTTTGTAGCGGCTCTTTGCCCAGCGGCAAAGCTCCTCGCTTTCAAACAGTGCAAACACGGCGCTCCCCGAACCCGTCACTGCCGCAGCAGAAGGGGAAAACGCCTTTGCCGCTTCCAACGCCTGCGCCGTTTCGTCGTTCAGGCGGCAGGCGGGCGCCTGCAGTGCGTTGTAAATATTTTGCGCAATCTGCAAAAAATTTCCCTCGCGCAGGGCGCGTTCCATGCGCGCGCTGTCGGCGCGCAGCGCGTCGGGCGCCTTGTCGTATTCGGCAAAGCATTCCGCCGTGGAAACGGGCGTCCGCGGCAAAAACAGCAAAAAATGCAGGGGAGGGCAGGCGCCGAGCGGTTCCACCCGTTCGCCCCGTCCGCTGATGCGGGCAAATCCTCCGCTAAGCATATATCCCGTGTCGCTGCCCAGCGTGTCCGCCAGCTCTTTCAGCTTTGCGCGGTCCTTTATTTTGTACAGCTTCGCCAGGGCGTTCAGCACGCCCGCCGCGTCCGCAGAGGAGCCGCCCAGCCCCGCGCCCATCGGGATGTCCTTGTAGATCTCAACGTCCGCTCCGCGGGTGGAAAAGGCGTTCACAAACGCTTCTCCCGCCTTTACGGCGTTGTTCTTTTCGGGAGGGATGGTTTCGCTGTTTAATCCGTGCATATACACGTTGATCAGCCTGTCATCGCGCGGCTTGGTGCATACGGTGTCGTAAATGTCGATGCTCGTCACCACGCTGTCCAAAAGATGGTAGCCGCCGCTCGCGCCCGCAATGTTCAGCGAAAGATTCAGCTTTGCAAAACTTTTTACTTTCGCCGCAAACATGGCGCCGCTCCCCGAAAAATACTTTGTTTTATTATAACACATTGCCGCCGCTCGTGTAAACAGCTGAACGCGATTTTCGCAGAAAAAACACATACATTTTACAATTTTGCACAAATTTGGGCCGTTCACAAATTTTTTCCGCGCGGCATAGGATGGAATGATTTTCTTTTTCCGGAGGCGGGCAATGAGCAATTACAGGATCATGTCTCCCTCGACCTGCGTCGTGTCCGAACGAGCCAAGATCGGTCAGGGCGCGGTCGTCTTCCCAAACAATGCGTTGCTGGGCGAAAGCGAAGTGGGTGCGGGCGCCATGCTGTACCCCAACAACATTCTGGAGGATTCGTCCGTGGGCGGCGGCTGCCGCGTGACGGCAAGCGTCCTGCGCGAAGCGTCCGTGGGCGAAAATACCTCCGTCGGGCCCTTCGCCCACCTGCGTCCCGGCGCGCGGGTGGGGAACAACTGCCGCGTGGGCAACTTTGTCGAGATCAAAAATTCAAAAATCGGCGACGGGACAAAGATCGGGCACCTCACTTACGTAGGGGACGCCGACGTGGGCAAAAACTGCAACGTCGGTTGCGGCGTGGTGTTCTGCAATTACGACGGCAAGACCAAGCATCGCACGGTCGTGGGGGACAACTGCTTTATCGGCAGCAACGTCAACCTGGTCGCGCCCGTCACGCTGGGCGACGGCTGTTACATAGCGGCGGGGGCCACGGTCACGGAGGACGTGCCTGCGGGCGCGTTTGTCATCGGCAGGGTGCGCCCCACCTGCAAGGAGAAAAAATAATGGGCGCGCATTTCGGAACGGACGGGATCCGCGGCGTGGCGGGCGAACAGCTCACGGCGCGCACCGCTTTTGCGCTGGGCAATGCGCTCTGCCGCCTGCATAAAAGACCTTTGGTGCTCATCGGGCAGGATACGCGCACTTCCTCGGATATGCTCTCCCTCGCCCTTGCGGCGGGGGTGACGGCGGGCGGCGGGGAAGCGGTTTTATGCGGCGTTCTGCCCACGGCCGCCGTCGCCTTCTTTGTAAGAAAGCGGGGCGCACAGTTCGGCGCGGTGGTCTCCGCTTCGCACAACCCGCCCGAGTTCAACGGCCTGAAGGTGTTCGACGGGCAGGGCTACAAGCTTGCCGAGGAGAGCGAAGCGCGCGCCGAACAGTATTTTGACGAGTACAGCTTTGCCCCGCCGCTGGCGTGCGGCAGGGCGTACAGACTCAAAAACAGGGGAGCGTACCTCGATTTTCTGGTCAGCTGCTGCGATAAACCGCTTGCGGGCAGGACGTTTGTGCTGGATTGCGCCAACGGGGCGGCGGGTGCGTTTGCGCCCCGCGCGTTCCGCGCGCTGGGCGCAAAGGTGATCGCGCTTTCCTGCGGCAGGAGCGGCAGGGATATCAACGTAAAGTGCGGCGCCCTGCACCCGGAACAGCTGGCTGCGGCAGTCCTGCAGCAGGGTGCGGACGCGGGGTTTTGCTACGACGGCGACGCCGACCGCCTGATCGCGCTGGACGAGAAGGGCGTCCCCGTGGACGGGGATAAGCTGCTCTGCATCCTCGCTTCCGATCTCAAAGAAAAGGGGCGCCTGCCCAAGGATCTCGCAGTAGGCACTTCGCACACCAACACGGGCGCGGAGAGGTGGCTGGAAAAGCGCGGGATCTCCCTCGCCCGTACGGACATCGGCGACAAGTACGTCGCCGCCTGTATGCGCAAGAGCGGCGCCGCCGTGGGTGCGGAGCAGTCGGGGCACGTCATTTTGTCCGAGTATTCCACCACGGGGGACGGCATTCTCACTTCGCTGAAAATTGCGGAAAAGCTGGGGGAAAAACCGCTGTCCGCGTGGGCGGATATCCCGCTCTTTCCGCAGTACAACGTCAGCGTTCGCGTCAAAGACAAGGTGCGCGTGCTCGGCAACGAGGGCGTGTGCGAGGCCATTGAGCGGGCGCGTGCGGGCGTCGACCGCCTGATGGTGCGCGCATCGGGGACGGAACCCGTCGTCCGCATCTTTGCGGAGGCGGAAACGCTCTCCGCCGCGCGCCGCGCCGCGGATGCGGTGCGGCGGGAGATCCTGCGATCGGAGGTGGAGTGATGTGCGGCATCATCGGCTGTATCTCGCGCGAAAACTGTTATGAAAAGCTGCTTTCGTCGCTGGCGCGCCTGGAATACCGCGGCTACGATTCGGCGGGCGTGTGCCTCTTGTCCGACAGCGGGACGCTGCGCGTGCGCAAGAAAAAGGGGTACGTGTCCAATCTTGCGGGCAAACCCATTCCTGGCGGGGCGGGTATCGGTCACACCCGCTGGGCAACGCACGGCAAACCTTCGGACGAAAACGCCCACCCGCACCTTTGCGGAAAGTTTGCGCTGGTCCACAACGGGATCATCGAAAACTACGCCGCCCTCAAAGAGGAGCTTTTGGTGCAGGGGGACGTGTTTTTGTCGGAAACGGACAGCGAGGTGATCGTCCATCTTCTTTCCCATGCCTACCGCGGCGATTTTCTGGGGGCGCTGCGCGAGGTGTGCGCGCGGCTTTGCGGCTCGTACGCGCTGGCGGTGCTGTGCGCGGACTATCCCGGGCAGATCGCGGCGGCGCGCCGCGGCAGTCCGCTGGTGGCAGGCGCGGCGAAAGGCGCGCTGTACGTGTGCAGCGACGTTCCCGCCCTTTGCGGGGAGGCGGAATTCCTCTGTCCCGTGGAGGACGGGGAGTTTGTCCTTCTTTCTGATGCGGTGCGCGTGTTTGACGGGCAGGGCAGACAGATCGAGCGCAGTTTCACGCGGGTAAAGAGCGAACAGCGCGCCGCGTCCGTGGCGGAGGGTACCTTCATGCAGGCGGAGATCGCGCAGGTGCCGCGCGCCCTGCGCGATACGCTGGAAGGGCTGGAGGGGACGGATTTTGCTCCCTGCGCCCGCGCTTTGCGCGGCGCAAAGCGTATCTGGTGCGCCGCCTGCGGCACGGCGTACCACGCCGCCCTCTCCTTTGCGGACGTGTTGGCGGAGAAAGGGGTTTGCGACGTTTTTTGCACAACGTCCTCCGAATTTCGTTACAAAACGCCGCTCATCGGCGCGGAGGACGTGTTTGTCGCCGTTTCGCAGAGCGGCGAAACGGCGGACACGCTGGAAGCCGCTCGGCTGGCAAAATCGAGGGGAGCCTTTCTCATCGGCATTACAAACGTCGCCGATTCTTCGCTGTCCCGACTCGTGCATTTCAACATTGCCATGCGCGCGGGCCCGGAAATTGCCGTCGCCGCCACAAAGAGTTACAATGCCCAGCTTCTCTGCCTGTTTTATCTGGCGGCGCAGCTTGTCTTTTTCAAAAAGGGGAGCTTTCCGCTCTGGAAAGGGGAACTTCGCCTTCTGCCCGAACGGGCGGAGGAGTGCTTCGGCACTTTCGGGCAAATGTCCGCCCTGGCGGCAAAGCTGATTTCCGCAAAGGGAATGTTCTTTCTGGGCAGAAATGCCGACTTTCCCACCGCGCTGGAAGGGGCGCTGAAAGTGCGCGAGATCGCCTGCCTGTTTGCGGAAGGGTATCCCGCGGGCGAACTCAAACACGGTTCGCTGGCGTTGGTGGAGGAAGGGTTCCCCGTGTTTGCCCTCTCTACGAGGGAGGCGCTGTTTGCCAAGACGGAAAACGCGCTCGCCGAGGTGCGCGCAAGGGGCGCCTATACCATTCTCCTTTCGCAGAGCGAACAGGCGCTCTCCCAAAGCTGTGCGCACTGCAAGGTGCTTCTTCCCAAAATCTGCGCGCCCCTTTATCCCGTGCTGTCCGTCCTGCCGCTGCAATACTTTGCCTGTCGGCTCAGCCTCCTGCGCGGCATGGACCCGGATAAGCCGCGCAACCTTGCAAAATCGGTTACCGTGGAATAATTGTTTACTTTTGCCGCGTTCGGGTGTATAATGGTAAAAAACGCGGAGGAAAAGTTATGAACATCGCGGGACTGCAAAAGACAACGCTTCTCGATTACCCCGGCAAAGTCGCCTGTACAGTATTTTTGCAGGGGTGCAATTTCCGCTGTCCCTTCTGTCAGAACGGGGAGATCCTCGGCGGCGGAGAAGGGGACATTTCCGAAGAGGAGTTTTTCGCCTTTTTAAAAAAGCGGAAAGGCATTCTGGACGGCGTTTGCGTTTCGGGCGGCGAACCGCTCTTGCAGGACGTCGCGCCCTTTCTGCGCGCCATGAAGGAGCTGGGGTACAGCGTCAAGCTGGATACCAACGGCGCTTTCCCGAAAAAGCTGAAGCAGCTTTGCGCGGCGGGGCTGGTGGATTTTGTGGCGATGGACATAAAAAATTCCCCGCAGAATTATTCCAAAACGGCGGGGTGCGCCGTCGACCTTTCCGCCATCGAGGAGAGTGCGGCATTTTTGCTGGAAGGAACTCTCGGTTACGAATTTCGCACGACGGTGGTCAAAGAACTGCACACGGGCGGGGATTTTGTGCGCATCGGCCAATGGCTGCGCGGCGCAAACAGATACTTTTTGCAGACCTTCCGCGACAGCGAAACGGTGCTGAAGAAAGGGCTTACGCCCTGTTCGGAAGCGCAGATGCAGGCGTTTAAACAGCTCGTCAAGCCCTTTATTCCCAACGTCCTCATCCGCGGGGAAGAATAAGCGCGGAACAAATAAAAAATCGCGGGGCGCCCTGCTTTCGGCAGGGCGCCCCGTTTAAGTTTAAAATGTGCCGCAGAGAAAAACCCCGCGGCCAGCAAAGAATTTGCGTGCCCGCGGGGTTGTTTTTCAATCACGGAAAATTCTTTCATCAGCTTGAAAGAATTTTCGTGAACCAAACTCTTTGAAAAAGGCAAAATCACACTTTTGCCTTTTTCCCCGTGCGCCGCATGGGCGGCGAAAGAGGAAAGAGTGAATTTGCGCGACTAAAGCAAAAGGGGAAGCGCAAAAGGTCGCGCAAAGAGAGAAAACCCGATGCCAAGCCGCAAAGAGCGGCGAACATCGGGTTTTCTTTCCAATCACGGCAAATCGCAGCCGTCTCGTTCGGCGAGATTTGCGTGAACTTTTTTACTTATTCAGATTCGCTTTCAGCGTAGCCAGCTCTTCGGAGAGTTCCTTAGGCAGACGGTCGCCGAACTGCTTGTAGAATTCTTCGATGCCTTCCGCTTCTTTCTTCCAGGTCTCTTTGTCGACGGTGAGGATCTCTTTGAGCGTTTCTTCGGAGACGTCTGCGCCTTCGAGGTTGATGTCCTTGGGATCGGGAACGTAGCCGATAGGGGTTTCCACGGCGCCGACGGTTCCTTCGCAGCGTTTCAAAATCCATTCGAGCACGCGCATATTTTCACCGAATCCGGGCCACAGGAAATGCCCCTCGTCGTCGGTGCGGAACCAGTTGACGTTGAAGATCTTGGGCTGATGTGCAACTTTCTTGCCCATATCGATCCAGTGCTGGAAGTAGTCGCCCATGTGGTAGCCGCAGAAGGGGCGCATAGCCATAGGATCTCTGCGGACGACGCCGACGGCGCCGGTAGCGGCAGCGGTCGTTTCGCTTGCCATGATGGAGCCGACGAACACGCCGTTGTCCCAGCTCTTGCTCTGGTACACCAGGGGAGCGGTCTTGGCGCGTCTTCCGCCGAACACGATCGCGGACAGGGGAACGCCCTTCGGGTTATCGAACTCTTTGCTGATGCAAGGGCAGTTCTTTGCGGGAGCGGTGAAACGCGAATTGGGATGAGCGCCCTTTACGCCTGCAGCTCTTGCCGCGTCGTCCCAAGGGTTGCCCTTCCAGTCGACGGCGTGTTTGGGCGGGTTCTTGTCCAGACCTTCCCACCAGACGGTGTTGTTGTCCAGATTATGTGCAACGTTTGTGAAAATCGTGCCCTTCTGGGTGGTGTGCAGAGCGTTGGGGTTGGATTTTTCGTTGGTGCCGGGCGCCACGCCGAAGAATCCGTTTTCAGGGTTCATCGCCCACAGTCTGCCGTCCGCGCCCACGCGGATCCAGGCGATGTCGTCGCCCACGCACCAGATCTTGTATCCCTTTTTGCGATAGGATTCAGGCGGGATGAGCATGGCGAGGTTGGTCTTGCCGCAAGCGGAAGGGAATGCCGCGGCGATGTATTTGACGTCGCCGTCGGGTTTTTCAAAACCGAGGATGAGCATATGTTCTGCCATCCAGCCCTCGTTTTTGCCGAGGTAGGAAGCGATACGCAGAGCAAAGCATTTTTTGCCGAGCAGAACGTTTCCGCCGTAGCCGCTGTTGCACGACCAGATGGTGTTGTCTTCGGGGAAGTGGAGGATGTATCTCTTGGTTTCGTCCAGCTGGCACTTGGAGTGCAGGCCTTTGACGAAATTGCCGTCCTTGCCGAGCACTTCGAGGACGTCCGTTCCGACACGCGTCATGATCTCCATGTTGAGAACGACGTAGATGCTGTCGGTCAGTTCGATACCGATTTTGGAGAATTCACTTCCGACGATGCCCATGGAATAGGGGATGACGTACATCGTCCTGCCCTGCATGGAACCTTTGAAGATCTCGGAAGCCATCTTGTAAGCTTCCTTGGGATCCATCCAGTTGTTGATGGGGCCGGCGTCGTTTTTGTCGCGGCAGCAGATGAAGGTCCTGTCCTCCACGCGTGCAACGTCGTTGACGGCGGTGCGGTGCAGGTAGCATTCGGGGAGCAGATCCTCGTTGAGCTTGATCATTTCGCCCGTGGCGCAAGCTTCGGCGCGCAGTTCGTCGCGCTGTTTCTTGCTGCCGTCGATCCACACAATGCGGTCAGGCTGGCAAAGAGCCGCGCTTTCATCGATAAAGCGCAGAACTTTCTGGTTGTCGGTCAGAGCCTTTTCGTAGTTCGCCATACTTATCAATCTCCTTTCTGAGAAATTTTACACAAATTGAACAGGGGTGTTTCTTTTCCACCCGTACTTCCATTATAACCCTTTTTTTCGGAAAAGTAAACTTTTTTTCAAGGCTATTTTTTGCGCGGTTTTCCCGCAGATCATTTATAATTCGCGCAAATGTTCTGTTTTTCGCGGCGTGACAGTATATATAATGGTACACGAAACTCCTTTTCTGGCGGTTGCGCATGAACTATCTCAAAAAACTGTGCATTTTAAAACAGCTCTCCTCCGGTTTTGCGGAGGACGGCAAAAAAGTTTCCGCACTTCTTACGGCGGAAATGCTGGGCGGAACGCTCACCCTGTCTCTGGCGCTCATCGGGTTTGCGCCGCTGCGCGAGGGCAGATACATCTGCCTTCTGTGCGACGAAAAGGGGGTGCGCGAACAGTTTGAAGTGGTGCCGCCTTCCGGGCAGCTGCGCCGCAAAAGCGAGGCGGACATTTCGGCGGGGTTTTGCTGCCTCGTCTGTTTTGTGGGGGCAAGCGTCACGCCCGTGGCGTTCGGGAAATGCGGCGAGCTTACGTACGACGTAAAAAAACTGTGCGCCGCGCTTGCGGACGAGCAGATCATGCCTGCGCGCCCCGCCGCGCAAACGGCGGAGCCGCCGCAGGATGCTCCTTACGACGACGAGATGGTCGCCACGGAAAACTATTACGAATTCGACGAGGTGAAAGATGAACGTTCTGACATTGCGGCGGGAAGCGCCGGGGACGCTGGAACGGATGAAGATGGTGCGGGCGTATGCGAGCGCGCGCTCGCAGGAGAGGACGGCGCAGATGCGCCGCCTGGCGCAGCAACTGCGTCCGAGGAGGGATCTCCCCGATACTTTGCAAAAGTAAAGCGGGAGCTTGCGGCGCTGTTCGAGCGGTACCCCGCGGAGGAAGAGCTGGCGGAATGTATTCCCTATTCCAAATGGGTGCGCATCGAGTTTGGTAAAAATAAATACTATACGGTAGGCATTATTTCGGACGAAACGCGCGCCAGATATATCTGTTACGGCGTTCCCGCGGAGACGTTCGGGGAGGCGCCCGCCGCTCTGAAAGGGCTTTGTTCCTTTCTGCCGCTGTCCGTGTTTGAGCCGCGCGGCAGGGGATACTGGATGATGTTCCAGGACGCAGACACGGGCAAGTGCATCAAGATCAGCTGAAAAGGTTTGTCCGCTCTTGCGGGGACGTCGAAGTTCGGAAGTCTGATCGCGCAGAAAAGGAAAAATTGGGAGGACATGGCGGGACATCTCACGGGAAAAATATTCGGGGAAAAAACAGGAATTGCACTTTCAGACATTAAAAAGAGCGAAGAATGAAAATTCTTCGCTCTTTTTTGGAAAATTACCAGGGTTTGTCTGTGATCAGCCTGCAATCGTCACATCTGAACATTTTTAACGAGCCCCACTGATAAGTGCATTCCGCGAGATTTTTGCCGCATTCTGGGCATTTGCTGCTGTCAATTTTTTTGCTGTCGCGTTTGATATTCAAAAAGATTCGGGAAAGGCTCAGATATACGGGCTTTTTCAGTTTGTTTTCCAATTCTTTTCTGATTTCAAAGGCCATTCTGTTCAAAGCTGATGCAGGGTTGACCAACTGATTTTTTGTAAACCGATCTGACAACGACTGCATATAGAGTTCGTGTATGCTTGCATAAGTTTTTTGGTAATTGAGTAACGTAAAATGTTCTTTTTCGCCAAACAAAAAGGGAATTTTATAGAGAGGTATTTCTTTTCCGCATTTACCGCAAATCACGGGGCTTGCTGTCCCGATCTCCGATGTGGTAAATAAAACATAATAGGGGACCGTTTTACAATTACAGGTGGATTCATACAGAATGTTCGTGTTTTTCTCTTTGATTCGGACAAGAAGATACTTGTAAGAACGGTTCACATACTCATTGTTATATTTCTCGGAAATGCTTTCTGTATTCGGTACGTTTACATATGCTTCATAGCAATGTTGGTCTGTGCGGATCAGGTTATAATCCTCATAAATTTGTCCGTTCCTGTACAGCGTGCATAAGTAATCCTCGACCAATTCCTGTTCGTTTGAAAAAAATTTTTCCTTGCTGGTATCTGTTTCGTTCGCTTTGACGCGAATTTCAAGATTTAATAAAAAGCACACTCTTTTTGCCTCCTGATCGTTTGTCTTATTTTGTAACAAGCAGTCTGAAAGGTAAAAGGAAAAACAAGCTTCCTTTCGTGCAAGGGTATTTCGGTAAGGGGATGTGTCCGATTTTTTGAAAACGTTTTGCCGCGTTTATTTTTCGCGGATGAATTTGGTTCCGCACTTTTTGCATTTTCCGAAGAGGGAGATGCTCTTATAGCTTCCGCAGATGGGACAAGTATCGAGCTTTCCTTTGTGGGGATAATTGCCTGGCAGGACGATGGTATGTATCTTGTCGCTCCCTCTCAGCAGAGTGAAATGCATAAACCTTACGCCTTTTTCGGCGCACTCTTTCGGGAAGGTGAACGTTCCCTCAATCAGTTTTCCGTCCGTGTACAGGTTTTTGACGGAGGGGATGGACAGGACCTCTCCGTAATCGAAACAATAGCCGTCAAAAACGCCGCTGTCGTCTTGCAGACTTTCAGGGCAAGGATAGCGTCTGAAAATTTTTTCGACCTGATTCAGCGTGTCCTCATAAGCATCGGACGCATTGCGATCTGTTTCTGCGCAGAAACAGAGGAGCTCGGGCAAAGAGCCGTTGTAGTACACGTCGGTGAGGTTGGGACAGTCGTAAAAAGCGAGGGGAAGAACGGTTTTCAGGCTCTTCGGCAGAACGATCTTTTTCAGGGAAGGGCATTCGTAGAACGCGAGCGCGCCGATGGTCTGCACACCCTCTTCAAAGACGGCCTCGGTCAGGGAATCGCATTTTAAAAAGGCGCAATGTCCTACCGTTTTCACGGAGGAGGGGATCTTTACCGTTTGCAGGCCGTTGCAGAACGCAAAGGCGCAATCGCCGATAGACTGCAATCCTTGGGGGAAAGAAATTTCTTTGAGGCTTCCGCAGCGGTAAAAGGCGCCTTCCTCGATGCTTTTGAGGGAAGAGGGGAAGGTGACCGATTCGAGATATTTGCAGTCGGCAAAGGCTTTCGGCCCGATCCCGTGGACGGTGTCGGGAAGGACGGCGTTGACCGATTCCCCTTTGTATTTGGTCAGGACTCCGCCCTTGATGACGTAATCTTTTGGCTGCGCGCCGTAAATATTGACGACGTTTGCCTGAATGTTGTTTACGATGTTATAATTCTGAACGGCTTTTTCCACGATGAAAGCGGAACCGCAAAAGGGGCAGACGGCGGCTTCCTTGGCGGCGTCTACCTGCAAAGTCCCGCCGCAGTTGGTGCATTTTGCGTTGACGAGCGGCATTTTTTTCCTCCTGAATCCGAGTGTTTTTATCTGATACCATTATACCGCCGATTGACTTTGATTGCAATACTTCAACAAAAATTTTAGGGGAACAGGGAAAAAGTTTTGCCAGCCGCCGCCGATCGGCTTTGAAAACGGACTTTCGTTACAGCGGTGCGTACGGGATTTTGCAGCGATAAACGGTGTACGTTGTGCAAAATTTCGGACGAAAGGCGCAACAAAATATGTGTGACGCCCTTTCCGCAGAGGTGTTTTTTTCGGAAATTGCGGGGGAAATTTTAAATTACGGTTGAATTTGCGCCAAAGGTATGGTATGATAAAGGGGCGAGGGAAATGAATATGAGCATGAAAACAAAAGAGATCATTTATACCATCCTGTCGGCGGTTTGCGCGGTCGTAGTCATCACCGCGGCGATCGTGGCGGGACTTTTTTTATTGCCTGAGTTTCCGTCTCTCTGGATTCCGCTGTGCGTCGCCTGTCTGGTACTTCTGATCGCCTGTGCGGCCGTAAATCTTGTGGGGTTGAGAAAATTCAAGCATCGGTTTGACAACAAGACGGCGCGGGAAATCTACAATTACGGCCTGGAAATGCAAAAGTCGGTGGAAGAGGACTTCAAAGCCGCGGAACGGGAGGCGCACAGGAAGATCGGGCAGGGGAATGCCTGGCTTGCGCTTCTCATCGTGCTGACGGTGCTCCTCTTCGTGTTTTTGGGCGCAACGCGCGCCGAGTGGTCGGCGCTCGCGGGGATAGTAGGGGCGTACCTGCTGACGGGCCTGTTTGAAAATTTCATCGTCCCTTCGGAAAAGACGCCCCATCGCCTGTTTCTTTCGGCAAAGGAATATCCGCTCATCTTTGCGCAGGTCCGGCGGGCGGCGGAGGCGGCAGGCTGTCACAGAAAACTACGTACGGAGCTCGTTTCGGAAGGCATCGGCGTAAGGGAAGAGGGGGCGGAAATCTGTATCGGGCTGGACGCGACAGAGTGCGCCCTGCTCACGGGCGGGGAGCTGTATGCGGTCATGCTGCACGAATTTGCGCACGTCGTCAATGTGGACACGGCGCGCGGGCGCAGATTTTACAGGGCGCGCCGCCGCTGGGTGGAGCGCAGGGATGATTTGTTCAGCGCTGTGGCTTCCCTGTTTCTCAGCAGTTTTGCCATGCAGATTCTCTTTGCCTCGGAAACGTACCGTATGTTTGCCACGCGGCACCACGAAATTCTCGCCGACGAAAAGGTCATCGAGCTGGGCCAGAGCCGCGCCTTTATCGACGCCACCGCAAAGGGGACGGAGCTTTCCCTGTACAACGATCTGCCGCAGCGCGAAACGAGTTACGATTGTTACGAACCCGAGGAGGTGCCGCAGGATTTGGTCTCGCGCGATCTGAAAACCTTCTTTGCCTATCGCGAAAAGTACGGGGAAATGTGGCGGAAGATCATGCGGGAAGAATTGCCCGCGCGGGTATCTACGCACCCCACGCTCCGCCAGCGCATGGAGAAAATGCAGGTGAGCGAATACGACGATTCGCAGACGGAATCGGACGAAAAATACCGCGGCGAACAGCAGAAACTGCTGCAGTTTGCGGATAAGATGGTCTGCGAGTTCCTGCGCCCGCAATATGCGGCCGTGCGCGAGGAAGCGTATATATCCCGCAAAGAGCAGATGGAAAAGTACGATGCGGCCGCGGCGGAGGGGAAAGAGCTTCCGCTGGACGAGCAGGTCCTCTGTATGCAGGCGTTTTACGGCATCGACGATGAAAAGGCAATGCAGATCGCGGACAAGATGCTGGAAAAGGACGCGAACGCGGCCTATGCGCACTTGTATCGGGCGAAGATCTGGTTTGACCGCATGGACGAACGGTGCGTGGAGGAATTCCGCGCCGCCATGCGCTCGAACCGCGATCTGACAGACAGCTGTCTGGATCATATCGGACTGTTTGCGCTCCGCTCGGGCAACGAGCAGCTGTTGCAGGAATACCGTTCCAACGCGCCCGAACTTTCGCAGGAGGCGGAGGACAGGTCTGCCGCAACGCATTGGAAAAAGGGAACGGAGCTGCGGGATTGCGGCCTGCCCGAGGAAGTGATGGGGGAGATCCGCGCGCGCATCGGCGAGATCAGCGAGGGCAGCATCCTGCGCGTGTATGCCGCCGATTTCGGCGAACCCGCCTGCACGGCGATCGCCGTGGAAATGAAAAAGAGAGTGCTTCCCGCAGAACAGGCCAGGCTGATGAACACGTTGTGCGCCTACCTGGATTCGCGTTCGGAAGATTATGTGCTGTACCTCTATGCGGGCAAGATGAAAGCCGCCATGGAGGAGATGTCCCTGCAGCCTTTCTATACGCAAAAGCAGTGAACCGAAAAGGAAGACAAAACGCAAGAGGGGCGCCTGTACAGGCGCCCCTCTTACGTTTGTTTTGTCGGGCAGGGCGGCGAACTTTCGGACATGGCGGAGGAACAATGATTCCGTCACGGGCGTCGCCGCGGGCAAAAAATTTCCGCTTGTTTTTCTACGCGCGCGACAATATTATATATACGGAAAAAAGACGGACGGGCGGAAAAAGGGGCGGGAAGGGGAGGAAAAGTAAGTTTTTTTCAAAAAGAGAAAACGCCTTTCATTTTCGGCAAAACTTGCCAAAAAAAGCCAAATTTCTGCGGAAAAAATTTAAAAAACAGAGAAAAATTGTTTGACTTATCTTGTGTCCTGTGGTATAGTATATAAGCTGTGTAATAGGGTTGAGGCGTAAAGTTACTTAATCGCTTCGGGTAGCAAGGATAAACAACAGCAAAATTGCGCCCAAAGCGAAGATAATTTATGCCGACAAATGTGGGGACTCGATCCCTGCGACTAACCGAAGTACAGCCATTCCATATTTAATATAGAATGGCATTTATTTTTCTCAGAGACTTCGACACACACGGCTCAGTTGACGTAAAGTTAGTATAAAAAACGTAGGAATCAGTCAAAATGGCAGGACAGAAAATCAGAATCAAACTCGCCGCATACGATCACGAACTCGTAGACCTCGCGGCGCAGCGCATTGTGGACGCTATGCAGAAATCGGGCGCAAAGATCGGCGGCCCCATCCCTCTGCCTACCGAAAAGGAGATCGTTACCATCCTTCGCTCGCCCCACAAAGACAAGGACAGCCGCGAGCAGTTTGAGATCCGCACCCACAAGAGGATCATCGACATCTACAGCCCCAATGCAAAGCTTCTGGACAGCGTACATCTGCCCGCAGGCGTGGACATCAAGATCAAGCTGTAACCTTATAAGAAGGTCAAACAAAAACCAAGTCAAGTAATACTTTGTTTCGTCAAGGTATTCGCAATAAAATTTTAAGGAGTGAACTTTATCAATGAATAAAGCAATCATCGGCCGCAAAGTCGGCATGACGCAGATCTTTACTCCGGAAGGGAAAGTGATCCCCGTAACGGTAGTGGAAGCAGGTCCCTGCCCCGTAGTGCAGATCAAGACGGTGGAAAAAGACGGCTATGCCGCTCTCAAGCTGGGCTTTGACGAAGTCAGCGAAAAGCGCATCAACAAGCCCGAGCTCGGACAGTTCAAAAAGGCAGGCGTAAAGCCCCAGAAAGTCCTCAGAGAGTTCCGCCTCTCCGATCTCTCCGCTTACGAAGTGGGCAAAGAAGTGAAGGCCGATACGTTCAAGGAAGGCGACAAGGTAGACGTCGCGGGCGTATCCAAGGGACACGGCTTCTCCGGCGTCATCAAGAGATTGAACCAGCGCCGCCTGAAAGAAACGCACGGCGTCGGCCCTGTACACAGAGAGGTCGGTTCCATGGGTGCAAACTCCACGCCGAGCAGAGTTTTCAAACAGAAGCATATGCCCGGACAGTACGGTCACGAAAAAGTCACCGTTCAGAACCTTGAAATCGTCAAGGTGGACGCGGCGAGAAACGCGCTCCTCATCAAAGGCGCTATCCCCGGTCCCAAGGGCAGCATCGTCACCGTGTGTGACAGCGTGAAGTCCAAATAAGGAGAGTAAGAGATATGCCTATCGTTAAGATCTATAAAATGGACGGTTCGGAAGCGGGCGAAATGACCCTTTCCGACAAGATTTTCGGCGCGGAATACAACGAACCCCTGATTCATCAGGCAGTGGTTGCGCGCCTCGCCAACGAAAGACAGGGCACGAAGAGCACGCTCACCCGCACGGAAGTCCGTGGGGGCGGGGTCAAGCCCTGGAGACAGAAGGGGACCGGCCGCGCACGTCAGGGTTCCATCCGCGCACCGCAGTGGATCAAGGGCGGCGTCGTGTTCGCTCCCAAGAGCAGGGATTTCTCCAAGAAGATGAACGTCGTCGCAAAGCGCGGCGCACTCTTCTCCGCACTCTCCAAGAAAGTTGCGGACGCGGAACTCGTCGTCGTGGACAAGTTGGAAGTTTCCGCTCCCAAGACCAAGGAAATGGTCAAATTTGTAAAGGCGCTCAACCTCGATAAGCGCACCGTGCTCGTCATGGACAGCGACGATGTAAACGTCATCCTCGCCAGCAGGAACATCCCCACGCTGAGCACCCTCCCCGTCGAACAGATCAACACCTACGACGTGGTTGCCAATGCAAAAGTGGTCCTCACCAAGGCTGCGGCAGAAAAAATCATGGAGGTCTACGGAGCATAATGAAAGCGCAGGACATCATCATTAAGCCCATCCTTACCGAAAAAGGTTACGACGGGATCGCAGCCAAGAAATACACCTTCAAGGTTGCCAAGGGCGCAAACAAAACACAGATCAAAATGGCGGTCGAAGAGCTCTTCGGCGTCAAGGTAGAGAGCGTCAACACGTGCAACGTGCGCGGCAAGACGAAGAGAATGGGCAGAAACGAAGGGCTCACCTCCTCTTATAAAAAGGCCGTCGTTCAGCTCACTGCGGACAGCAAGGCGATTGAGTACTTCAATTCCCTGTCCTGATCCAGATAAACCGGAGGAAAGCAGAAAATGGCTATCAAGAGATATAAACCTACGTCCGCCGCGCGCCGTTTCATGACGGTGCACACCTACGAGGAGATCACGGAAACCAAACCGGAGAGAAGCCTCGTCGAGGACATGAGAAAGTCCGGCGGCAGAAATAACCAGGGCAAGATCACCGTCCGTCACATCGGCGGCGGCAACCGCAGGAAATACCGTATCATCGACTTCAAGCGCGATAAGGACGGTATTCCCGCAACGGTCAAGAGCATTCAGTACGATCCCAACCGCAGCGCGAACATCGCATTGCTGCAGTATGCGGACGGCGAAAAGAGATACATCCTCGCTCCCATCGGGCTGAACGTGGGCGACACCGTTCTTTCGGGCGAAAACGCGGACATCAAAGCGGGCAACTGCCTGCCGTTCACGGCCATCCCCGTCGGTACCATGGTGCACAACATCGAGCTCAAACCCGGCAAGGGCGGCCAGGTGGCAAGGGCTGCCGGCATCTGCGCTCAGCTGATGGCAAAGGAAGGCGCGTTTGCAACGCTGAAAATGCCCAGCGGCGAAATGAGGCTGGTCCCCGTCGGCTGCCGCGCGACCATCGGTCAGGTCGGCAACGTCGAGCACGAGATCATCAACGTCGGCAAAGCGGGCAAGACCCGCCACATGGGCATCAAACCCACCGTCCGCGGCGCGGTCATGAACCCTTGCGACCACCCTCACGGCGGCGGCGAGGGCAAGAGCCCTGTCGGTCATGCCGGTCCTCTTACGCCTTGGGGCAAACCTGCTCTCGGGTATAAGACGAGAAAGAAGAAGAATGTTACCGGCAAGTTCATTCTTAAGCGCATCAATTAAGGGAGGATCATCCAAATGAGCAGAAGCGTAAAGAAAGGGCCTTACGTTGAAGCGAGACTTCTCAAAAGAGTGGAGGAGCTCAACGCGGCAAACGATAAAAAAGTTCTCAAAACCTGGTCGAGAGCGAGCACGATCTTCCCCCAGATGGTAGGCCACACGATCGCCGTACACGACGGAAGAAAGCACGTTCCCGTATATATCACCGAGGATATGGTCGGCTGCAAGCTCGGCGAGTTTGCCCCCACCAGGACCTTCAAAGGTCATTCCGGCGGCAAGACGACGGTGAAGAAGTAAGAGGAGGCGCAAGACAGAAATGGCTAAAAATACGCGTGAAAAGACGAAAAAGATCGCGGAAAACAAGGACAAACGTCCTTACGCGACCGCAAGGCATATCCGCATGAGCCCTTACAAAGTGCGCAGGGCGCTCGCGCTCATCCGCGGCAAGAGCGTAAACGAAGCGGCGGCGATCCTCGAATACGCCAACATCGTTTCGGCAGAGCCGGTCAAAAAGGTTCTCCTCTCCGCAGCGGCCAACGCAGAGCATAATTTCGGCATGGACAGGGGCGACCTCGTCGTCTCCGAAGCGTTCGCGGACCAGGGTCCCACGCTCAAGCGCATGAACCCCGTTTCCAAGGGCAGGGCGCATTCCATCCTCAAAAGAACCAGCCACATCACAGTCATTCTTGACGTACAGAGTAAGTAAGGAGAATTCGTCATGGGACAGAAAGTTAATCCACACGGTCTGAGAGTCGGCGTCATCAAGGGCTGGGACACCCAGTGGTATGCCGATAAAAAGGATTTCGGAAAGAACATCAAAGAGGATTACGAGATCCGCAAATTCATCAAAAACAAGTACTATGCCGCGGCGATCAGCAAGATCCTTATCGAGCGCGCGGCAAACAGAGTTGTCGTAACCATCTGCACGGGCAAGCTGGGCGTTCTGATCGGCAAGGCAGGCGCGGAGATCGAGGTCATCAAGAAAGACCTCGCCAAGCTCACCAAGGGCAAGACGGTCGTCATCAACGTGACCGAAGTGCGCAAGCCTGACAGCGACGCGCAGCTGGTTGCGGAAGGCGTTGCTCAGCAGCTGGAAAAGCGTATGTCTTTCCGCCGCGCCATGAAACAGGCGATCGGCAAGGCAATGCGTTCGGGCGTCAAGGGCGTCAAAATGATGGTTTCCGGCCGTTTGGACGGCGCGGAGATCGCCCGCTGCGAACAGTATCACGAGGGTTCCATTCCTCTGCAGACGCTGCGCGCGGACATCGATTACGGCTTTGCGGAAGCGCACACCACCTTCGGTATGATCGGCGTGAAAGTCTGGATCTACAAAGGCGAAGTGCTGAGAGCGAAGGCGCAGGAAGGAGGGAACAGATAATATGTTAATCCCGAAGAGAGTCAAGAGAAGAAAGCAGCACCGCGGCAGCCTGAAGGGTCAGGCGCACAAGGGCAATAAAGTCGCATACGGCGAATACGGCCTGGTGGCCGTGGACGCGGCGCGCATCACCTCCCGTCAGATCGAGGCAGCTCGTATCGCAATGACGAGGTTCATCAAGCGCGGCGGACAGGTCTGGATCGACATTTTCCCACACAAACCTATCACGCGTCACCCCGCAGAATCCCGTATGGGTTCCGGTAAAGGTGCGGTCGAATACTGGGTAGCCCTCGTCAAACCGGGCAGAGTCCTGTTTGAAATGGCGGGCGTTCCCGAGGACGTTGCGCGCGAGGCAATGCGCCTTGCGGGCCACAAACTGCCCATCAAGACCAAATTCATGGTCAAGGGCCAGGCAAACCCCGTAACGGGCGACGAAGACGTCGAAAAAATTACAGAAGGCGGTGAAGGTTAATGAAAGGGAAAGAACTTCACAACATGACAGACGAAGAGCTTCAGAGCAAGCTCGGCGAGCTGAAAACGCAGCTTTTCAACCTCCGTTTCCGTCATGCGTCGGGACAGCTTGACAATCCGATGACGATTGCGTCCTGCAAAAAGGACATCGCGCGCGTTAACACCGTGATCCGCGAGAGAGAACTCAAGAGGGTTTAAGGAAGGGTACGAATCATGGAAAGAAATTTAAGAAAAGAAAGAGTCGGGCTTGTCGTATCCGACAAAATGGATAAAACCGTCGTCGTCGCCATCGTCGACAAGAGCAAACACCCTCTCTACAAAAAGACCATCACCAGGACCAAGAAGGTCAAGGCACACGACGAAGCCAACGAATGCGTCGTCGGCGACAAGGTCCGCATCGTCGAGACGAGAAAGCTCTCCAAGGACAAGAACTGGAGAGTCGCCGAAATCGTCGAGAAGGCGAAGTAATATTATAAGGAGAGAAAGAGCCATATGATACAACCACAGACAAGGCTTAAGGCGGCGGACAACTCCGGTGCAAAAGAGCTCATGTGCATCAGGGTTCTGGGCGGTTCGTTCAGAAAGAGCGGCAACATCGGCGACGTGATCATCGCCAGCGTCAAAACCGCAACTCCCGGCGGCGCCGTCAAGAAAGGCGAAGTCGTAAAGGCAGTCATCGTCAGAACCAGCAAGGGCATCCGCAGGGCGGACGGCACGTACATCCGCTTCGACGACAACGCCGCAGTCATCATAGATAACCAGAAGCAGCCCAGAGGGACCCGTATTTTTGGGCCCATCGCGAGAGAACTGAGAGATAAGGACTATATGCGTATTATCTCCCTGGCTCCCGAAGTGCTGTAAGGAGGAGCGAGCAATGAACGTTAAATTGAACGATACGGTCGTCGTGCTCACGGGCAAGGACGCAGGCAAGACGGGCAAAGTGGTGTCCACTTCCCCCAAAGCGGGCCGCGTAACCGTGCAGGGCGTCAACCTCCAGAAAAAGCATCAGAAAGCGAGAAAGGCCAACGCCGTTTCCCAGATCGTCGAGCGTGAAGGCTCCATCGACGCCTCCAACGTCATGGTCATCTGCGACGCGTGCGGCAAGGCTACCCGCGTAAAGCACTCGTTCGTCGAACAGGACGGCAAAATGAAGAAAGTCCGCGTCTGCAAGTGCGGCGCCGTTCTCGACAAGGCTTACAAGAAGCAGGGCAAGGCTGCCGCAGCTGCGGAAGAAGCGCCCAAGAAGAGAACGAGAAAACGTACCGCCAAGAAAGAAGAGGCGGCCGAAGAGAAGAAGGACTGAGGCGAGGTAATACCAAATGGCAGAAAAAGAAAAGAACAGAGTCCGGGCGGCTTACGAAACGGAAGTCGTTCCCTACCTCGTCAAGAAGTTCGGCTATAAGAACATCAACGAGGTTCCCAAACTCGTAAAAATCGTCATCAATACCGGTCTGGGCGACATCAAGGACAACGCGAAGAGCGTTCAGATCGCGCACGACGAGCTGAAAGCGATCGCGGGTCAGAAGCCCGTGCTCACCAAGGCGAAGAAATCCGTCGCTAACTTCAAAGTCCGCGAAGGAATGACCGTCGGCATCAAAGTCACTCTCAGAAAGGACAGAATGTACGAGTTTTACGATAAGTTCGTGTCCATCGCGCTCCCCAGGATGCGCGACTTCCGCGGCGTATCCGCAAACTCCTTCGACGGCAGGGGCAACTACGCTCTGGGCGTCAGGGAACAGCTGATCTTCCCCGAGATCTCCTACGATCAGGTGGAAAAGATCCGCGGGTACGACATCTGCTTTGTCACCACGGCAAAGACGGACGAAGAAGCGAGAGAGCTTCTTGCGGCAATGGGTATGCCCTTCAAGAAATAAGGAGAAACGGACTTATGGCAAAGAAATCGATGATCAATAAACAGCAGAGAACGCCCAAATTCAGCACGCGCGCTTACACGCGCTGCAGCATCTGCGGCCGTCCGCACGCTGTACTTCGCAAATACGGTATCTGCCGTATTTGCTTCCGCAACCTCGCGTACAAGGGGCAGATCCCCGGCGTGAAAAAGGCGAGCTGGTAAGGAGGCACATCATGACAGATCCTATTGCAGATATGCTTACAAGAATCAGGAATGCGCTCACCGCGAAACACGACACGGTGGAGGTGCCCGCGTCCAACATGAAAAAGGCGATCGCGAACATTCTCCTCGAAGAGGGTTACGTAAAGAATGTCCGCGTCGAAGAGGACGGCCTTTCGGGCAAAATTATGATCGATCTCAAATACGTCGACGGCAAGTCGGTTTTGTCCGGCTTCAAGAG
>DXFX01000049.1 GCA_019114245.1 Candidatus Borkfalkia faecipullorum | reverse complement strand
TACCGCAGGAAAAAAAATCTGAAAAATTTCGCAATTGCGCGGACGATTCGCTTGACAGCGTGAAAAAAGGGTGATAGAATATAATGCGTTAACAAAGGTTAACTATTTTGTAAAATAATTACAGTACGGGCGGGAAGCCCGGAGGAGAACGAGAGGAATATGCCTTTGCCTATTGCGCCCACGGGTGTAGAACTTACGGTAAAAAAGGTGCTTGCCGACGAAAAGAACAAGCGGCACTTTGAAAATTTGGGAATCATCGCGGGGGCAAGCCTCACGGTGTTGTCGCAGGTCGGCGGCAGCGTCATCATCAAGTTGCACGACGGCCGCCTCGCGCTGGATAAGGGCCTTGCGATGAAGATTCTCGTATAAAACCGTCAATAAAACTTATCTGAGAGGATATAATTTATGGAAAAGAAGCTCAACGAGTTCAAGCCCGGCGAGCGAGGCGTCGTCAAGCGCATCGAGGGGGAGGGGCACATCCGCCGCCGTCTCTTCGATATGGGCGTTACCCCGGGTGCGGACATCCTGCTGCGCAAAGTCGCGCCGCTGGGAGACCCCGTAGAGGTCAACCTTCGCGGCTACGAGCTTTCGCTGCGCAAGGCAGAAGCCTCGTGCGTCGTCATGGAGGTAAAGTAAAATGCTGAAATTTGCCCTTGCAGGCAACCCCAACAGCGGCAAGACGACGCTGTTCAACACCCTCACGGGCAGCACGGCGCACGTCGGCAACTGGCCGGGCGTTACGGTGGATAAAAAGGAGGGCACCTACAAAAAGCTGCCCGAGCCTGTCGCCATCGTCGACCTCCCCGGTATCTATTCCCTTTCGCCGTATACCCCCGAGGAGGTCATCTCCCGCAACTACATCATCGACGAAAAGCCGGACTGCGTCATCAACATCATCGATGCGACCAACCTCGAGCGCAACCTCTACCTCACCACACAGATCATGGAGATCGACGTACCCGTCGTCGTCGCGCTCAATATGATGGACGCCGTCAAAAAGAGCGGAGACAAGCTGGACGCAGTCAAGCTCGAGCGGGAGCTCGGCATCCCCGTCGTAGAGATCTCCGCCCTCAAAAACGAGGGCATCCCCGCGCTGATGGAGCGCGCCTGGCAGTCCGCCGCCGAAAAGCGCGAGGGGAGCACCGTGCTGCGCGGTTCCGCCCTCTCCCACGTCATCGACGACGTGAAGATCGCCCTGAAGGGCAAGGGTGTTCCCAGCCCTCTCTTCCATGCCGTCAAGCTAGTGGAAGGGGACGAGCTGGAGGTCAAAAACCACCCCGACGAAGTCGCTATGGTGGAGGAATTCAAGGAGCAGTTCAAGGACGACGTGTTCGAGGGCGATTTCGAGGCGATGGTCGCCGATGAGCGCTACAAGTACATATCCGCGCACTTCTCCACGGCGTTCGTCCATGCGGAAAAGAAGGAAACCTTCACCAAGTCGGACAAGGCGGATAAGGTGCTCACCCACCGTATCTGGGGTATCCCCATCTTTTTGGTGATTCTGTTCGCCATCTTTCACCTGACATTCGGCACAGACCTGCTGTATCTGAATACGATATCAGGCTGGTTCAACGGCGGCGCGGGGTTTGCGACGGACATCGATACCGGCAACGAGGTTCTGAGCGCGTTCGTCGCCGTGTTCTATACGGCGGACGGCATATCGACGCCGGGCGCAATCGTGTTTAACCTGATGGGCTTTATCACCGACCAGATCGGCGGGCTCATCGCCACGGGCCTGGAAAACGTGGGCGCCGCGGCATGGGCGCAGGGTCTCATCAACGACGGTATTTGGGCGGGCCTTTCGGGCGTTCTGTCCTTCATCCCGCAGATCCTCGTCCTGTTCCTCTTTATCTCCATTCTGGAAGATTCGGGCTACATGGCGCGCGTGGCGTTCATTCTGGACAGGGCGTTCCGCAAATTCGGGCTCTCCGGCCGCGCGTTCATCCCGATGATCATGGGTTTCGGCTGTTCCGTTCCCGCGGCGGTCAATACAAGGACGCTCGCCGACGAAAAGGAAAGGATCATGACGAACCGCGTCATACCGTTCTTCACCTGCGGCGCAAAGGCGCCCATCCTCGCCGCTGTGTGCGGAGCGATCGCCGCGCAGTACACGGGCGTCAACGCCGATCTGCTGGTGTTCGCGCTGTACGTGTTCGGCATGGCGATGGCGGTCATCATGGTCGCGTTCATGCGGCAGACCTCCATGCGCGGCGAGGTCGCACCCTTCATCATGGAGCTCCCCGCCTACCACGCGCCGCAGTTCCATAACCTGATGGTGCACCTGTGGGATAAGCTCAAACACTATCTGAAGAAGGCATTCACCATCATCGTAGCCTCCGCCATAGTCATCTGGTTCCTCTCCAACTTCTCCTGGCAGTGGCAGATGGTCGAAATGGATGAGAGTATTTTGTACGATATCGGCTCCTTCGTCTGCTGGATATGCACCCCGATGGGCTTCGGCGTGCAGTGGGGCGAGTACGCGTGGGTATTCGTCGTGGCGGCGGTCACGGGGCTCATCGCCAAGGAAAACGTCATTTCCACCTTCTTCGTCCTCGGCAACTGCCTCGCGGGGCAGGCACTGCTCGACGAAGGCTCCATGGAGGGCTGGCAGGCCGTGCAGTTCCTCGTGCAGCAGACGGGCATTTCCTGGCAGGGGCTGATCGCCTTTACCGTGTTCAACATGCTCACAATCCCGTGCTTTGCGGCGGCGGCAACCGTCAAGGCGGAGCTGCCCAAGGGCAAGTTTAAGTTTACGGTCGCTTTCTGGCTCATCACATCGTACCTCACCTCCACGGCGATATACCTCATCTTTACGTGGTGGTGGACGGTATTCATCGTCGCGGTGCTCATCGCGCTGGCCGTAACCTACTTTATCCTGCGCAACAAGGGCAAGATCAACTTCAGCAGAAAGAACAAAAACCGCGCCGCGCGGGAATAATGCGGGAATAAGCGCAAACGCCGCGCAATACAATAAAACCGTAAGCGGCCGCGCGGCAGGGAAAAGCTTCCGCGGCGGCATTGCGGAAAAATAAAAAGGGCGCCCAAAAAGGGCGCAAAGGAGGGATAACCATGGCACTGAATCTGCTTTCGGCCGCAGGGACAATCGTTTCCGTCGTCATCGGCGTGCTCGCGGCGGGATTCGTCGTATTCATGCTCGTTTGGCACTATGTGCGCAAAAAGCAGGGCAAGGGCGGCTGCGGGTGCGGCTGTTCGGGTTGTTCCGGCTGTTCCTCCTGCGTTCCGAAAAAGAAAAAGCCGGACGAAAAATAAATCGTTTACACAGCTGTAATCTCCAAAATACAGAACCGATGCGCCCCCGCGAATTTTCGCGGGGGCGCACTCGTTTATCCATCGCCGCAAAAAAAGGAACGCACCGCTTTTTTGCGAACGTTCCGCTTTTTTTGTACATATCAATCGAAAAATTGCAGGGTGTGTGGCATGGAACAGGTCTTGCCCGCTTCCAGAGAAAGAATGCCGCGCTTTTTCGAAAGTTCTCCGTCCGTATCGACGTAGTCGGGCAGACCGTTCCACGGCTCGATGCAGATGTACGGCGCGCCGACCTTCGTCCATAAAAGGAGGTAGTCGAACCCCTCAAAGTTCACCTTAACGACGGGTTTGCCGCAGTGTTTGAGCGTCGCTTCGCGCGAGGAAAGCCCTGCAAAGGTGAGAGAATCGTGTTCGAACATCGCGTGGGAGAGGGGAAGTTCTTTCACGTTATCGCGGTAGGGCAGAGTTTTGCCGCTTAAATACCCCAAAATTGGCTGCTCCATCACGCGCAGGTTTTCCGTCTTTGCAAACTCGACAGACCAATCTTCGAAGTTCCCGTCCGCAGCGTATGCCTCGTGCGAGCCGAAGTTGAAGTACATCGTTTTATCCCCCGTGTTCTCCACCTCGTTGGTGATTTGCAGGGTATCGCCGCGCAGCTCGTAGCGCACGGAAAAGCGGAAGGCAAAGGGGTACTGCGCGCGGGTCTCCTCGTCGTCGCAGAGTGTAAAAACCGCGCACATGTCGGAGATTTTCGTGCAGGAAAAGGTTTTTCTGCGCGCAAACCCGTGGCTGTTCATGGTGTACGTCTTGTCGCCGAGGCGGTAAGCGCGGTTTAAAAGCCTGCCGCATATGGGAAAGAGGATGGGCGCCTGTCCGCTCCAGATTTTTGCGTCGCCGTTCCAAAAGTATTCGCGCCCCGCGGCGTTTTTCACGCTCGCAATTTCCGCACCGTACTCCTTGATTTGTACGGTAAGTTTTTCGTTTTTCAGTTCGATCATCGTTTTATCCTCCTTTTCGCGGCTGTGCACGAGGCAAGTTTTTCGCAATGCCCTGCCCGGGCATTGCTCCTCTCCGCCTCGGCTCTGCCGCCTTTGTTCACGAAAATCTCGCTCGCTTTGCTCCCTGCGATTTTCCGTGAGAATATGGTTTTATAATAATAAAACGCGCGTCCGAAAACCGCGCTTTTCGGAAAGCGCCCTCAATTTGCCGCATACATACGGCTTACGGGAAGAGGGTGAATTTTAATTTAATAATCTCTCGAAAAAGGCAAAACCACGTTTTTGCCTTTTTCCCCCGATTTGCCGAAAGGCATACGCGGAAAGAGTGAATTTGCGCGCATTCTACAATAAGAGAGCCCTAAAAAGCGCGCAAAGAGAGAAAACAGGCGGTCAGCGGCGCAGGCGCGCGCCCGCGGGTTTTCTCTGAAATC
>DXFX01000048.1 GCA_019114245.1 Candidatus Borkfalkia faecipullorum | reverse complement strand
CAGGGCAGGATCGATGAGGAAGAGGCAAAGGAATTTGCCGAAACCCAGCGCTTCCGCATAGAAAATTATAAAAAACAGGAGCGCGACCGCAACGTGTCCGCCAACCGCTCCATGCTCCGATAACAAAAGCGCCCTCGCGGGCGCTTTTTTCATGCCGCCCGTACGGGCGGCATTTTTTACAATCCGAAGTCTTTCCGAAGAAAAACGGGCCGGCCGCAGGAAATGCGGCCGGCCCGTAAAAGATTTTAAAATCAGTGGTTGAGCTTTTCAATGTCCGCCTTGCGGCACATGACGATCATGCGTTCCGCGCAGTTGAACACGTGGTCTGCCGAGGGCAGGGGAATGAGCGTTCCGCCCCGCTTGACGGCGAGAATGTTGAGGTTGTACTTTGCGCGCACGCCCTTGTCGCGGATGGTTTTTCCTTCCCAGCTTTTGGGAGTGGGGATCTCGTAAATGGCGTATTCGGGCGTCAGCTGAATGTAATCGAAAATGTTGTCCGCGCTGAATTTGACGGCGAGGCGTTCCGCCATTTCTTTTTCGGCGAACACGACGTCGTCGGCGCCGTTTCTCAGCAAAAATTTTGCCTGGATCTCGGTAGACGCGCGGGAAAGGACAAACTTGGCGCCCGCCTCTTTGAGCAGGGAAGTGGTTTCCAGGGAGGACTGGAAGTTTTCCCCCACGGAAACGACGCAGATGTCAAAGTTATCCACGCCGATGGCTTCGAGAACGGAGGGCTTGGAAGCGTCTCCGATCTGGGCGTTGGTGACGTAGGGCAGGATCTCGTTGATTTTTTCTTCGTCCGTGTCGATCGCCATAACGTGGTTGCCGAGTTCCGTAAATTTTCTGGCGATATAGGTCCCGAAACGGCCGAGACCGATCACAAGTACAGATTTCATAAATACCTTCTTATTTGTATTGTACGGCGCCGTACAAATTTTGGCGCTACGTATGCAGGAAATTGAGTCAAAACTCAGCCGATGCGGACCTTTTCGAGGGGAAGGGCCGCAGCGGGAGTGCTGGGGGTGCGCAGGGAGAGCATAAAGGTGAGGCAGCCCACTCTGCCGAGGTACATCAAAACGGCGAGGACGATTTCCGAGCCGATGCAAAGGTTGGGCGTGATGCCGAGCGTCAGTCCCACGGTGCCGATGGCGGAGATCACTTCAAACACGACGGAGGTGAGGGAAGGGACGGCCTGGTTGTTCTGTTCAAAGAGACAGATGAGCACGACTCCCACAACGGCGAACAGGAGATAGAGGGTGACAAACTGTGAAGCGTTTTTCACGTTCTCCTCGTCGATGCGCCTGCCGAAGCATTCCACCGAGCGCTTGCCGCGCAGCAGGGAAACGAGGGCCAGCAGGAGGGTGGCAAAGGTATTCGTTTTGATGCCGCCCGCCGTGGAACCCGAAGAACCGCCCACAAACATCAGGCAGATAGTGACAAAGATGACCACTTCTTTGACGGAGCCTTCCCCCGAGAGGGGCAGGACGTTGAATCCCGCGGTGCGCGGTGAAACCGCCGTAAAGAAGGAAGAAAAGATGCGTTCCTGCCAGGGCAGTTCGTTTTCCGCGATGATGAACAGGATAGTGGGAACGACGATGAGCGCCGCCGTCGTCACCAGAACGAGTTTGGTGTGCAGCGCGTATGTGCGGAAATGAAATTTATGTTCTTTCAGATCGTCCCAGACGAAGAAACCCAGCCCTCCGACGATGATGAGAAAGGGGACGGTGAGGCAGATGATGGGGTCGCCCGAATAGGCGGTGAGGGAAGCGAATTCCACGCCTGCGGCGCCCATGAGGTCAAAACCCGCGTTGCAGAAAGAGGAAACGGAAGTAAAGACGGCAAACCAGATCCCTTTTCCCCAGCCGAAGTCGGGGACAAAGCGGAAGCACAGCACGACCGCGCCGAGAAATTCAAAGATGAGGGTGCCGATGAGGATGGTCATGGTCAGCCGCATCATGCCGCCGAGGGCGGGCGCGTTGACCGATTCTTGCATAAAGGTGCGCTCTTTCAATCCGATCTTTTTTCCGCCCAGCCTGAAAAAGGCAAAGACGACCGTCATAAACCCGATGCCGCCCATCTGGATGAGTACGAGGATGACAGCCTGCCCGAACCCCGACCAGTAGGCGTAGGTATCTTGCAGGACCAGCCCCGTCACGCAGGAGGCGGAAACGGCGGTAAAGAACGCTTCCATAAAGGGCGCTCCGCCGTCCATTTTGGATGAGAAGGGCAGCACGAGCAGGATCGCGCCGACCAGGATGATGACGAGGTATCCCAAAACCAGCAGGCGTACCGGAGTCATCCGTATTTTACGTTGCATAAATGCTCCCATAAAACAGATCTTACCACAAGATTATAACACATTATGAGAATTTTGCAAGTATTTCGTGCCGAATATAAGCAAATTGCTCCGTAAAAATTTTCACCTTGCACAAAATGCGGCGCATATGATAGAAAAGAAAGGGGAGGTGCGCATGAAACTTCATTTTGTAACGGGCGGCGGCCCGGACGCGTGCAGGGAGGAAACGGGGCAAGGCTGCGACGTGCTGGTGTTCGGCTTTTCGGCGCTTGGGGAGGTGGACTATCGCAGCGAGCTGGACGGAACGTCGCAGAAGCTGGAATCCCTGGCGCTTTTGAGTAGGCGTCTGAACTGCGTGGCGGTGGCGGGCTGCGTCACGCTTTCCTGCGGGTTCCGCCGCAGGAGCGCCGTGGTAGCGGAGCGGGGCAAACTGCTGGGCGTCTCCGATCAGCTGTACACGCAGGGGGAACAGCTGCACTGCGGCGCGCACCTGAAGGTGTATCCCACCGCGGCGGGAAAACTGGGGATCTGCGTGGGGGAAGATCTCTTCTTTCCGCAGGTGGCGCAGGCTCTGTCCCTGTTCGATGCGGACGCGGTGATCAGCGTGTTCGGGCAGGAGAGGGAGGAGGCGCCCCGTCTGATGCTGCGAGCAAGCGCCTTCTGCGCGGGCGTGCCCGTCTGTATGTGCGCGGACGGGGTGGCGCAGGTCGCTTCGGGGAAGGGGGAACTTCTGTTCCGTTCGGCAAAGCGGGAGAGCGATTACGAGCTTTCCCTTTCGCGGGAATACCGCATTTATTCCCGCCGCCTGCGCGGCGGGAGCGGGTCGGACTGACTTTCTCCCAAAAGGGGGATTGACTTTTCCCCTGCGGGATGGTATACTGGTTGAAAAATTGCAAACGTTCGGGGGACGGGAACATGGACAAAAGAAACGCTACGGAATTTATCAACAGTTATAACAAGATCGATGCGCAGCTGCGCGATCTGTATTCCTTCAAGCCCTCGCAGTCGTTTACGGACGTCGTGCGGCGCAGTGCGGAAAAAAATTCCATCGTGCGCAAGTATGAAAACGATCTGGTCGATTATGCCCGCCTTCGCAACGCCATCGTTCACCAGAGCACGGACGGGCAGATCATCGCCGTGCCCTGCGACGAGGTGGTGGAGGAAATGCGTACGATCGAGCGGCTGATCTGCACGCCTCCCACCATCGGCGAAACGTTGCAGGAAAAAAAGATCGTCAGTATCGAGGCGGGGCTGTCCCTGCGGCAGGCGGTGCTGCTCATTTCGCGCACGGGGTATTCCAATCTTCCCGTGTACGAGGGCAGGCGCATGATCGGCATCGTCAACAACCGCCGCATCATCAAGGCGCTGGGCGGAGCCGTTCAAAGCGGCGTCAGCGTGGACGAATGGCTTTCCGAAACGCCCGTCTCGGACATCCTTTCGGAGTCCGACCTGCTCGTGTACTACAAATATCTCGGCAAGAGAAACACGCTGCAGGACATACTCACTGCCTTCGAGGAAAACAAAAAGCTGCTTGCCGTGGCCGTTTCCGAGCACGGAACGCCGGGGGAACGCATCGTCAATTTCGTAACGCCCGCCGATCTCGTTCGCATTTCAAAACTCATGGAGGACTATACTTAAAACCTGCGCCCGCAATGCGGGCGTTTTTTTTGCAGACTTTTTTGAGTTGGAAATCAAACGTAATATTCTTTTGGAGTGCGGAGATATTCTGGAACTTGAAAAACCCGTGTTCGGGAGCGATACTGCTAAAGCATATCTTCCGTGTCGGCTTTTAGAGAATAAAAAAAGCCTCACAAAAGTGAGGCAAAGCGTAAAATTACGCAGGTTGAATTTTTCTTAGTTAAAACGGTAAAGTACAATTTCTTCCAAATTAAGTGTAACATTATCTACATTATCTACGGGAATATCTGTTACTGTACCGCCGTTGAGTGAAGGTGTACTTTCATTAGCATCTGCTCTTGAAAGGTAAACATTTACAGCATATGTTTGCTGATTGTAGTTTGCCGATACCTTACAAGTTAAAAGTTGGTAATGGAATAGAAGTGTTGAATATTCGACTCGGCAACTAATGACAAATTTACCTTCTGACATGCTCTTATATAGAGAACAATGTTCAAGCAGATTTCCTTGTTTGATTTCTTCTTCCTTTACAACAACTCTTTCAATGCGTGTTGCGTTCTGAACGCTGGCGGTAAGGTTATTGTAGTTAGAAGTGAGTTTGGCAAGATCATCTGCAAACGTGTCGGAAGAGGTGTCTAAAGCGGCAAGTTGCTGCTGGAAGTTTGCGTTTGCGGCTTCAAGCGCTTCCACTTTTGCTTCGAGCGTATCCATGTCTGATTCCAGCGCATCGAGGCGGTCTGAAACATTCTGATCGCTGCTGCAGGCGGCAAAAGAGAACAAAGCAACGCAAGCGAACACGGCGAGTAATATGCAACTAAAAAGTTTCTTTTTCATTTTCATTTCTCCCTTTTTTTGGTAGTTATATTATACCATAAACGGGGATAGAAAGCAATATTTTCTACAAAAAAACAGGAGGTTTTTAGCAAATGGCGACATGGAGCGGCATAAAGGCATGGACAAACGAAGACTACGCAAATGTTTCGGATATGCAGCGGGTTTTCGGTAATTTAGAGTTTTTGATGGAAAAGACAAAAAGCGTTACCGTTTCCGCTTCAGATAAAGCAAAAGCCGTCGAATTAAAATCAGTTACAGTCAGCGATCTCATCTATAAAGACGATTTTGATTGGTTTTACGATCAGATGGAAACATTCTGTGCGGCATATGAGGCGGTAGGCGGCGGGTTCCAATTCCCCACCACAGACAAAACGACGCTAAACGGAACATTGATGACGCTCATCGAGCGGGATATGTTCCTTTTAAGAACTTATATCATGGGAGGGCTATAAAAATGTAAAATAAAATTATTATTTTTCTGATGAAAAAAATGTATAAACGCGGGGGAAGTCGTTCATACTGTATGGCGTAAGGAGGATTGCCATGCAGTTCAATAAAACAATGACGTACACCAACCTTGCCCGCTCGTTTGCGGGGGAGAGCCAGGCGGGAATGCGCTATCAGCTGATTGCCAAACTCGCCATTGCGGAGGAATATCCCGTGCTTGCGGACAACATCCGCACCATAGCAAAAAACGAGACAAACCACGCAAAGACATTCTTCGATACCCTCGTTCTCAAAGCGGGCAGCCGCGATAACATTGACATTGACGCAGGCTATCCTTTTCAGTTCGGAACTCTGGTCGAGAACCTGAAATTTGCAGCCGACGGCGAAAAAGCGGAACACGAAGAGGTGTATCCCGCCTTTGCGGCGCAGGCGCGCGAGGAAGGGTTTGAAGACATTGCGGCGCTGTTCGAGCGCGTGGCGGGAGTGGAGCGCGAGCATGAGATCGTGTTCCGTTATCTGCACAACGCACTCAAAGACGGCGTGCTGTACAAGCGGAACAAGCCGACGCTGTGGGTGTGCAGCGAATGCGGCTACCGCGCCACCACCAAGGAGGCGTGGAAACTTTGCCCGCTGTGCAAGGCAACGCAGGGTTACGTTGAAATACCCTTACCATTCGATCAAGCATAAAGGAGAAAAGAGATGAAAAACAGCAAAGAACAGAGCAAGAGCACGCAGAGCAAGGCCAAGGCAACGCAGAACAAGACGAGCGATTGCAGCGGTTCCAAAGCGACCAAGGGAAGCAAGGCGTGCAAGTAAAGAAAAAGAAGGGAATGCGTTCCAAGTATGACGTGAACGGAAGTTATACCGGCACGCCGTCGAAGGGGGAAAAGCCCGTTCAGGACGCAGATGACCTTTAAAAAGACAAAGGAAACAGACGGAGCGCCCGACGGCGCTCCGTCTGTTTTTGGCGTAAAAACGCGTTTTCGGAAAATTTTGTGTGCATACGCAAAAATTTTTTCAATCGGATTGACGGAGCGCCCGTTTCGGTGTTAAAATAAACTCGGAGGTTTGTATGAAAATAGGGATTCTGACGAGCGGAGGCGATTGCGCGGGGCTGAACGCCGTGATGCGCGCCATCGGACTGTACGCTTACGAAAATATCAAGAACTGCGAGATCGTCGGCATTCCGGAAGGGTACGGCGGACTCATCCGCGGCGAGAGCGCGCCCATGAGCCGCTCGGATTTTGAAGGGCTGCTCAACGTTGGCGGCACGATCCTCGGCACGCGCCGCACCCCCTTCAAGACGATGACCGTCCCGGACGAGGGCGGAGCCACGCGCCTGGAACGGATGCGCACCAATTATAAAAAGATGGGGCTGGATTGTCTGTTCACCCTCGGCGGAGCGGGAACGCACCGCACGGCGGCGCTCCTGTGCGCGGAGGGCTGCAACGTCATCGGATTGCCCAAAACCATCGACAACGACATTTACGGCACGGACGTCACCTTCGGTTTCCATACCGCCGTGGACGTCGCCACGGAGGCGATCGACCGCGTCCGCACCACGGCGGCAAGTCACGGCAGAACCATTCTCGTGGAGGTGATGGGCAACAAGGCGGGCTGGCTGACGCTGTACGCGGGCATCGCGGCGGGAGCGGAGATCATTCTCCTGCCCGAGATCCCGTTCAACATCGACAAGATCTGCGAAACGGTGGAGCGCAATTATCGGGCGGGCAAACCCTGCAACATCATTGCGGTGGCGGAAGGCGCCGTCCTGGACAGCGAAGCCAGATATAAAAAGAAGGAGCGCGCCTTCGTGCGCACGGAGCGCGGCGAAACCACCGTCACGGCGCACCTTGCCGAGGTCATCGAGGAACGCACGGGCGCGGAAACGCGCGGTACGGTGCTCGGCTACATTCAGCGGGGCGGAAATCCATCCGCGTACGACCGCATTCTCTCCTCGCGGCTGGGAAGCTTTGCGGGGAAGCTGGCAAAGGAAGGCCGCTTCGGCGTGACGGCGGCGGTCGTCGGCAGGGAGATCACCTTCAACGCCCTGCAGGACATCGCGGGGAAATACAAACTCGTGGACCCCGCATCGCAGATCGTGCGTTCGGCAGAGGACATCGGCATCTGCCTGGGCAGATAAGGAGAAGTTATGAAATATTGTGTCATCGATATCAGCTCTACCAGCATTTCCCTCATCGCGGCGGAGCATGACGGAAGCGAGATCAACGTATCTTTCCGCGACCGCGCCAGCCTCACGCTGGTGCATTACATGGACGGCCGTAAGCTCTCCGCAAGGGGTGTGGATAAACTCGTTGCCGCCGTGCGCGTCATGCAGGAAAAGGGCAGAAAACTGGGCGCGGACGAACTGTATCTCATCTCCACGGCGGCGCTGCGCTCCATGGAGAATTTCGAGGAAGCGGGCAAGGAAGTGCTTGTCCGCACGGGCGTTCCCGTCAATTTCATTTCGGGAGAAACGGAAGCGTACTGCGATTACGTCGCCAATACCCGTTACAGTATGTATCCCGATACCGTCCTTCTGGACGTGGGCGGCGCCAGCATGGAAGTGTGCGCGCTGGACGGCGGAAAGCGGCACTATTTCGATTTTGGGCTCATTCACCTGCACGACAAGTTTGTCGCGCGCATCCAGCCGGAGGAGAAAGAGGCAAAGCGCATCAAAAAATATCTGGAACATCGCTTTGACAAGGAGGAGCTCCCCGCGGAAGGGGAGGTTTCCACGCTGGTCACGGTGGGCGCAAACGCCAATGCCTTGTACGATCTGTACACCGAACTGTACGGAACGCAGGAAGACGGCGTGCGCGCAATGAAATATAAAAAATTCAAAAAGCTCACGCAGCATCTGATCAGCGGACACGACCGTTCCCGCCTGATTTTGGATGCCGCGCCGGAAAAGCTGTATTCCGTGGGCATTGCGGCGATCGTCACGCGGACGCTTGCCAAACGCTTCGGAACAAAGGATATCCTCGTCAGCGACCATGGCGTCAAGGAAGGGTATCTGCGGCTGATCCTTTCGGGAGAACTCATCGGCGCGCCCTACCATTACACGGACGCGGAAGAGGCGTACTTTTACGACGCGGCAGAGGAGACACTTCCCGCTCTCGAAGTGACGGAGGAAGAGGAAGTCGTGCCCGCCGCCGAGGAAGTTACAGAAGTGGAAACGCCTGCGGAAAACGCGCCAAAGCGCCACCCTGGCAGGCCGCGCAAGCAAAAGACGGAGGAAGAACTCGCCGCGGAAAACGCGCCCAAGCGCCACCCCGGCAGACCGCGCAAGCAAAAGACAGAGGAAGAGCTCGCCGCAGAGAACGCGCCCAAACGTCATCCCGGCAGACCTCGCAAACAAAAGACGGCGGAAGAGCTCGCCGCGGAGAATGCGCCCAAGCGCCATCGCGGCAGGCCGCGCAAACAGACGGAAGAAGTTGAAGAGGGTGGAAATCAGGACAAGGAGAAGGGTCAAGAGTGAAAGAAAATCCTGCCGAAAAGGCGAAAAAAAAGTTTATCCGCGGAATTTACGTAAACAGGGAATATTCGTGGCTGCTGTTCAACAAGAGGGTGCTGGACCAGGCGCTGGACGTCACCAACTCGCTGTTGGAAAGGTGTAAGTTTTTATCTATTTTCACCTCCAACACGGACGAATTTTTCATGGTGCGCGTGGGGAGCCTGTACAACGAAATGCTGTCCAGCCCCAACGTCACGGACAACAAGACGCAGCTCACGCCTGCCAAACAGCTGGCGGGCATCATGGCGGTGGTGCGCAAACAGTATAAAAACCGCGCTTCCGTGTACGTCAGGCTGCGCGGCGAACTCAACAAGGCGGGGCTGCGCATCCTCACGGCGGAAGATCTCACTCCCCGTCAGCGGGAGGAATGCAAGGGGTACTTTGTCAGCCGCGTCATGCCGCTTTTGTCGCTGATGGTGCTGGATGCAAAGCATCCCATGATCCGCTTTGAAAACAAAAAGAATTATCTCATCTGCGATTTGGAGCGGGACGGCAGGGGAATGATCGGGGTCATGTACGTCAATCCCGCCATCGAGCGGCTGTACCGCATCGGCTACGGCAACAAGACGAAGGTGGTGCCCGTGGAGGAACTGCTCAAAGCGTTCTGCGGGCTGGCGTTTTCGGGGTACACTGTGCGTCGGAAAATGATGCTCCGCGTCACGCGCAATGCCGATCTCGACACGAGCGTGGACGATACGGACGTCGAGCACGATTTTTCCGAGATCATGAAAAGGAAGATCGAAACGCGCGCGCATATGGGCGTGGTGCGCCTGGAAGTGGACGATCTGTCCTCGCCCCTGTGCGCTTTCGTGCGCAACCAGCTGAATCTGGATGCCGCCTACTGCTTTGAGGAACCGCACTTTTTCGATTATAAATTTTTCTTTTCGCTCGGCAATTATTTCCCCGAGGAACAGGCGGCGCAGCTGCGCTATCCTCCCTTCAAGGGGAAGATCGCCGAACCGCTGAAAGAGGCGGAATCGCTCATCGAATACGTGCGCAAAAAGGACATCTACCTTTCCTATCCGTACGACAGCATGACGCCCCTCATCGAACTTCTGGACGAGTGTTCCAAGGATAAGCGGGTGCTTTCCATCAAGATCACCATTTACAGGCTTGCCAACCATTCGCGCATCGTGGATGCGCTGTGCCGCGCCTGCGAGCACGGCAAGCAGGTCACCGTCGTCATCGAACTTTGCGCGCGCTTCGACGAGGAGAACAACCTGCACTTTGCCGCCAAATTGCAGGAGGCGGGCTGCACCATCATTTACGGCATGGAAAATTACAAGGTGCATTCCAAAATCATTTCCGTTGTGTTGAAGGAAGGGGAAGAGATCAGCTACATAACGCATCTCGGAACGGGCAACTACAACGAATCTACGGCAAAGCAATATACCGACCTGAACATCATCACCGCCGATCGGCAGATCGGGGAGGATGCGGTGGCGTTTTTCCGCAACATCGCCATCTGCAACACGGAGCACACCTATCAGAAATTGCTGGTGGCGCCCGAAACGCTCAAACCCGGGCTTCTCGCCCTCGCGGACAGGGAGATCGAAAAGGCCAAAAACGGCGGCAAAGGGGAGATCCTTGCCAAGATGAACAGCCTGACGGACAAAACCATCATCGACAAGTTTGTGGAAGCCAGCTGTGCGGGGGTGCGCATCCGCCTCGTCATCCGCGGGATCTGCTGTCTGCTTCCCGGGGTCCCCGGCAAGACGGAAAATATCACCGTCCGCTCCATCGTAGGCAGATTTCTCGAACATTCCCGCGTGTACTGTTTCGGCGGGGAGGAGGACAGAGTGCTGTATATTTCCAGCGCGGACCTCATGACGCGCAACACGGACAAGCGCGTGGAGATCGCCGCACCCGTGGAGGACAAGGAGATCGCGGACAAGATCTTCGAATTTATGATGATCATGCTGGCGGACAACGTCAAGGCGCGCGAGCTGTGTGCGGACGGCAAATACCGCCCTGCGGCGGCAGGGGAAGTGGCGCTGGACGCGCAGGAATTTCTCTTACGCAATTAAACCAAAAAGAGCCTGAACAAAACGTTCAGGCTCTTTTTCAGCAGATGAATAATAATTAAAAATTGAAATAATCAATACTGTTAACGATAATAAAAAACAATTCCTTCGGGTACGAAAAAGACGTCCGAAGGAATTGTTCTTTTGTTACTTGTTTTCAACAAAGGCGTGAATGCTCTTCACGATAAACGTCTGCTCAGCCTTGGAAAGCTTGCCGAAATCCACATAGAAATTCTGCAAAGTCTTGTTGTCGGTGTAGACGTAATTGTTTTCGTTGTCAGATTTTCCGAGCAGATAATCGGTAGTGGTGTTGAAGATGTTGGAGATCTCGATAACCTGTTCGAATGTGGGGCGCGAACGTCCGATCTCCCAACTGCTGACCGTCGACTGTTTAACGCCGAGTTTTTCAGCCAGCTCGCACTGCGTCGTGTCGTTCTCCTTCCTCAGGGTTTTTAAAATTTTTGCAAACATAACCGTATCGTAAACCGACGTCCTGAATTTTGGCAGTCTGCCAATACGTCGGTTCAGTATCTTTTTCTGGCGGGAAAGCTGCGTTTCCCTCTCTTTGCCGTACCCCGGATCGGCAATTTTTTCTCTTGTCCCCTGTGAAATTTTTTCTCGGATTTGATTTAATACAAAATCTTTACACAAAATTTTACCATATCCTTATCAAGTTGTCAAGTGAAAGTGCATTGTTTTGCAGATAATAAATTTGCTAAACAATAACGCATGATTTGTAGATTATTTTTTACAAATCGGGAAAAAAGTCCTGATTCGGGGAGGGAAAATGCCGCGCGAGGGAGTGTAAACGAAAGGGAGAAAATCTCGTTCTTTTTTAAAAAGTGCGCGCCGCGGCTTGCCATTCGCCGCCAAATAGTATATAATATTGAGGAAAAAAGAGTTTATCAGCGAGGTAATTTTTTATGAAAAAACCTTATGCAATCATCATCATGGACGGTTACGGCATCAACCCCGAAAAGAAGGGGAACGCCATTGCGTTGGAAGGCAGCCCCAACGTCAAAAAATATGCGGCAGAGTATCCCTCTTCGCAGCTGGGCGCTTCGGGAATGAGCGTTGGCCTTCCCGAAGGGCAGATGGGAAATTCCGAGGTGGGGCACCTCAACATGGGTGCCGGCAGGATCGTGTATCAGGAACTGACCAAGATCACCAAGGAGATCCGGGACGGCGAATTTTTTGAAAACGAGGCGCTTCTCTCCGCAATGAAGAGTGCCAAGGAAAACGGCAAAAAGCTGCACATCTGGGGACTTCTCTCCAACGGCGGCGTGCACAGCCACAACACTCACCTGTACGCTCTCCTGAAAATGTGCAAGGAGCAGGGGCTGGACAACGCTTACGTGCATTGCTTTATGGACGGGCGTGACGTTTCTCCTACCAGCGGCGCGGGATTTGTGCGCGACTTGCAGGCAGAAATGGACAAGCTGAACTTCGGTACGGTGGCTTCCGTCTGCGGCAGATACTATGCCATGGACAGGGACAACCGCTGGGAACGCGTGGTAAAGGCTTACGAAATGCTCACGCTGGGCAACGGGATCCAGGCGGAGGATGCGGCGCAGGCGATCGAGGAGTCCTATAAAAAGGACGTGACGGACGAGTTTATCCTGCCCACCAACGTAGTGAAAAACGGCAAGCCCGTGGCGCTCGTCGAGAAAGGGGACAGCGTGATTTTCTTCAACTTCCGTCCCGACCGCGCCCGCGAGATCACGCGCGCCTTCACCGAACCCGATTTCAACGGTTTTGAAAGAAAGAGCGGCTACCTCGCGCCCGTATACGTCTGCTTTACAGAGTACGACGCAACGTTTTCTCATGTGCAGGTGGCGTTCAAAAAGCAGAGCCTGAAAAACACGCTGGGCGAGTATCTCGCCTCGCTCGGCAAAAAGCAGCTTCGCATTGCGGAAACGGAAAAATATGCGCACGTCACTTTCTTCTTCAACGGCGGCGTGGAAGCGCCCAACGAGGGCGAAGTGCGCGTGCTCATTCCTTCCCCCAAGGTAGCGACGTACGATTTAAAGCCGGAAATGAGCGCGTACGAAGTGACTGAAAAGGCGATCGAACAGCTCTCCACGGGCGAATACGACGTGATGATCCTCAACTTCGCCAACTGCGACATGGTAGGACATACGGGCGTTCTGGAAGCGGCGGAAAAGGCGGTAGGCGTCGTGGACGAGTGCGTGGACAAAGTCCTGTCCAAGATCCTCTCCATGGGCGGCGGCGCTCTGCTGACGGCCGACCACGGCAACGCGGACAAGATGATCGCGGAGGACGGTTCGCCGTTTACCGCGCACACCACAAATCCTGTGCCCGTCGTGCTGGTCTGCGACAAATACAAGGGTGCTCACCTGCGCAACGGCGGCGTGCTTGCCGATCTTGCGCCCACGCTTCTGGACATGATGGGCATTCCCGTACCCGCAGAAATGACGGGCAAGACGCTGATCGAGCACTGAGTTTTGTGAAAAATCAAAAAAAGTATCAAAACCGTGAAAAAAATGGTTGAAAAATTTTTCGCGGTATGCTATACTATATAAGCTATTGTAAAAAGTGTTTTTGGGAGTGTATATTATGCCCGACATGATGTCTATGATCAACAATCTTCTCGCTCCGTTGCCCAGCGACGGGGTGTGGACAGTCTATCAGATAGTCAGCCTTGTACTGCTTGCGCTCATGATCTTCGCGGCGATCGTCGCCATTGTCATCGTGCTGTTTCAGCCCGGTAACTCTACGGGGATCGATGCGCTGGGCGGTTCCAGCGAAACCTTTTTCGGAAAGAACAAGGGCAGGTCGATGGAAAGCAAGATGAAAAAGTGGACGACCATTTCTCTGATCGTTCTCACCGTTCTTGCCATTCTCTTCTTTATCCTGCAGTTCGATACCATTTGGGGCGTTGCGGCATAAATTTTGCTTTCACGGCGGCTATTCTGAGGAATAGCCGCTTTTCTTTTTGCTTATTCTTATAAAAGAGGATCTTAAATGTCTGCGATAGAAAACATACGCGAAAAATTTGATACGGGAGAATTCTGCCACAAAAAGGCCTCGGACATTTTCCGTCTGCTCGGCGTGAGCGGCAAGACGGAGCGGGAGAACATCCTGCGCCTGCTGAAGGAGCTGGAAAGCGCAGGGGAGATCGTGCGCGACGATCGCGGCAGGTATGTGCTCCCTTCCGAGCTTCGCCTCGTCAGGGGAACGCTGCAGGGCAACGAGCGCGGCTTTGCCTTTCTCGTCAGGGAAGAGGGAGAAGATCTGTTCCTTCCGCACCGCTCTCTGCACGGCTCTCTGCACGGGGATACCGTCCTGTGCCGCGTTGTCGGCGGCGACCGCGGGGACGAGGCGGAAGTGTACAGCATCCTGCGCCGCGGAATGCCGCGCCTGACGGGTACCTATTACCGCGACAGGAAATGCGGCATGGTGGAGGCGGACGAGCGCAGGTTTTCCCGGCCCGTGCGCGTCATCGGCGGACTGCGTGCCTTTTCGGGCGAAAAGGTGGTGGTTGACATCGTCAACTATCCCGAGGGGAAAGACCCCGAGGGAGAGATCTGCGAGGTGCTGGGCAGGGGCGGCGACCTTTCCGTGGAGGAAAACGCCATCATCCGCAGTCAGAACCTTTCCGAGGAATTTCCGCAAAAAGTCCTTGCGGAGGCGCGCCGCGCAAGCGCGCAGCCCGTCCTGCCCGATGGCAGGCGGGATTTTCGGCAAGACCTCGTCATCACCATCGACGGGGAGGATTCCCGCGATTTTGACGATGCGGTCAGCGTGCGCAGGGAGGGGGAGGACTATCTCCTTTCCGTACACATTGCGGACGTCACCCATTATGTAAAGCGGGGCGGCGCGCTGGACAAGGAAGCGTTTTCCCGCGGGACCAGCGTCTATTTTCCGGACAGGGTCCTGCCCATGCTCCCGCAGGAGCTTTCCAACGGGATCTGCTCTCTCAATGAGGGGGAGGACAGGTACACCCTTTCCTGTATCATGCGCGTGGACAAGAAGGGAAACGTAAAGGACAGCGAACTGGTGCAGGGCATCATTTGTTCCAAAAACCGCATGACGTATACCAAAATTTCCGCTATTCTGGACGGAGACGAGGAACTGTGCAGGCAGTATGCGCACCTCGTTCCGCTGTGCGCGGATATGTGCGCCCTGGCGCACATACTCATCAGAAAAAGAGAAAACCGCGGCAGTATCGATCTGGACGTCAAGGAAGCGCAGATCACCCTTTCGAGAGACAGGGTGGAAGTTTCGGAGTACAAGCGCACGATGGCGCACCGCATCATCGAGGAATTCATGATCCTCGCCAACGAGACGGTGGCGGAATTTGTCACGGCGTACGAACTTCCATTTGTCTACCGCGTTCACGAAAAACCCGGCGAGGAAAAGGCGCAGGGGTTCAAGGTGTATCTGCAGCAGATGGGGCTGAAAGCAAAGTTTCATCCTGCCAACGTCCGCCCCGGCGAATACGGAAAAATCTTAAAGGAACTGGAAGGAGACGAGCGTTTCCGCGTGGTCAACCGCGTGATGCTGCGCTCTATGTCCAAAGCGCGCTACAGTGCGGAAAACTGCGGGCATTTCGGGCTCGCGTCCGATTGCTATTGTCACTTTACCTCGCCCATCCGCCGCTATCCCGATCTTCTCGTACATCGCATCGTCAAGCTGATTTTGGACGGTCAGGCGGGCGAGGTCGAACAGGGGTATCGCAATTTTGTCAACATTGCCGCCAACAGCTGTTCGGCGAGCGAGCGCCGCGCGGACGAGGCGGAACGCGCCGTGGACGACCTGTACAAGACGTGGTATATGCGTTCGCACATCGGCGAAACGATGGAAGGTCTGATTTCGGGCGTGACGGCGTTCGGCGTGTTTGTGGAACTGGAAAACACGGTGGAAGGGCTTGTCCGCCTCGAAAACCTGCCCGAGGACGAGTATGTCTTTGCCGAGGAGCGCTACCTGCTGAAAGGCGCAAAGCATTCGTACAAGATCGGGGACAGGATGCGCATTGTCGTCGCGGCCTGCGACGTCGGCTCCCGCCGCGTGGAATTTGTTCCCGCGCAGGAATAAGCAAAAAAATTTGCACAAACTATATTATTTTCCGTCCGATTGTGTTATAATAGATAAAAGTCGTCGGAAAGGAGCGTTTATGAAATTCACATTGGAAGGGTGGAGCAAAGCGCTGGCGCCCTCGCTTGCGGAGAGTGCAAACGACGAAAGGATTCCCCGTTTTTTGAGAAATACGTTTCCTCACCCGTACACGGAGGAGTGCGCAGAACTTTTTGTTTCAGCCGTAGAAAAGATGCAGGACAAAGGGCTGTTTTACGCCATTGTTTCGGAAGGCAAAGCGATCGGCGGGATCGATCTGACCTTAATGGAGGATGTCCACAGCAAGCAGGCGGAACTCGGGTACTGGCTGAATCCCGCATTTTGGGGCAATGGGATCATGACCGAAGCGGTCAGGCGCATCTGTGCGGAAGCATTTGAAAAGCTCCCCGTCAACCGGATCCAGGCGCAGGTTTTCGGCGAAAACATCGCTTCTTTCCGCGTCTTGGAAAAGTGCGGGTTTCAGAGGGAAGGCGTTCTGCGCCAAAGCATTTATAAAAACGGCATTTTTTATGACGAGCGGATCTACGGCCTGCTCGCATCGGAGAGAGGAAAGGTATGAAGATCATCGCAGTCAACAAGTCGGCTGGCTTTGAATATTTCATTGAGGATAAATTCGAGGCAGGCATTGTGCTGGAGGGGAGCGAAGTCAAGTCCATCCGCAAAAACAACTGCAACTTAAACGATAGCTTCTGTTTTGTGCGGCAGGGAGAGATCACCCTCAAAAATATGCACATCGCCGTGTACGACAAGAGCGGCGCCTTCAACACCCGCGATTCCCGCAGGGACAGAAAATTGCTCCTGCACAAATCGGAAATTTCCAAAATCGTCGGCAAAGTCAACGAAAAGGGATACACCCTCGTCCCGCTGAAAATTTATTTTCAGGGTTCGCTCGTTAAGGTGGAGATCTCTCTCTGCCGAGGCAAACACACTTACGACAAAAAGCAATCGCTCAAAGAAAAAGATTTGAAGCGAGATACGGAACGGCGTATCAAGGAATACGCCTGAGCTTACATAACAAAAACAAGGAGACAGGATTATGGCTTACAAGAGAGACACCATTTGCGTACAGGGCGGGTACCGTCCCGCTTCTGGGGAATCGCGCATTCCTCCCATCGTGCAGAGCACCACATTCTTTTACGACAGTACACAGGGCATGGCGGACCTGTTCGATCTGAAGGCGGAAGGGTATTTCTATACCCGCCTCTCCAATCCCACGGTGGCGGCGTTTGAAGGAAAAGTCGCCGCATTGGAAGGGGGCGTCGCCGCCATCGGCTGCGCGTCGGGAATGTCCGCTTCCACCATGATGGCGTTCACTCTCTGCGGTGAAGGGGACAACGTCGTCTCTTCGTCTGCAATTTATGGCGGAACGTTTAATCTCTTCGCCGTTACCCTCCCCAAACTGGGCATCGAAACCCGCTTTTTCGATCCGGACGCGCCCGCGGAAGAGATCGAAAAACTCATCGACGACAAGACGAAACTCGTCTTTACCGAAACGGTCGCCAACCCCTCCATCAAGATCCTCGATTTTGACAAGATCGCGGCCATCTGCAAAAAGTACGGCGTTCTCTTTGCGGTAGACAATACGCTGGCTACGCCCATCTTGTGCCGCCCGGTCGAATGGGGCGCCAACATCGTCATTCACTCTTCTTCCAAATATCTGGACGGGCACGCGGCGGCGCTGGGCGGTGTCATCGTGGACGGCGGAAACTTTGCGTTCAAGGGCAATCCCCGCTATCCCGCGTTCAACGTTCCCGATGAAAGTTACCACGGACTCGTGTATGCCGATCTGCCTGCCGCACAGTTTGCAACCAAGTGCCGCGCGCAGATCATCCGCGACATGGGCGCCATCATGAGCCCGCAAAACGCCTTCCTCAGCTGGCTGGGGTGCGATACCCTCGCCCTGCGCATGGAGCGGCATTCTTCCAACGCCAAAAAGGTGGCGGCTTACCTTGCAAAGCATCCCAAGATCGATTGGGTATGGCACGCAAGTCTGCCCGACAACAAATATCATAAGCTTGCCGAAAAGTATCTGCCCGACGGACAGGGCGGAATGCTGAGTTTCGGCATCAAAGGGGACGTCAAAAAGGCGGCAACTTTCATGGAAGCGCTCAGGCTGGTCACACAGGAAACGCACGTCGCGGACGTCCGTAGCTGCGTACTGCACCCCGCTTCCACCACCCACCGCCAGCTCACGAAAGAGGAACTGGAACAGGCGGGCGTGCCCGAAAATCTCGTGCGCCTCTCCGTCGGCATCGAAAATCCGGACGATATCATTGCCGATCTCGAACAGGCGCTGGCAAAAATCTGAGCGTTAAGCTCACTTACAAAAGGAGAGAGCCATGCCTATCGTCATTTCCAAGGATATTCCCGCGTTTTCCGCGCTCAAACAGGAAAATATCTTCGTCATGAGCGACGAGCGCGCCTTCACGCAGGACATCCGCCCGCTGGAGATCGCCATTTTAAACCTCATGCCCACCAAGGAAGAGACGGAAACGCAGTTCATGCGCCTGCTGTCCAACTCTCCGCTGCAAGTCAATGTCACGCTCGTCTATACCGAATCTTATAAGAGCAAAAACACCGCCGCGGCGCATCTGGAAAGATTTTATAAACGGTTTGAGGACATCAAGGACAAACACTTCGACGGCATGATCATCACGGGCGCTCCCGTGGAGACCATGCCCTTTGAAGAGGTGGCATACTGGGACGAACTCAAAAAAATCTTCGATTTTGCGGAGAAAAACGTCACAAGCACGATCTATATCTGCTGGGGCGCGCAGGCGGCGCTGTACTATTATTACGGCATCGAAAAGCACCTCTTGCCCACAAAACTGTTCGGGGTCTTTCCGCACAAGAAGATCCTCGATCAGCACGATCCGCTTTTAAAGGGCATCGACGACGTCTTTTACATTCCGCATTCCCGCCATACCACCGTGTATATGGAGGACGTGAAAAAGGTCAGCGACCTCATTGTGCTCAGCGAATCGGAATATACGGGCCTTTCCATTGCCAAGAGCAGGGACAACAAAAAAATCTTTTTGACGGGTCACATGGAATACGATCGCTACACCCTCAAAAAGGAGTACGACAGAGACGTCGCAAAGGGGCTGCCCATTCATCCGCCTTTCAATTATTTTACAGACAGCAGCTGTTCGGAAGTCAAGGTGACGTGGACAAGTGCCGCCAACCTGTTTTATACAAACTGGCTCAATTATTATGTCTATCAGGTAACGCCGTTCAAATTTTAAAGGTACGTAGGGGGAAATTATGAACGAAATGAAGGTTCGTCGGCGCGTTTTTGCGCTGAAGCTTGCGGCAGTCGGGCTGGATATTTTTGCGGCGATCTGGCTTTGCGTGTATACGTTTGCCTTTTTTCCGAAAACGGTACAGGCACAGACGGAAAATCCTGTCGGGATCTTTGCCGTCGCATTTGCAAGCGGGCTCGCCATAGCCGTAATTCTGGCGGTCATTCTCATCGTTTGCTTTGCCGTTATATTGGCGGCGGGGTTGGGGTGCGCCTTTGTCTGTCTGGAAAGGAAGTATTCGCCCTTGGGCGAGAAAAACTTTCCCCGCAGATTTTCGGCGTTTCGCATCGTCGCGGACGTGCTGCTTTTGGCGGCGGGCGTCGCCTTGCTGGTGTTCGGATTTTCGCTGGGAAACGCCTCCCTGCCACCCATGCTCCCTTCGCTGGTTGCGGCGATAGCGGTGTTTGCGGCGGTAGCAGCGGCGGAGGTAATTCAGGGCGTTGCCCTGAAAAAGGCAGTACATAGCTTGGAAGAATAAAAAAGTTGCATTTTTGCGGAAAAAGCAGTATAATAATAGTGCGATTTCCGCAGACATGGGGTAGCACCGGTTTCGATTGCAGGTGCGCGGAAGGGGAAGCACGCCGAGGAACGAGTGGCCTCGTTAAAACATTCGGCCTAAATTTAAATGCAGATAATGCAAATTACAACACGAACGCACAGTTCGCGTACGCTGCTTAATTAACGCAGCTCGTCCGTTCCTTTTTCCCGTCGGAAGGAAACGGGCGTCAATTCAGGCGGGGAACGGCTGACCTGACGTGAAGTCGGCAGGGCGGCGGCATTCAGATTTCTGCGAAAAGACTGCTTCGGTCGCAGAGAGGTCTTTTTTAAGTTAAATGCGGCATAAGCGTGTAGAAACCCCTTTGGCAATCTTGTAAGACGCGAGTTCAACTCTCGCCTACTCCACCATCTTTGTAGTACGGAAAAGCTACAAAACACAAAAAAGCACAAGATTTAGTATGTCTTGTGCTTTTTTGTTACTATATTTTGTGGTTTGCGCACCTTGCGGAATATTTGAATTCAGGAGCTGCATTTCAGCACTTTTTTTCCAAAAAGGGGGGTTGAACTGTCGACTTCGCCTTAATTTCCGCCTGACGCCTACAATTTACCGTGTGGCGTGTTAGGAAGAGGAAATAATCCATCCGATTTGTATCCTTTTTCGCTTTTACCGCCACACCCAAGAATAAGACCATCGAACTGTTCGGAACGCCCGATCCCGTCACGGGGAAAATGCGGCCTTTCCACGTCTATTCCATGCGGCAGGCAATCGAAGAAGGGTTTATTTTGGATGTTCTTGCAAACTACACGACCATCAAAGAGGCGTTCCGCCTCGTGCGTATTTCGGAGGACAATCCCGAACACATCGAAGGGCCTGCTCTTCGCGCGCTCGTGCGCTATTACAAGGAAAACGGCTATACGATCTCGCAAAAAACGGACATGATCATGGCGAATTTCCTGGAAAACGGGCGGTTTCAGATCGGCGGCAGGGGAAAGGCAATGATCGTTGCCGACAGCCGTGCCAACGCCGTGCGCTATTTCTTTGCGATCAAAGAGTATATGAAGGCGCACCCGAACGAGAGCCGCGGCTGCAGCGCCATGGTTGCGTTTTCGGGCTCCGTCAATGTGGACGGTACGGAATACACCGAAGAGGAACTTAACGCCGACATAAACGGAAAACCGATCACGACGGACAAGCGTTTCCGCCGCGAATTCCGCTCCGAACGGAAAAATATCCTCGTTGTCGCTAACAAATACCAGACGGGTTTTGACGAACCGCTCCTGCATTCCATGTACATCGACAAGCGGCTCAAAGACGTGAATGCCGTGCAGACGCTTTCGCGTCTCAACCGCGTGACTAAGGGGAAGACGTCGACCTTCGTGCTGGATTTTGCCAACACGGACGAGGCGATCAGGGAGAGCTTTCAGCCTTTCTACGAGACGACGCTTCTGGACGGCAGGACAGATTTCAACCGCGTGTATGATCTTCGTACCAAGATCAAACCGTTCATGCTCTACAACGGCGACGATGTGGAAAAATACTATGCGTTTATGATTTCACACGCCGACAAAAAGCAGGACGCCGCCGCGCTCGGAAGACTGAGCGGGATCATGAAACCCATGAGAGATAATTTGTTCCTGTTTTTTGTTTCATAAGAACTGTATAAAACGCGCGCAACAAAATTGCAAAAAAATTTTATTCAATTTACAATCATCACATAAATAATGTTGGAAATAACATTATAATACGAATCGACAAGCGCAGGCGATGGGCGGAAAGGGAGGTGATTGCATGTAAAATCGGGTGGTGCGGGTCAAAAGTGTCT
>DXFX01000006.1 GCA_019114245.1 Candidatus Borkfalkia faecipullorum | reverse complement strand
GGGCAGGACTACGACCCGCAGGGCGCTTCCGTCACCCTGCTCATTTCCGACCTCGCCATGATCCCCGTCAAGGGCGACGCGCAGGTGGCGCACCTGGACAAGAGCCACGTGACCGTCCACACCTATCCCGAATATCACCCCGAAACCTCGCTTGCCACCTTCCGCGTGGACATCGACGTCGCCACCTGCGGCACCATCACCCCCCTCTCCACGCTGGATTACCTCATCGGTTCCTTCGATTCGGACATCATCACCATGGACTACCGCGTGCGCGGGTTTACGCGCAGCATCGACGGCAGAAAGATCTTCAACGACCTGAAGATCAATTCCATCCAAAACTTTATTTCCGACGCCACTTTGCAAAAATACGACGCCATCGACGTGAACGTCTATTCGGCAAACATCTTCCACACCAAAATGCTGCTGCGGGAGATCGATCTGAAAAACTACCTGTTCAACCAGAACGCGGAAGATCTGCCCGCGCCAAAAAAACAGGAGATCACCGACAACCTGCGCAGGGAAATGATCGAGATCTTCAACGGAAGAAACATTTATTAAAGGAGCGGACATGGATCTGAAAGCACAGGAACGCGCCCCCATTTACGAGGCTTTGGACAAATTCAGCAAAATGCGGGTGGTCCCCTTTGACGTTCCCGGGCACAAGCGCGGGCGCGGCAACCCCGAACTTGTAAACCTTCTCGGCGAAAAGTGCGTGAGCATGGACGTAAATTCCATGAAGCCGCTGGACAACCTCTGCCACCCCGTATCCGTCATCCGCGATGCGGAAAACCTTGCGGCAGACGCCTTCGGCGCGCACCACGCCTTTCTCATGGTGGGAGGCACCACTTCCGCCGTGCAGAGCATGGTGATGTCCGCCGTGCAGGCGGGGCAGAAGATCATTCTTCCCCGCAACGTCCACCGCAGTGTGATGGGCGCGCTGGTGCTCTGCGGCGCCGTCCCCGTCTACGTCAATCCCGAATGCGACGCAAAACTCGGCATTCCCCTCGGCATGAGCCTGTCCCAGCTGAAACGCACCATCGAATGCACGCCCGACGCAAAGGCGATCCTCGTCAACAACCCTACCTACTACGGGATCTGCAGCGACCTGCGCTCGATCGTAAAACTTGCGCACGAACACAATATGCTGGTACTCGTGGACGAGGCGCACGGGACGCACTTATATTTCGGGGAAAACCTGCCCGTTTCCGCCATGGCGGCGGGCGCGGACATGGCAGCCGTCTCCATGCACAAATCGGGCGGAAGCCTGACGCAGAGCTCCCTGCTGCTTACGGGCCCGCGCGTCAATGCCGACCACGTGCGGCAGATCATCAACCTGACACAGACCACGAGCGCAAGCTACCTGCTCCTCTCCTCCCTGGATATTTCCAGGCGAAACCTCGCCCTGCGCGGAAAGGAATCCTTTGCGGCCGTGTGCGAGCTTGCCGATTACGCCCGCTCGGAGATCAACGATCTCGGCGGCTGGTACGCGTATTCCAAAGAGCTCATCAACGGGGACAGTATCTTCGATTTCGATTCCACCAAACTTTCCGTGTACACGCTGGATATGGGCCTGGCGGGCATCGAAGTGTACGACCTTTTGCGCGACGAATACGACATTCAGATCGAGTTCGGCGACCTCGGAAACATCCTCGCCTACCTCTCCATCGGCGACAGAAAGCGGGACGTGGAGCGGCTGGTGAGCGCGCTCAGCGAGATCGGCAGGCTTTATTCCAAAGACCGCACGGGCATGATGGAAAACGAATACATTCCGCCCGTCGTTGCCGTCACGCCGCAATACGCCTTCTACGCGCCCAAAAAATCCCTGCCCACTGAAGAGACGGCGGGCTATATCTGCAGCGAATTTGTCATGTGCTATCCGCCGGGCATCCCTATCCTTGCCCCCGGCGAGCGCGTGACGACCAAAATTCTGGAATACATTGCCTATGCAAAGAAAAAGGGCTGTCAGCTGACAGGCCCCGAGGACGCCGCCATCGAACGGCTGAACGTGCTTGTGGAGTAAACTATGGAATTCTGGTTTTCCGAAAAACATACGAAAGACGTAAAACTGAGCATCCGCGTGGACAAACAGGTGTACAGCGGAAAGAGCGATTACCAGCGCATCGACATTTTCGATACGCCCGCATTCGGGCGCATCCTCGTGCTGGACGGGTACCTGATGCTGACCGAAAAGGACGAGTTTATCTACCATGAGATGATCACGCACGTCCCCATGGCGGTGCATCCCAACGTGAAAGACGTGCTCGTCATCGGCGCGGGCGACGGCGGCGTGGTGCGCGAACTGTGCCGCTACCCCGAGATCGAGCGCATCGACCTCGTGGAGATCGACGAGGAAGTGATAGAAACGAGCAAAAAGTTTCTGCCCTTTACCGCCTGCCAGCTGGAAAACGAGCGCGTGCATATCTTTATTCAGGACGGACTGAAATTTATCCGCCGCAAAAAGGACGAGTACGACCTGATCATCGTGGATTCCACCGATCCTTTCGGGCCGGGCGAAGGGCTGTTTTCCCGCGAGTTTTACGGAAACTGCTTCAAGGCCCTGCACGAGGACGGCATCATGGTCAACCAGCACGAGAGCCCCTTTTACGAGCAGGACGCCCTCGCCATGCAGCGGGCGCACAAGCGCATCATTGAGTCCTTCCCCTTTTCGCGCATTTACCAGGCGCACATTCCCACCTACCCTTCGGGGCATTGGCTGTTCGGGTTTTCCACCAAAAAATACCACCCCCTGCGCGATCTGAACGAGGCGCGCTGGAACGCAAGAAAACTTGCCACGAAATACTACACGACGACGCTGCACCGCGGGGCATTCTACCTGCCCGCCTACGTCGAGGAGATGCTGAAAGATGTTGAAAAAGAACGTTGAAACCTTTATGGGCTGTGACGCCGACTACCGCGATGCGGACATCGTACTGTTCGGCGCGCCCTACGACTGCACCACTTCCTTCCGCCCGGGCACGAGGTTCGCCTCCTCCGCCATCCGCAGGGAATCGTACGGGCTGGAGCTGTATTCCCCCTACCAGGACAGGGAACTGAGCGAATTTTCCGTGTTTGACAGCGGCGACCTCGAACTGCAGTTCGGCGACCCGCGCTCCGCCCTTTCCGACATCGAAAAGAGGGCGAAAACCATCCTTACGGACGGGAAACTTCCCTTCCTTCTCGGCGGGGAACACCTCGTAACGCTGGGCAGCGTGCGCGCGGCGGTGAAAAAATATCCCGATCTGCACATTCTGCACTTTGACGCACACGCCGACCTGCGCGACGAATATCTGGGGGCAAAGCTCTCCCACGCCTGCGTTCTGCGGCGGTGCCACGAACTTGTCGGCGACGGGAAAATTTATCAGTACGGCATCCGTTCGGGGGACAAGAGCGAATTTGTCTGGGGAAAAGAGCACGTCTTTACCCATAAATTCGATCTGGAAGGGCTGGACGAAACGCTCCGCGCCCTTGCGGGAAAACCCGTGTATCTGACCGTCGATCTGGACGTGTTGGACCCGTCCGTTTTCCCGGGAACGGGTACGCCCGAGCCGGGCGGCGTCAGCTTTGACGCCCTGCGCGCGGCGCTGACAAAGGCTAGTTCGCTCAACGTGGTTGCGGCGGACGTAAACGAACTCTCTCCGCACTACGATACGAGCGGCGCCTCCACGGCGGCAGCCTGCAAGATCGTACGCGAAATGCTCATCTCACTCGGCGCGCACAGGCGCGGACAAAACTAAATTCGGAGGAACCTTCTTATGGGAAAAGCCCTTATCATCGGCTGCGGCGGCGTTGCGTCCGTCGCCATTCACAAATGCTGCCAGAACAGCAAGGCATTTACGGAAATCATGATCGCCAGCCGCACAAAATCCAAGTGCGACGCTCTCAAAGAAAAATTACAGCCCACCACGTCCACCAAAATTTACACCGCACAGGTCAATGCCGACCATGTGGACGAACTGGTCGCACTCATTGAAAAATTCCGTCCCGACGTAGTGCTCAACGTCGCCCTGCCCTATCAGGACCTCACCATCATGGACGCCTGCCTGAAAACAAAGGTACACTACGTGGATACCGCCAACTACGAACCCGAGGACACCGCCAAGTTTGAATACAAATGGCAGTGGGCATACCGCGACAAATTCAAGGAAGCGGGCATCTGCGCCCTGCTGGGCAGCGGGTTCGACCCCGGCGTGACGGGCGTGTTTACCGCTTACGCTCTCAAACACCATTTTGACGAGATCAACTACATCGACATCCTCGACTGCAACGGAGGCGACCACGGCTATCCCTTTGCCACGAATTTCAACCCAGAGATCAACATCCGCGAGGTGTCCGCAAACGGCTCCTATTGGGAGAACGGGCATTGGGTGGAGACCAAACCCATGGAGATCAAGCGCGAGTACGACTTCAAGGGCGTGGGCAAAAAGGATATGTACCTGCTGCACCACGAGGAGATCGAAAGCCTTGCGCTCAACGTTCCCGGGATCAAGCGCATCCGCTTTTTCATGACCTTCGGACAAAGCTACCTCACCCACCTCAAATGCCTGGAAGACGTGGGCATGACCTCTATCAAACCCATTCTGTATGAGGGAAAAGAGATCGTTCCCCTGCAATTTTTAAAGGCCGTCCTGCCTGACCCCGCTTCCCTCGGCCCGCGCACGGTCGGCAAGACCAACATCGGCTGCATTTTCCGCGGCAAAAAGGACGGCAAGGACAAGACCTACTACCTCTACAACATCTGCGATCACCAGGAATGCTATAAGGAAGTGGGTTCGCAGGCGATCTCCTACACGACGGGCGTGCCCGCGATGATCGGCACCCAGCTGATCATGGACGGAACATGGACCAAACCCGGCGTTTACAACATCGAGGAGTTTGACCCCGATCCCTTTATGGAAGCGCTCAACAAATGGGGCCTGCCCTGGGAAGAAGATTTTTCGCCCGTGCTCGTTGACTGATGAATACTCCCTATTTTCTCATCGAGGAAGAAAAGTTAGAACAAAACCTGCGCCTGCTCCGCTCTGTGGCGGAGCGCGCGGGCTGTAAAATTTTGCTGGCGCAGAAGGCGTATTCCGTGTACCAGACCTATCCCACGATTTCAAACTATCTGGACGGAAGCACGGCGAGCGGCGTTTACGAGGCGCGGCTGGGCAGGGAAGAATTCGGAAAAGAAGTCCACGCCTATTCCCCCGCCTTCCGCGAAGAGGACGTAAAAGAACTCGCCTCTCTGTGCGATCACATCGTATTCAACACCCCCGCACAGGTAAAAAAGTACGCCCCTCTCTGCAAGAAAAAGGGCGTTTCCGTCGGACTGCGCATCAATCCCGAGTGCTCCACGCAGGAAGGGCACGCCATTTACGATCCCTGCGCGCCGGGGTCAAGGCTGGGGACGACGCTTGCAAACTTTGACGAGAGCGTTCTGCCCCTGCTGGACGGGTTGCATTTTCACACCCTGTGTGAGCAGAACAGCGACGATTTGGAGGTAACGGTACGCGCTTTTTGCGACAAATTCGGCAAATACCTGCCCCGCATGAAGTGGCTGAACCTGGGAGGCGGACACCACATCACCCGCGCCGATTACGACGTTGACCGATTGGTGCGCATTGTGCGCGGACTCAAAGAAAGGTACGGCGTACAGGTGTATCTCGAACCGGGGGAAGCGGTGGTGCTCAACGCGGGAACGTTGCACGCGCGCGTGCTGGACACCCTGCACAACGGCTTGGACATTGCAATTTTGGACGTTTCCGCCGCCTGCCATATGCCCGACGTTTTGGAAATGCCCTACCGTCCGCCCCTTTTCGGGAGCGGAGAGGCGGGAGAAAAGGCGTACACCTACCGCCTTGCAGGCCCCACCTGCCTTGCGGGCGACGTGATAGGAGACTATTCTTTCGACAGCCCCCTGAAAGAGGGGGACGAGCTCGTGTTCGGGGACATGGCGCTGTACACTATGGTCAAGACGAACACCTTCAACGGAATGCCCCTGCCCGCCATACGTTATCTTGGCAAAGACGGGAAAATACAGACGTTGAGGGAATTTTCCTACGAAGATTTTAAAAACAGGCTGTAAAACTTTCCGCCGTTCGGCGGAACGCAAAGAAGGGCGCCGCATTGCGGCGCCCTTCTTTTATCTTTTAGGTAAATTATACTATTAAGTGCAACACATGAAAGAAAAAAAGGAGTTCATACAAATCTGTGGTAAAATAGAGTTGCGAAACCAAATTTTGCCGAGGAGATCTGTATGAACTACAAACATTTTACCATAGAAGAGCGTTGTTGTCTACGAGAATACTATGTAAAAGGAAAAAGTTATCGGGAAATTGCAAGATTGCTCGGTAGGAACGTGAGTTCGGTATCGAGGGAATTGCGGAGAAATTGTACGTTTTTCAGGGATATACCGAGATATTATCCGAATACGGCGCAAAAGAAAAGCAATTTACGAAACAGTTACCGTCACCGCGGAATGTTCTGGAAACAAGAAGTATTGGATTACATAGACGAGAAATTATCGCA
>DXFX01000047.1 GCA_019114245.1 Candidatus Borkfalkia faecipullorum | reverse complement strand
GCTCGAAGGAAACCATGTCGATGAGCCCCTCTTCCACCCAGTCGGCGATGAAGTTGGTCGCCTCCTGGAAGCGGTCGTCCAAAACGGTGTACGTCACCTCTCCGTCGACGACAACGCGGTGTTCGAGATTGTCGTTGATGCCAAACATCCCGTACAGATCGCATTGGTTGCCCTGCCAGTTGTTATACACAAAATTCAGCGGACGCTCGTCGTTGGCACCGTTGCCGTTCATGTCGTTGTTTTTGAAATATGTGAGGATGTCCTCCATCTGTTCCGCCGTCAAAGACAGCCCGTCCGCAAGATCCGCCTTTGTGATCCCGCTGACGACGCCCGCATCGATGACCTGCGCCACCCAGTTTTTGTTGATGAACAGAAGGTTCGGGTTTTGCAACAGCCCCATCTCCTCGACGCGCGGAAGCGCGTAGATCTTGCCGTCCGCCACGTTCGTGATCTGGCTCTTGATGTCGGGGCGATCCTCTAAGATCTTGGAAAAGTTCGGCATGTATTCCAGATAGTCGCTGATGGGCAACAATACCTTGCGCTGCGCGTAGCGGATGATCTCGCCCGCGCTCATGCCCGCATGATAGATGGCGTCGGGACGATCCTTGGCGTTGCCAAAAATCAGATTCTTTTGCGAAGAATAGACCGATTCGGATACGTTCTCCCAATTCACTTTAACGTTGGTGGACGCATACAGATCCTGCATGATCTTCATGTCGTTGTAGTCGAGCGCAGACGCGTTTTTGGAAGAATATACGTTGAACGTGATCTCCTTCGCACCCGTCTCGTTGAGGATGGGCGCAGACGTGTCTTCCCACTGATAGCCGTACTCGGATACGAGCGCGTCCACAGAATTGTTCTCGCGGTTGTCCCCGCTTCCGCCGCAGGCCGACATGCTCATAAGCAACGCCGCCGCGATGCATACTGTAAGAATGCGTTTCATTTTTTCCTCCTTGATTTTTCAAACGGAACGCGGCGAGCCGGCTCGTGCCGCGTTCCCCTTGCTTTTCGAATTTATTTCAGCGACCCGATCATGACGCCCTGCGCAAAGTATTTCTGCACAAACGGGTACAATACGATGACCGGAAGACTGGATACGATGACGGATACGTATTTCAGCTGGTTGGCAAGCCTGTACTGTTCCAGTATGGTCTCGCCGCTGCCGCCCGTCGTCGTCTCCGACGCAATGAGGATCTCGCGCAGAACGAGCTGCAACGGATACATCTCTTCGTCCTGCAAAAAGATCATGGCGTTGAAATAACTGTTCCACTGCCCCACCGCATAGTACAGCGCCATGACCGCCATGATCGCCTTGGACAGCGGCAATACGACGGAAAGAAAGGTTCGTACCTGCCCCGCGCCGTCGATCTCCGCCGCCTCGACCATGCTTTCGGATATGCCCACTTCAAAGAAGGTCTTTGTCATAAACAGGTTCCACGCCGACAGCGCCGAAGGAAGGATGATCGCCCAGATGGTATCGAGAAGTCCCAAACTGCTCACTACGTTGTAAAAAGGGATCAGTCCGCCGCCGAAAAACATGGTGATGATGAAAAATACCATGAAAAACTTGCGGAACGGAAGCGTTTTTCTGCTGAGCGCCCACCCCGCCAGAATCGTCACAAACAGACTCAAAAGAGTGGACAAAAACGTGTAGATAATGGTATTCAGATACCCGCGCCATACGTCCGTGCGCTCCACGATCTTGGAATAGCCGACCAGCGTGATGTCCACGGGATACAGAAATACCCTTCCGCCCAACACCGCGTCCGCGTTGGATATGGACGCGATGACGATAAAATACAGCGGATACACAACAATGGCGGCAAGTAAAAACAGGATCGCCAGATTTACGGCATAAAAGATGCGATCGCTCCTGCTTTCCCGACGCTTCTTTCTGATTACGGTTGTTTCCATGCTGCCCTCCTTACCACAGAGAATTTTCGGAGAACTTCTTGGACGTCGTGTTGGCAATGATCAGCAAAACAACGTTGATGACCGAATTGAACAGACCGATCGCCGTCGCATATCCCTGATCGGGTACGCCCGTAAGACCCTTTTTATAGACGTACGTCGCAATGATCTCGCTCTTGGAAAGATTACCGTCCGTCTGCATGAGAAGCACCTTTTCATAGCCGACCCCCATCAATCCCCCGATGGACATGATCAGCATGACGCTGACAATGGTCGATATTGCGGGAAAATCAATGTGCACAACCCGCTGAAACCGCGACGCCCCGTCGATCACCGCCGCTTCATGCTGCTCCGGATCAACGTTGGAAAGCGCCGCTATATAAATAATTGCGCTCCATCCGAAATCCTGCCAGTTGCTGGAAAGTATGTACATCGGCCGAAACGCGTTTTCCGACAGAAAATAAGAAAACCGTTCCCCGCCCAGCGCCTCCGCAATGTTGTTCACAAGCCCGTATCTTCCGAAAAATAAGTACAGCATGCCGACCATCACGACCAGCGATATAAAATGCGGCGCATTGAAAATGGTCTGCAAAACCTTGCTCCCCTTCCTCGATTTCATGGCGTTGAGCATCAGCGCCACTATGATCGGAAGCGGAAACCCGATCACAAACCCGATAATACACAGCAAAAACGTGTTGAGCATCAGCGGCCAGAATTGATAGTCCGCAAAAAACCTTTCAAAATTTTGCCACCCGATCCAGATGGTCGTCTCCGATAAGATCGAATCGCCGGGCATGAAATCTTGAAACGCGATCAACACCCCGTAAATCGGCAGATAACAAAATAAAAACGTCACTACTACTGCCGGGATCATAAAACACAACAACGCCCAGTTGCGTACGATCCTCCTGCGAAACTTTTTCAGCCGAATTTTGTAGGAACGGCTTTCCGCCGCTACACCGCTTTCGGCTACCCAAGTTTCCGTCATATCTTTCCCTCCTTTCACTTTTTGATTTTATTATAATTGTTCTCTGCCAAAAGTCAATACGCGCACAATTTTTAGGCTCTTTTTTGTGCAAATGTAAAAATTTCAATAAAAAATTTGTGCATTTATGGGTTTTTATTTGACATTTGCGGCTGCGTAGAGTATCCTGTAAGCGAGTGCGATACTGTCCTTGTACGCACGAACGCATACGTATTTTAGAAGCACGGGAGGGAACGATATGAAAAAGGGGATCACCATTCAAGACATAGCGGATGCGCTGAAACTTTCGCGCAACACGGTATCCAAGGCGCTGAACGGGAAATACGTGCCCGCGCGCACGCGCAGCGCCGTACTGAACGCCGCCGTGGAAATGGGATATAAGAGCTACGGCACGGTGGCGACCTCCGAAGCGGGGTTTTCGCACAAGAAGATCCTGCTCCTATCCTCGCGGCTCATTCTGAACATCAATTATTACGTCGTGATCATGCGCGGCATCGAGTCCATGCTCGCCGATTACGACATCGAGCTCATTCAGTTTACCCTGTCGAGCTCCTCCTCGTTCACAAAACTCGCCAACTACCTGAACAATTACCGCATCGACGGAATTGTCTGCATCGAATTTTTCCAGCCGGATATCCTGCCCACGCTCACCGATCTGGGATACCCCGTCGTGTTCCTGGACCTCCCGTTGCTGGAACAGGATCTGCGCGGCAGCTACGATATCATCCTGCCCGAAAACGCAGACGCAGTAAAATACCTGTGTTTGGATCTGATCCACAACAAGGACTGCAAGACGTTCGGGTTTGTCGGAGACCACAGGCACTGCCGCTCCTTTTACGAACGCTTTTTGGGAATGCGGGAGGCGCTTTTTCTTTCCGGACTGGACACCGATTTGAAGTATTCCATCCTGCATAAAGATACTTTTCCCTACGGAAACGCCAAGTAGTTGCGCGGCGCGCTGCAAGAACTGCCCTCTTTGCCCGACTGTTTTATCGCCGCCAACGATACGATCGCCCTCTCTCTGCTGGAAGCGCTGCGCCTGCTGCGCAAAAAAGTGCCCGACGACGTTAAAGTGGTGGGGTTCGACAACGTTGCGGAATCAAAGATGAGCAACCCGCCGCTGACTACCTTCAACGTAGATAAAATGGCGATGGGGAAACGGCTGATCACCATTCTGCTCGAGCGCATCAACGATCCCATGCAGCGAAGCCGCCTCATCTATATCAAATCCAAATCCGTCATCCGCTCCTCCACCTGAAATCCTCACGATGCGCGCATAAGGATTCTCTTCATTTTTCATCGCAAGTCTTTTAGCCGATCTCAAAGCGAAGCGCTTCGCTGCCCGCGGACTATCCGCAGATCTTGTTATACAAAAAAGCCGGACAGATTTTCCTATCCGAACTTTTTTAATATAAAACAGACGCGACATAAGAACCGCACCTGTTCCGTTGTCTGCTCCGGCAAACCTGAATGGAAAACTTACCAACAACGGCGATACCTGTGAATGTTGGAAATCAAACAGCCGTCGATTTTATTTCCGTAAAAGAGCGATTTCAAGAGCATTGTATGAAATGCTGATGGATATATCTGCGATACGTCAGATTATTCAGGAAGAACAGGAGGAGAGAAAAAATTTATAATGAACAAACAGAATATACGTACTTGCAAAAATTGCCGCTATTACAACGCGTTTTACGTTAAATGCGCCTATTCTTTTGATAAACATAAAGCAGGGTTTTGCGAGCAAAAGCAAAAAGGAGTCTATAAAGACGACAAATGCGACTTATACAAAAGCAGACAGCAAAAAGAAAAAACCGTTACGGTTGAACATATCGACATCGCCATGAAAGATTTAGAAGAACTTGTACAGATATTTTATAACTGCGATTACTGAAAATGGGTATTATCACGAAAATAAAAACGCAAAATTTGTACGGGAAACTACGGAAAAGTACGGGTTTGTCTTAGGTGTGACGATGGGACGTGTGCTTGTCTTGATACAAGCGGCGGCAAATCCGACAGTGCGGCGTAGCCGCACTGTCGGCCGCTCGCTACGCTCGCGGCCGCCGAGACAAGCACACGCCCCAAAACAAAAAAACAACGGAAATCGAATCGAAAAGCGCGGCGGCGCGGGGTGTCGCCGCTGAACCGCTTGGCGATCACTCCCGCGCATACCGCCGCGCCAACCTTTTCTTGCTTTCGGATTTTGCTTTTTTCTTTCGCGGTTATTCCCGATTTTTTTAAGTCTGTTTTCTGTAAATGGCAGTTACGCGTGCGCTTGTCTATATAACAAGTACGCGCCTTTTTTACCGCCCCGAACAGTATGCGATTGAGTTGCGGTTTAGTTACGTTTCACTTGCGGTTTAGTTCGGGTGTGACTCTGGGACGTGTGCTTGTATTATATATACAAGTAAGAGTTTGCAGAGACCTTTCAGCCCTCGGACAAAAGTCCGAGGGCTTTTCTTTTTTCCGAACTTTTTTGAAATTGCAAAAATATTTTTGAATGTGCAGAAAACCTGCATATTCACTTGTTAAACTTTTCTTAAAACTTCGTATGGGAAAAGATAGAAAAGTATGGGTTTAGGGTGGGTAAAGACGGATAGTGTACGGGAAATGT
>DXFX01000046.1 GCA_019114245.1 Candidatus Borkfalkia faecipullorum | reverse complement strand
CCACGAGTCGCCAAAGGCGACGAGTATTACGAATCTTCGTCAAGCGGCAGGGCGCAAAAACAAAAACACCGCATTAAGCGGTGTTCTTTGGAGCTACTGGCCGGACTTGAACCGGCGACCTGCTGATTACGAATCAGCTGCTCTACCAACTGAGCCACAGTAGCATATTATTTAATTGAATCCTCTGTTACCGCGACAAATCAGCTGGTACAACTGAGCCACAGTAGCATATTATATTAACTTTCCTTATTTGTTACCGCGACAAATCAGCCGGTGCAACTGAGCAACAGTAGCATAACCATTCTGTTGTGATCTCTGTTACCGCGGCGAACCTAATGAAAGAAAGCCGCTGGATCCAAACAGAACACTCAAATGTTTAGCTTATTTATTATACCATATTTTCAAAAAAAATCAAATGATTTTAAAAGGAAAAAACAAAAATTTTCGGAGAAGGGGAAACTTTTTAGAGACTCTTGAAAAGAGGGTCAGACCAAAGCGAAGATCAGCAGGGTGAGGGCGGCGGCAACGGCAAGCAGGGAAAGGACGACCACGCCGATTTTATAGGCGCGGATGCGGCGTTCGATCTGCGGGAGAAACTCTTCCTCGTCGCGCAGCACGGTAAGGCGGGCGCCCTCCGCGCGGATCTCCTTTTCTTCACACACGAGCGAGATCTCATCGTCCGAGATCTCCTCGATGCGCACGTCGATCTGCCGCTGCTTGCGGCGCAGGGCGGAAAAATCCTCAAATCTGCCGCCGAGCACGCCGCCGAGAAAGGCGAGGAAAATGCGGACAAACCAAAATTTCCCGAGGGCAGGATTGTGTTCGCGCAGCTGTAAGGATACTCCTTCTCGGGGGAGGTCGTATTCCTCTCCGCTTTTTAGTTTTTTGCCCTGATAAAACGCATCGAAGGGAGGTTTTACGGCAGAACGGATCTGAAAAAGCATACTCTGTTTCCTTATTTTATATTATATAGAACAAACCGCGCAGAACGCAAGCAAAATGAGAAAAAAATAAAAAACTTCTTGATATTCTGCGGATTTGTGGTAAAATAAAGGGGTAAAGCTTTGTGCTGAAACTTTATAGATCGCAGGTGATTTGTATGAAAAAGAATACCAATCCCATCACGAGCGTCCGCAGGGCGGGCGCGCTTTTACACATCTCGTCACTTCCCGGGGCGTACGGCGTGGGAACGATGGGCAAAGAAGCGCGGGAATTTGCCGATTTTCTTAAAAAAAGCGGCTTTTCCTACTGGCAGATCCTGCCGCTGGTGCAGACAGGAATGGGGGATTCTCCCTATCAGTCGGTGTTTGCAGCTTCTGGCAATCCGCTGTTTATCGATCCCGACGTCCTTGCGGAAAAGGGACTCGTCACAGAGCGGGAGGCGGCGGAAAACAAAATCAAAAACGACGGAACGGCGCACTACGGGGAGGCGTTCGAAAAGCGTTTTTCGCTTCTTCGCAAGGCGTTTGCCCGCTTTGACAGGACAGACGCGGAGTTTATCGCCTTTTCCAAAACCGAATTTCTCGACTATGCGCTGTTCATGGCGATCCGCAAAAACTACGGCAACGTGGAGTTTCGTTTCTGGGAAAAACCTCTGCGCTTTCATCAGGCGGAGGCTTTGGAAAAATTCCGTGCGGAAAACGCGGACGAGGTGGATTTCTGGCTGTTTGTGCAGTTTGAATTTTACAGACAATGGGAGGATCTGAAAGCGTACGTCAACGGACTCGGCATTAAAATCATCGGGGACATTCCTCTGTACATGGCCTATGATTCCGCAGACGTATGGGCAAATCCGCGACTTTTCAAGCTGAATAAAAATCTCACGCGCAGGAAGGTGGCGGGGGTGCCGCCCGATTATTTTTCGGCGACTGGCCAGCTGTGGGGCAACCCCGTCTACGACTGGAAAGTGCATGAAGCGGAGGGCTTTTCCTGGTGGATCGAGCGCATCCGCCTTGCCTTTTCCCTGTACGACGTGGTGCGCATCGATCATTTCCGCGGGTTCGACCGCTATTTTGAGATCGACGCAAAAGCGGAAACGGCGATGGGCGGCAAGTGGAAAAAGGGCCCCGGAATCGCGCTGTTCGATGCGGCGAAAGCGGCGCTCGGCGATCTTCCGTTTATTGCGGAGGACCTCGGCAGTCTGGACACGGGGGTGTACCGTCTGATGAAAAAGACGGGGTATCCCGGCATGAAGGTTTTGCAGTTCGCCTTTGACGGAAACAAGGACAATCCCTACCTTCCGCAGAACATTTCGGAAAACTCTGTCTGCTACACAGGTACGCACGACAACGATACGTTGGTGGGTTTTTTGAACAATTTGCAGGATCGGGAACGCAAAAATCTCAACGCGATCCTTGTCCCGCTGCTCAGAGAGGCAAAGATCCCCGCGCACGTTTCCACCTCCCGCGCGGAGGCCGCGGCGATGCGCGCGCTGGCGCTTTCGTGCAGATCGGGGCTGTGCGTTCTGCCCGTGCAGGACATCTTGCTGACGGGCGGGGAAACGCGCATGAATGTACCTTCCGTTGCATCGGGGAACTGGCGTTATCGCCTGAAAAAGCCCATGCCGCAAAAGTTGGCGGAGGAACTGAAAAAATTGCTGGAAAAGTACGCAAGGGCGTGAGAGAATGCCCGCGTTCGGTTGACAAAACGGGGGAAAAAGTGTATATTATTCTGCGGTTTGAACAATAGTTTTTATAGCGGAGAAATAAAATGGAAAGAGGACTTTTAACACCCTTGAAGCAACTGCGCAGGCAGGTGTTCGTGGAAGTGGCGCGCGTCGCCTTTGAAACGGACCAAAAAGACATGATCGACGCTATCGAGGCGATCCCGTACAAGATCACCCCTGGCGACAAACCTCTGTACCGCGAAAGCATCTGGCGCGAGCGCGCCATCTGTTCGGAGCGCGTGCGCCTTTCGATGGGCCTTTCGCTGCGGCCCGAAGATCAGCCCGTGCACCTTACCAGCGGCCTTCGCGGAAGCGACATTGCGGACAAATATTACGAACCGCCGCTGATGCAGGTCATTCCCTCTGCGTGCGCGGCGTGTTCTCCCAATATGTATAAGGTCACGGACAACTGCCGCGGATGCGTGGCGCATCCCTGCACGGCGGTCTGCCCCAAGGGCGCCGTTTCCATCGTCAACGGAAAGTCCGTGATCGATCAATCCAAGTGCATCAAGTGCGGCAAGTGCAAGAGCGTCTGCCCGTACGATGCCATCGCGCACCACAGCCGTCCCTGCGCGGATGCCTGCGGCGTAAAGGCTATCGAATCGGACGATCTGGGCAGGGCAAAGATCAATCCCGACAAATGCGTTTCCTGCGGGATGTGCATGGTCAGCTGCCCGTTCGGCGCCATTGCGGACAAATCGCAGTTTTTCCAGCTGATCCGCGCATTGCGCCGCGGCGACAAGATCATTGCCGAAGTAGCGCCCGCCTATCTCGGGCAGTTTGGCGAACAGGTCACGCCGGGAAAATTCAAGGCGGCCCTGCTGCAAATGGGATTTACCGAAGTGTACGAAGTGGCTTTGGGCGCGGACATGGGCGCCGCCACGGAAGCAGAACACTATGCCGAGCGGGTGGCAACGGGCAAACAGCCTTTCATGCTCACCTCCTGCTGTCCTTCCTGGGCAATGCTCATCCGCCGCTATTTCCCCGAATCTGCGGACAAAATTTCCAACACGCTCACGCCGATGGTCGCCACGGCGCGCACCATCAAGAAAAAGCATCCCGACCACCGCGTGGTGTTCATCGGGCCCTGCGCGGCAAAGAAGCTGGAAGCTTCCCGCCGCACGGTGAGGAGCGACGTGGATTTCGTCATCACGTTTGAAGAGCTTTCCGCTATGTTCGAGGCGAAGGGGATCGATCCTGCCGCCGTCGAAGAGACGCACAGAATGCACGACGCGACGGGCGCGGGCAGGGGATATGCCGTTTCGGGCGGCGTCGCGGGCGCCATCGAAAAGTGCGTAAAGGCGTACTATCCCGACACGCAGATCCATGTCGAGCACGTTGAGGGGCTGGAAAACTGCCGCAAGATTTTGCTCCTCGCCAAGATGGGCAAGCTGAACGGCGCGCTCATCGAAGGGATGGGCTGTCCCGGCGGATGCGTTGCGGGCGCGGGGACCAATGCCCCCGTGGCAAAGGCGGCGGCGCTCGTGAAAAAGACGGTGGACTCTTCTTCCAGGCAGATCCCCGCCAAGGAGCTCGCCGAAATAGAGCTCGATTAAAGGTCGCAAATTGTTGACAGAAAAGGAAAAATCCTGTATAATGTCATCATTAAGGTTCTGACAGAGGAAAAAAATGAGAATGGAGGAGGACGGCACAACCGCCCGATCAAGCCATAAATCGATCAACGAAAGCATAAAGGCATAACCGTATCGGCTATGTCTTTTTGTGATATTTTTTTCAGGAGGTTTTTTTACCCGACTATCATGGATAACTCCAACCGAAAGCCCTGGCACTCGCTCACCAGCGACGAAGTCATGCAGCAGCTCCACACCAGTGAGGAGGGGCTGAGCGACGCCGAGGCGGCAAAGCGTCTGCAGGAATACGGCAAAAACAATCTGCGGCAGACCAAGGCGAAGAGCGTATGGAAAATGATCTGGGAACAGCTGACCGAGGTCATGGTCATCATTCTGCTGATCGCGGCGGCATTCTCGCTGGTCATGTATTTTCTGGAAGATGAAGGACTTGCGGAATGTATCGTCATTCTCGCCGTCATCGCCCTGAATACGACCATCGGCGTCGTGCAGGAGAAAAAGGCTGCCAATGCCCTCGAAGCGCTGAAAAACATGACGGCGCCTTCCGCCCGCGTGCTGCGTGAAGGGGAGGAATCGGTGATTCCCGCCAGCGATCTCGTCCCCGGCGACATCATCTATCTGGAAGACGGCGCCATTGTTCCCGCGGACGTGCGCATCATTCAGGATTCCAACCTGAAAGTGCAGGAAGCGGCGCTCACGGGTGAGAGCGTGCCCGCGGAAAAGGACGGCGTCACCGTTCTTCCCGAGGATGCGCCTTTGGGCGACCGCGTGAATATGGCATACAGTTCTTCCATCGTCATGTACGGCAATGCGACGGGCATCGTCGTGGGCACGGGCATGAATACGGAAGTGGGCAAGATCGCCGATCTTCTGGACGAACAGGACGATTTCGACACCCCCATGAAGCGCAAGCTCAATTCCGTGGGCAAAATTTTAAGCGTGGTCGGGCTGATCGTCTGCGTGCTTATCTTTGCCATCGGCCTGATCCGCGACGGCTGGGACGCATGGGTAAATTATATCTTCATCGCGATCTCCCTCGCCATTTCCATCATTCCCGAAGGGCTTCCCGCCACCAGTACCATCATCATGGCGCTGGGCGTGCAGCGCATGGCAAAACAAAACGCGCTGGTCAAAAGCCTGCCCGCCGTGGAAACGCTGGGCAGCGCGTCTGTCGTCTGCTGCGACAAGACGGGTACGCTCACCCTCAACAAAATGACGGTCACCTGCGTTGCCGTCGGCGACGATTTTATCCAGGGTTCGCCCACAAAAGTCGAGGACGTATCCAAAAAATACGAACAAAGCGTGTATCAGGATCTTCTGGACGGGTGCGCGCTTTGCGTCAATGCAAAGAAAGATCCGGACAATCCCGACAACGTCCTGGGCGATCCCACGGAAGGCGCGCTCATCCTGTTTGCGGAAAAGTTCGGCATCGAGTCGGAAAAGTACGAGGACGAACACCCCAGGCTCTTTGAACAGCCTTTCGATTCGGACAGAAAGCGCATGACGGTGCTCAACCGCATGGGCAGGGGAAACATTGCCTATACCAAGGGCGCCGTGGACGAAATGCTGCCCCTCTGCACCCGTTACCGCACCAAAGACGGGGTGCGCGACATGACGGAGGAGGACAGGGCGCGCATTCTCGAACTCTGTACCCGCCTGAGCGGAGAGGCGCTCCGCCTGCTCGGCTTTGCCGTGCGCGAGTGGGACGCCGCTCCCGAAGAAGAGACGGCCAACCTGGAAGAGGGCATGACCTTTGTGGGCGTGGTCGGCATGATCGACCCGCCGCGCAAAGAGGTGATCAAGGCCGTGGAGACCTGTCACGAGGCGGGCATCCGCGTCATCATGATCACGGGCGACCACAAGATCACGGCCATGGCGATCGCCAAAGAGCTGCATATTTTCCGCGAGGGGAATACGGTCATTTCCGGGCAGGAGCTTGCGGAAATGACGGACGAACAGCTGGACGAGGCGGTGAAAAACTGCGTCGTGTTCGCGCGCGTGTCGCCGTCGGATAAACTGCGCATCATTCAGTCGCTGCGCCGCACGGGCGAAGTCGCCGCCATGACGGGCGACGGCGTAAACGATTCGCCCGCCCTCAAAGAGGCGGACATCGGCGTCGCCATGGGCATCACGGGCACGGACGTCGCCAAGGACGCTGCGGACATGATCCTGCTGGACGACAACTTTACCACCATCGAGCACGCCATCCGCGAGGGGCGCCGCGTGTACCGCAACATTCAGAAAGTCATTCAGTTTCTGGTGGCGGGCAACATTGCCGAGATCCTCATCATCCTGCTCGCCGTGTGTATCGGCTGGCAGTCGCCCATTCTGGCGGTGCACGTCCTGCTGATCAACCTCGCCACGGACTCCCTGCCCGCGGTGGCGCTGGGCATCGATCCCGCCGATACCAACGTGATGAAGCAAAAGCCCGTGCGCAGCGGAACGCTGTTTGAAAAGGGCATGATCTACCGCATCGTCCTGCACGGACTGTTCATTTCGGCGGCCGCCCTTGCGGCATACGGGATCGGGCAGTTCCTCTATGCAGACCACGACGAAGCGATGACGATGACCTTCCTCGTGCTCTCCATCGCACAGCTCTCGCACGCGCTCAACCAGCGCTCCAATTACGATTCCGTGTTCAAGAGAGGGCAGGGCAGGAACATTTATCTGTTCTTTGCTTTGGCGGCCTCTGCGGCGATCATCGCGCTGGTCGTGTTCGTACCTCCGCTGATGTCCCTGTTCCGCCTCGTGTATCTCACGTGGAAGGAATGGCTGATCTGCATCGCGCTTTCGCTGTTCCCGCTCTTTGCCGTGGAAATTTCCAAGATCTTTTTCCGCCTGCACCGCAAAAAGCACAACTCCATACAATAAGATGAATTGTCAAACTAAGTGCAACACTTGATAAGATTTTGTTCAAACAAATCTTGTGGTGTTTGGAAATGTAAAACCTTTTTGGGCCTGGCGTTGATCAACGCCAGGTTCTTTTTTAATGTGGCAGGGCT
>DXFX01000045.1 GCA_019114245.1 Candidatus Borkfalkia faecipullorum | reverse complement strand
TATGCACATCGGCAACCTGCGCACCGCGCTGTACGGGTATCTGTACGCGAGGAAGGAGGGCGGGAAGTTTATCCTGCGCCTGGAAGATACGGACAGCAAGCGTTACGTGGAGGACGCCGTGCAGATCATTTACGACACCCTGCGCGACGCGGGCATCGACTACGACGAAGGCCCCGACGTGGGAGGGGACTACGGCCCGTATATCCAGAGCCAGCGTGCGGAAATTTATCAGACGTATGCCAAAAAACTGGTCGAACTGGGCGGCGCGTACTACTGTTTCTGCGACAGGGAGCGCCTGGAATCGCTCAAAGACGAAAACGGCGTGGGCAGGTACGATAAGCATTGCCTGCACCTCTCCAAGGAAGAGATAGAGGCAAAGCTCGCGGCGGGCGTGCCGTACGTCATCCGTCAGAACGTTCCCGCCGAGGGGAGCGGCACCTACGAAGATCTCGTGTACGGCACCGTCACCGTCGATTACAAGGACATCGAGGACGGTATCCTGCTCAAGAGCGACGGAATGCCCACCTATAACTTTGCAAACGTCGTGGACGATCATCTCATGGGCATCACGCACGTCATCCGCGGCAGCGAATATCTTTCCTCCACGCCCAAGTACAACCTCATGTACGACGCGTTCGGCTGGGAGCGCCCCGCCTATATCCATCTGCCGCCCATCATGAAAAACTCGCACGAAAAGCTCTCCAAGCGCAACGGCGACGCGTCCTATCAGGACCTGGTGGCAAAGGGATACGTCAAGCAGGCGATCATCAACTACATTGCCCTTCTCGGCTGGAGCCCCAAGACCAATCAGGAAAAGATGTCGATGGAGGAGCTGAAAGAGCATTTCTCCCTCGCGGGGCTGAACAAATCCCCGTCCATCTTCGACGAACCCAAGCTCCGCTGGCTTTCGGGCGAATACATCCGCGAAATGAGCGCGGAAGAATTTGCCTCGCTCGCCCTGCCTTTCCTCAAAAAGAGCAAGGCGTACGGCAAATATCCCGACGAAAAACTGCTGAAGATCGTGCAGCCGCGCGTGGAAGTGCTGGAAGACATTCCCGCCAAGCTGGACTTTCTGGAAGAGTACGGGAAGTTCGATCCCGCGCTGTATTATAACAAAAAGATGAAGTCGGACGCGGAGATCGCCAAAAAAGTTCTCCCCGCCGCGCGCGAAGTGCTTGCGGGGCTGGAAAACTTTGAAAATTCCGCGCTCTATGAAGCGCTCGTCGCGCTTGCCCGGCGCGAGGGCATGAAAAACGGCCAGGTGCTCTGGTGTGTCCGTATTGCGCTCACGGGCAGGGAAAACACCCCCGGCGGCGCCAGTGAAATGGCGGAGCTTCTCGGCAAAGAGCGCTGTCTTGCCCGCATCGATGCCGCCCTCGGCTTTTTGAACGAATGAAAAAGCAAAGCGCGCCCCGCGCGGGCGAAGAAAAACACGGCAAAAAGTTTTCGGCGTCCAAGGTCATGCGCTGGATCTCCTATCTGGCGCTGGCATTGCTCGTCTTTGCCTGTTGTGCCGTCATCGTGCCCCTCCTGGAAGGGGGCTTTACGCCCGCCCTGTTCACGGTGCCCGCGGCGCTCCTTCTCATCCTGTCCATGGCGGTCAAGGTATTCGCCGCCCGCAGCTTTTCGCGCAAGATCCCGTGGTACGTGGCGGACAGCGTCCTTTTGGCGCTGTTTACCCTCTTTTCCGCGTGGAACGATACTTCCTTTGTCTCCGCCGATTCCAACAGCTATCTGAGCTATCTCGTGTATGTTTGCGTGCTGACGGAGTTCTATATCTCCGCACCCGCCCTGCGCGATTGCGGCATCATGTTCGGCTGCAACCTCGCCATCTACACCGTTATTTACGGCGTGGGGGCGGGCATCAACAACGAGTTTGCCTCGGCATTCGACATCACGTCCCGCTATTTTGTGGCGCTGATCGTGCTGACGCTGCACTTTGTCATGTTCGGATTTTCCACCACCGTGGTGCGGAAAAACAGACAAATCGAAAAAAACCTGCGCGAATTGGAAGAGAGCCGCAACGAACTTTTGCGCGCTTACGACAAATTGCAGGAGGCGGCGCTCATCGAGGAGCGCAACCGCATTGCCAAGCAGATCCACGACACGGCGGGGCATTCGCTGACCACCGTCATCATGCAGACGGAGGCGGCGAAACTCAGCATCGACAAGGACCCCGAGGCCGCCAGGCGCAGTATCTCCGCCGCCAACCTGCAGGCGAAAAACTGTCTCGAACAGATGCGCGCCTCGGTGCATCTTCTTTCGGGGCGGCAGGAAAACGTGTCCCTTTGCGAACAGCTGGAAAACATCGCGGAGGAATCCTCGGACGGAACGGGGCTGACGGTGCGCACCAAGCTGGACAACGTCTCTTTAACGGAGGAGGCGGAGCGCTTTCTTTGCAGCACGCTGCGGGAGGGGATCTCCAACGGGGTGCGGCACGGCGGCAGCACGGCGTTTCTGGTCGAGCTGAAAGACAAGGGCAATTTTGTGGAATTTCTGCTTTCGGACAACGGGAGCGGGGCGGATATGAAATCTTTCAAAGAGGGGTTCGGCCTTTCCGCCATGCGCGCAAAAGCGGAATCTCTGGGCGGCATGGTGCATTTTTCCTCGGAGGAAGGGGAAGGATTTGAAATTCTGCTCAGCCTGCCCGCAAACCTGAAAGTACAGTCAATTTAAGGAGCCGTTATGAAGATAAAAGTGATGATCGTGGACGATCAGGTGATCCTTTCCGAAGGCATCCGCAGCGTGCTTTCCTCTTCGGACGAACTGGAAGTCATCGCCGTTGCGCACGACGGGCAGGAGGCGCTGGACGAGATGGCGGAGGGCAAAGTGCCGGACGTCATGCTTCTGGACATCCGTATGCCCGGCATGAACGGCGTGGTCACCACGGGCGAGGTGAAAAAGAAATATCCCTCCGTCAAGGTGCTCATGCTCACCACCTTTGACGACAGCGACTACATTTTAAGCGCGCTCAACAACGGCGCGTGCGGGTATCTGCTCAAAGACATCGGCGCAAACGCCCTCATCGAAGCCATCAAAAACGCGTACGCGGGGGATACCATTCTCCCCGCCAAGATCGCGCGCAAGATCACGGACGCGGCCAAAATGGTGTCCTCGGACAGGGAGATCCGCCTGTGCAAGGCGTTCGGGCTTTCCGACCGCGAGGTGGAGATCGCCGTCATGATCTTTGAAGGGTTCAACAACCGCCAGATCGCGTCCGCGCTCAACCTTTCGGACGGCACGGCGCGCAACTATATCAGCGCCATCTATCTCAAACTGGGCAGCGATTCGCGCGCTTCCGCCATTGCAAAGATGAAGGAAGTGCTCAACGGCTGACCTTTCCGCAGGGAGGGGAGTATGCTCTACGTCACGGGGGATACCCACGGGAGCCTCGATTACAACAAACTTCACACCATGCGCGAAAAGTTTACGGGGGAGGATCTTCTGCTCATTGCGGGGGATTTCGGCGCCGTGTGGCACAAAAACACGCTGGAAAAAGACCTGCAGATCTACCGCCGCCTCAAATGCAAGGTACTGTTTGCAGACGGCAACCACGAAAATTTCGACCTCCTCGAAAGTCTGCCGCAGGAAGAGTTTTGCGGCGGAAAGGTGCACCGCGCGGCGGAAAACGTGTATCATCTGATGCGCGGGCAGGTGTTTACGCTGCAGGGGAGAACGGTGTTTGTCATGGGCGGGGCGGAAAGCACGGACAAGGTGCGCCGCCGCGAAGGGCAAAGCTGGTGGAAGCAGGAATCCGTCACCTGGGCGGACGTGGACGAGGGACTGAAAAACCTTGCGGCGCACGCAAACGCCGTCGATTACGTCCTCACGCACACCATGCCTTCCTCTCTGCTGATGCGCCCGCCCTTTTACCGCAGGGTGGGCGTTGCGCCGAACACCAGCGAATATCTTTTAAATATTTTTGCCGAACAGGTGCGCTTTACCCACTGGTATTTCGGGCATTGGCACATGGATGCCGAACTTGGCGAAAAGTACACCGCATTGTATCAAAAAGTGATACCGTTACCGTAAAATCGGAGCAAAACGCCGCAGGAGCGGCGCAAAAAATCGTAGGGAGGCAAGCCATGTCGGGCATCAGTGAACGCTGCGGAAAACTCAAAAACGGCGCCACGCTTCTCACTTGCAGCGCGCCGTACCTGCATTCCGTCGCCTTTTCCGTGGTCATGCCCTTTGTGCCGGACGGCACGCCGGGCGTGTACCACCTCATCGAGCATATGTTTTTCGAGCGTGCGGGCGCACGCCGCGCCGAGGAGATCAACGCCGAACAGACGGTGCGCGGCAGCGACATCAACGCCTACACCTCCAACCACTATATGTGTTTCAACTTCACCTGCCGCCCCGAAGTGTTCCGCGACCAGCTGCACCTGCTGTACGATATGCTCTCCGAACAGAATTTCGGGGAGGAGGAGCTGGAAAAAGTGCTCCCCGTCATCCGCAACGAGATCTATGAAGGGGACTTTTACGACGCGCGTTCGGGCGAACTTTTGCAGGAATTGTGGTTTGATTCCCGCTATATTTCCTCCGTTTTGGGCAGCTACGGGGTGTTGGAAGGGCTGACGCCGGAGGAGATCGCGCAGGAGCGCGAAAAGCTGTATTCCAGGGATATGTGCCTGTTTCTTGCGGGTGCGTTCACGGCGCAGGACGCGCAGGAAGTTTTGGATACCTTCGGCTCTCTCCCCCTCCATTCGCGCAAAGTGCCGCCCGCAAGGGAAGAGGAAAAGGTCACCCGTGCGGAAAACTGCGTGGGCAGGGGCAGGGACTTGCAGATCCTGGTCACCTATCACGTGGAAAAGGCGTCGTTCGAGCTGAAAATGGCGGCGCACTGGCTGCGCAGCGCCCTGTTCGACGGGCTGGATTCCTCCTTTTTCACCTTTTTCAACGAACGGGGATTTCAGTTTTATTCGGTGGACGGCAACTATTTCGTGCTGGGCGACGAACTCATCTTTTCCTACCTCGTGCACGTGGAAAAGCGGGACAAAAAGAAGTTTGTGCCGCTCATCGACGAGTTTGAAAAGTTTGCGGAAAACACGCCGTTTCTCTCTCTCGTCAAGCCCTTTCTGCACGACAACTGCGTGTTTTTATACGACAATCCGGAGCGGCTTTGCGCTCATTACGTGGATACGTGGATCGATTTTTCCCGCCCCGTCACGCTGAAAGAGGAGCTGGAGTTTTGCCGATCGTTTACGGACGAACGGCTGAAAACGCTGTGGAAGGAGATCTGTTCCTCCCTGCGCCGCATCTTTTACATTGCCAAAGTTTAACGAAAAGACGGGCTCCGCGCGCTCTGCGGAGTCCTTTTTTTTCAAAAACCTTTACAAATGCGCCCGCGCGTGTTATAATCGGGGCAAGAAAGAGAGAGGGGGGAAAAATATGAAGAGGATCGCCGTGGTCGAAGACGAGGACAAGGCTGCCGAATTGCTTTGCTCGTACATAGACAGGTACTCCCGCGAATCGGGGCAGGAATTCGAGGTGGTGCGTTTTTCCACCGCCGTCCAATTCCTCGCAGAGTACAAAGCGGTGTACGCCGTGGTGTTCATGGATATCCAGATGCCGCAGATGAACGGCATGGACGCTTCCGTGGAACTGCGCAAGCTGGACAAGACGGTTTCCATCATTTTTATCACCAATCTGGTGCAGTATGCGCAGCGCGGGTACGAAGTGGACGCGGTGAGCTTTCTCGTCAAGCCTGTCAGCTATTACGATTTTTACATGAAGTTTGAAAAGGCGCTGGACGTGTACGTGATGAACGAGGAGCGCAGCATCACTCTCTCCCTTCCGGGCGGGCTGTGCCACATTTCCACGGACAAGCTGATGTATGTGGAGATCATCCGCCACCGCCTTTACTATCATCTCGTGGACGACGTCATCGAGATGACGGGCGTACTTTCCAACGTCGAACAGCAGCTCAGCGAATACGGATTTCTGCGCTGCAACAACTGTTATCTGGTCAATCCGAAGTTCGTTGTCAAGGTCAAGGGGTCGGACGTGCAGGTGGGCAACCGCACGCTGCAGATCAGCCGACCCAAGCGCGCGGCCTTTCTTGCCGCTCTTGCCAACTGGTTTGCCAATACGGGAGGCAAATAATGATCTTAACCGAAGCAGTGCGCCTGTATCTGCGCGTCATTCTCGAATTTCTCGTCGAGCTGTACGTCTTTTATTTTATCGTCACATTTTCACTGGAACGCGCAAAATACTGGGCGCTGCGCTTTTTCGGCGGATTTGCCGCCGTCGCCCTCTGCGGGTTTGCCCTTGCCTTTCTGTACGTGTATGTGGGCGAGACGGTGTGGGGGAGGATCCTCATTTATCTCGCGCTGTTTGCCCTCTCCGTGCTGCATATACGCCTGTGTTTTGCCGAATCGACGAAAAAAGTCATTCTGTGCTGTTCGCTTGCCTATGCGGCGCAGAACTTCGCCTACAAGACCTTTCTCATTTTCTGGTGCTTAGGCGAACAGACGGGCGTCGTGCGCGCCTGGACGGAGATCGCGTACAGGGTGGTGTACGACCTCTTTTTTGTTGCGATGGTGGCGGCGCTGTACTTTTTCTTGATCCGCAAGCTCACGCGCCGTCTGCGCGAAAGCAGGCTGGATTTCCGTCTGCTCACCATTTCCGTCGTCGTGCTCTGCATCACCGTCATCCTGTGTTCGGCGGAGGACGTGTTTTTTGCAACGCTCAGCGGTCCGCGCGAAAATGCGTACGACGTGTTCGCCTATTTTGTCCTGCGGGAGACGGGCAATATCTTTTCCGTGCTGTGCTGCGGCATCGTCCTGCTGCTCATCGAAAAGACCATCGACGAAAACCAGCTCAAACGCGAGGTGGAACAGCTGCAATATGCCGTGCGGCAGGGGGAAAAGCAGTACGAGATGTCCAAGGACACCATCGACATGATCAACGTCAAGTGCCACGACATCCGCTACAAGATCAACGCCCTTCTCGCCGAGCGCGGCTCCATCACGGGCGAGGACGTGAAGGACATTCAGGAAGCGATCTCCATTTACGACGCAAAGACGGAGACGGGCAACCCTCTTCTCAACGTCCTGTTCACAGAAAAGAGTTTGTATTGCGAACAGAACGGCATCCGCTTTTCCTGCATGGCGGACGGGGCAAAGCTCTCCTTTATGCAGGGCGGCGATCTGTATTGCCTGTTCGGGAACATGATCGACAACGCCCTGGAAGCGGTGACAATGCTTTCGGACAAGGCAAAGCGGGTGATCAACGTGGTCATCAAAACGCACGAGGGGATGGTGCTCGTGCAGGAGGAAAACTTCTACGAAGGGCAGCGCGCCGCCAGGGACGGACTGCTGCCCACCACCAAAGAGGACAAGTGGTACCACGGGTTCGGGATGCGCAGTATGCGCATGATCGTGCGCAAGTACGGCGGGGAAATGAAGGTCAACGTGTCGGGCGGCATTTTCAGGCTGACCATTCTCTTTCCCGATGCGCAAAACAAGTAAAAAAAACGCAGTTTGAGAAGGCGGGATTGACAAAGGTCGGTCCCGCCTTTATAATACAGGAAAAAGAGGGTGAAATCATGAAAAAGTTCTTTTCTGTTCTGGTGGCAGGGCTTGCCCTGCTTTTTGCGCTTGCGGCGTGCGTGCCTGCGGCGCAGGCGCCCGGAGACACAAGTTCTCTCGGCGAGGATTATTCGGGAGTCAACGACAAGATCGCAGACTTTACGCAGGGTCTGAGCAATAACTTCCGCGCTTCCAACTGGGCCAACGGCGGAATGTTCGACTGCGTGTGGCGTTGGGACCACGTCCGCTACATTGCGGAAAAAAAGGTGGTGGAGCTGGCTTTTTCGCAGGAAAACGGCACAAACTATGCGGGGGAATACCGTTCCGACGCCTTTTACGGGTACGGGTATTTTTCCGTGTGCATGAAGGCGGTGAAAAAGGACGGCGTGGTCAGTTCTCTCTTTACCTACACGGGGCCTTCGGACGGGAATCCCTGGGACGAGATCGACATCGAATTTCTGGGCAACGATACCACGCAGGTGCAGTTCAATTATTATACGAACGGCGAGGGACATCACGAGTATCTGTATAAACTCGGCTACGATGCGTCCAAGGAGTTCCACGAATACGGATTTTTCTGGGGCGAAGGGGAGATCGTCTGGTACGTGGACGGAAAGCCCGTGTACCGCGCGACGGAAAATATCCCCGTCACGCCCGCGCACATCATGATCAACGCCTGGCCGGGAAAGAAAGAAAACGTGGGCGACTGGTCGGGCGTGTTCGACGGCGTGTATCCCATCGCCTCCGCCGAATACAAGTGGATCGGCTACAGGGCGGCGGATGCAGAATAGGTAAAAAAATTGCAATCCGAGGAATGCGCATTGACAGGGGTAAATTCTCTGTTATACTCAAATTGTAAGAAAGGGCGGAAAATGCCCGCAAGATAGGAGGAAATTATGAAAAGGAGAGCTTTGGCAATTTTGTCGGCGGTCGCGCTGACATTGTCATCTGCGGCAATGCTGACCGCTTGCTCGCAGAAATTGACGGATGAACCGTTGAACGGCACCGTGCTTGCCGATTTCAGCAAGGGGGAGGCGGAGACCGTGTTCGCGTCCGACGGCTGGACCAACGAGGACGTGTTCAACACTTTCTGGAAAGACGACAACGTCACCTATGAGAACGGCGCCATGAACCTGAGCATCACCGAAAATCCCGACGGCTCTATGGAGACGAACGACGGCTATTTCGGCGGCGAGGGACGCACCTATCAGTATTTCGGGTACGGCGACTTTGAAGTCCGCATGAAACCTTCGGGCAAAAACGGCACCTGCAGCGCCTTCTTTACCTGCACGGGCGATTACGACCTGGACGAAAACGGCGATCCCAATCCCTGGGACGAAGTAGACATCGAATTTCTGGGCAACGACACCACGCAGGTACAGTTCAACTACTATGTGGACGGCGTGGGAGGCCATGAAAAGAAGATCGACCTCGGCTTTGACGCGAGCGAGGATTTCCACAACTACGGCTATCGCTGGACGGAAGATTACATCGTCTGGTTTGTGGACGGCAAGCCCGTCTATAAGGTGGAAGCGACGGAGAAGAACCCGCTCCCTTCCACGCCGGGCAGGATCCTGATGAACTACTGGTGCGGTACGGAAAAAGCGGAAGGCTGGATGGGCAAGTTTGAAAACCCTGACGACCAGTGCGCGGAGTACCAGTGGATCAAGACCTCCGCAACGCCCATCGGCGAGCTCCCCGAAAAGGTGGACGTGGAAGAGTTTACGGGAGACTGGACGCAGATCCCCGCCCTCGAAACCGCCTTTGAAAGCAGCGACGCGGGCGTGTACAACGTCACCACGGAAGGCACTTCCGCCAACGTCACCTATACGGACGTGGCGGGCAATTCCTACAAAAACGTCAAGACGATGACGGACACCGTCTCCGCCGATAAAAACTGGCTGCACTTCACCCTCACCAACAACGGGGAAGAGACGGTCAACGTGCGCGTCAACGTGCGCAGCACAAGCTCTACCATCAACTCCTACGGCTTCGGCAACGGTCAGCTTCTGGAAACCAAGCCGGGAGACGGCTCCTTCGTGGACGTTCCCGCGGGCGAAAGCGTGGAAGTGGAGATCAAGTATGAGGGCGTCGCCAACAACGTCGAACTCATGATCGATTCCGCGCGCGCCACGTCAACCACCCATTCGGGCGACGTCACGGTCAGCGACTTCAAGTTTGCAAAGCAGGGCGAAGTCGTCATCCCCGAAGAACCCGAAAGCCACAACGACGGCATTCTCATCAACGACACCAACGTCGTGTTTGAGGGCGACCTCGGCCTGGCGGGCTACACCATCAACACGGACGCGGAAACAAATTCCATGAACGTCACCTATTCCGCGATAACGGGTGCAAGTTATAAGAACATCAGCGCGGACATCACCGCCATCGCAAGCGACAAAAACGTGCTCTCCATGACGGTGAAAAACAACGGCACGGAAACCGTCACCCTGCGCGTGGACATCGTTTCCAAAACGCAGGTGAACGCAAACACCAAGGTCTGCAACCTCTCCGCAACGCAGGACGGCGCGGCTGCGAACACCGACCTCGAATGGGGCGGCTCCACCTTCACCATCGCGGCGGGCGCAACTTCCGAGCTGGAAGTCACCTACGATACGTCCAAAGGCCCCGAAAGCCTGCAGATCATGATGGATTCCTCCGTGCATGGCGACACGGCCACCCACAGCGGCGACGTCACTTTCTCCGCCGTTGAATTCAGCGGCGAGGGGAGCGTGGACGTTCCCGACGAACCCGACCCCGACGAACCCGAAATCCCGGCGGATGGCTCCGCCCTCGCGTTCACTTCGCAGCTGGGCTACACGGTCAGCAACTCGGGCGTCGCGTCTGAAAGCGTCAACGTCACGTACAACGGGCTCACGCAGGGCTGGGCCAACATTCAGGCGGACATCTCCTCGTATGCGGCGGGCAACGACACCTTCACGGTGACCATCGCCAACAACGGCGATGCGGCGGTGCAGGTGCGCGTGGACATTCAGGGAACAAATGTTGTTTCCACGGGCTCCGGCTCTCAAACGGACGCCTGCAACGTTTCCGCGACCTGCACGGGCGGCAGCGATCTGCGCACGGATACCACCTGGGGCGGCACGTTTGTCACCGTGGACGCGGGCGAAACGGTCACGCTCACCATCACCTACAACGGGGAAGGCGCACAGGGCGCGGTGAAAAACATTCTCGTGTATCTCGATTCCAACACCGACAATACCGAAGCGCTTGCCGCGGCGGCGGGCGACGTCACGCTGAGCGGATTCGCTTTCAGCAAGGCACAGGCATAAAGGCAAGGCGGCGGAGGGCGTACAGCCTTCCGCCGTGCGGAGAAAAGACATGAAAAAGATCAAAAATCTCGGTATCATCATCATTTCCGTGGGCATGGCGCTCATCCTCGCCTTCACGCTTACGGTCAACATTCTTGCACTCGGAATGTTCGACAACCTGTTCGAGCAGTTCATCGGCAAGACGGACGACACCCTGCGCGGCGACACGCTGGGCGCGGACGTCCAGTACGTCAAGAGCGCCTTTTCCAGCCCCAAGGAATTGTACGAATTTGAAGAGGGCGTCTGCGCGGAGATCGCGCAGGAGGGCATCACTCTCCTCAAAAATGAGGACAGCACTCTCCCCCTGAAAAAGGGGACGACGCTCAGCCTGTTCAGCCATTCCTCGGTCGATTTGGTCAGCGGCGGTTCTGGTTCTGGTTCGGGCAGCTTCGAGCTGACCAAAAACCTGCGCGAGGGCCTCGAGCACGCGGGCCTGAAAGTCAACGACCGTCTGTGGAATTTCTATTCTGTGGGGGCAGGCTCGGGCGAGGAATACACCCGCGGCGTCGGCTCCATCAACTACGGCAGGGGGCTGGACTGGAACATCAACGAAGTCCCGCTCAGCGTCATCACGGCGGACAAGGAGCTCACCGCAAGCTTTGCGGGCACCACGGCCATGTTCGTTCTCTCCCGCACGGGCGGCGAGGGCGCGGACGAAGCGCGCGACATGGCGGCGTTCGGCGGCAAATCCGGCCAGCACTACCTCGAACCGGACGACACCGAACTCGAGATCATCGACTACCTCAACAAGAATTTTGAAGACGTCATCCTGCTCGTCAACTGCAACAACGCGATGGAGCTGGGCTGGGTGGCAAACTATCCGAACATCACGGCGGTCCTGAATATGCCCGGCGCGGGCAGAACGGGCGTGTACGGGCTGGGCAACGTGCTCGTCGGCGAGGATGAAGAGGGCAACGAGATCTCTCCGTCCGGCCACCTCGTGGACACCTTCGTGTACGACAACTTCTCTTCTCCCGCCACGCAGAACATGGGCGATTACCGTTACGACGGCACCGATTACTACTACGTCAACTATGCCGAGGGCATCTACGTCGGCTATAAGTATTATGAAACGCGCTACGAAGACGTTGTCTGCAGCCGTCCCGAAGTGGGTACGTACGACTACGCTTCCACCGTTCTGTATCCTTTCGGGTACGGGCTCTCCTATACGAGCTTTGTCTGGAGCAACTTCGAGATGACCGAAGCGGACGCGGACGGCAACATCACCGTTTCGCTGGACGTGTTCAACGACGGCGACAGGCGCGGCAAGGAAGTGGTGCAGGTGTATGTGCAGGCTCCGTACACGGGTTACGACGTGGATAACGGCGTGGAAAAATCTTCCGTCGTGCTCGTCGGCTTTGCCAAGACGGACTACATCGAGCCGCAGGGCACCGCAAACGTGGAAATCACGGTCAATCTCAGGGATTTCACTTCTTACGACGCAAACGGCGCCAAGACGTATATCCTCGAACAGGGCAAATACTTTGTGACGGCGGCTTCGGACGCGCACAGGGCGGTCAACAACATTCTCACCGCGCGTGCGGAAGCGGGCGATATCTCCGTCGATACAAACAAGATGACGGCGGCAGGGGACGCTTCCTTTGTGGGAACGTTCGAGCAGGCGCAGACGGATAAGACGACGTATGCCGCCACCGTTTCGGGCGAAGGCACGGTGACCAACCTCTTCGACGGCGCCAAACTGACGGATACTCCCTATCTGTCCCGTTCCAAGTGGAACGTGATGGAAAATAACGGCCTGCGCTACGGCACCCCTTCCTCGGCGTACAGCGCTGCGGAGATCGGCGGCAAGCAGTTCAGCCACGGCATCACCGCCGAGCTGAAGGCGCAGTTGGATTCCAAAAGCTCCGGCAACCCTTCCGAGGGCAAAGTGAGCGAAACGTACGCCTTCGGCAAAAAGAACGGCATCGACCTTATCGACCTGCGCGGCCTCTCCTTTGACGATCCCCTGTGGGAAGATCTGCTCGACCAGATCACCCTGAAAGAGCTTGCAAAACTCGTGGCGGAATGCGGTTACTGCTCGCCCGAAGTCAAGTCCATCAACAAACCCAAGGTCACCGATCTGGACGGCCCTGCGGGGCTCAACCTCGTCGTGGGGCACGGCTCGGTGGATCTGGGCGACGGTTACAAGGCCATGACGTGGCCCACCGAATACCTGCTCGCCTGCACGTGGGAAACCGATTACGCCCAGCAGATGGGCGAAGGCATCGGCGAGGACGGGCTTTACAGCGGCGTCGTCGGCTGGTACGGCCCCGCCGTCAACATTCACAGAACGCCGTTCGCAGGGCGCAACTTCGAGTACTACTCGGAAGACAGCTTCATCAGCGGCGCCATGGGCAAAGCCGCCATCTACGGCGCGGCCACCAAGGGAATGTACGCCTACCTCAAACATTTCGCGCTCAACGACCAGGAAACGCACCGCGACCACCTCGGTCTCGTCACCTGGGCGGACGAACAGACCATCCGCGAGATCTATCTCAAACCCTTTGAGATGTGCATCAAGGACAACACCGTCACCGTCAATTACAACGAGGCGGTGAAGGACGCAGAGGGCAACATCACGGGCTATACGAAAAAGACGGCGGAAATGCCCGCCGCAACGGCGATCATGTCCTCCTTCAACCGCATCGGCACCATCTGGGCGGGCGGCAATTACAACCTGATCACGGGCGTGCTGCGCAACGAGTGGGGCTTCAACGGCTTTGTCATCACCGACTACGAAGTCACTTCGTATATGTTCACCGACCAGTGCCTGGCGGCGGGCGGGGACGCAAAGCTGACCACCGTCGACTGGAGCAAGTATTCCCTCGAAGGCAGGCCCGAATACCAGGCCTACGCGCGCAACGCGGCGCACCACATTCTTTACACCGTCGTCAATTCTGCGGGAATGAACGGTTATGTGCATGGAGTAGAGTTTGTGGCAGGGTTCGCGTACTATAAGATCATCATCATCGTGCTGGACGTCATTGCGGCGGCAGGCATCGGCGTGCTGATCTGGCGGCTTGTCCTGCGCGTGAAAAAGCTGCGCAAAGGGGAGCCCGCCGTACAGGAAGCTCAGCCCGAAGAGGGCGGACAGTCCTGAAAAAGGCTCTCGTAAAAGCGGCACGGCAGCCGTAAATACGGACGCCGCCGCGCGGATTTTCCGCGCGGCGGCGCTTTTTTCTGCGCAAAATCCGCCCGACGCCCTTATATAAAAGGCAAAGGCTTGACAGGCGGGGAAATTTGTTATAAACTGAAACTGTAAATAAATCTGCGATGCCGAGTGTCCGCCGAAGGGCGGGTGAAAAGGGAAACCGGTGCAAATCCGGTACAACAGCCATTACTGTCAGCGGTGAAAACAGGCGCAATGCCATTGGACAGACCGTCCGAGAAGGCGCGCCGATCCGTAAGGACCGCAAGTCAGGAGACCTGCTCGGCTTTCGTTCGGAGAACATTCTTGGGCAAATGGAGAATGCGGCCGACAAATTCTTTTATCACGGGAAAGAAGGATACGTCCGCGCGCTGCCGCGGGCGTTTTTTGTTGCCGATCTTTTCGGTTTATTTACAAAAAAATCACACGGGAGTAAAAGAATGAAGAGAAGATTGGCACTCATTCTCGGCATACTCATGCTGTCGGGAATGCTGTTTTTTGCCGCCGCGTGCGCAAAAAACGGACAAAAAACAGAGGACGTCACCGTATCTTACGGCGAACTTGTCAGCACGGGCAAGGAGGAAAACACCTTCGCGCAGCTCTTTTCCATCGAACGTTTTACGGACGGGGAAGGGCGCAGATATTCAGAGATCGAAATTTACGACAAGGACAAGGCGCTCAGTTCTTCCTGGCTGCTCCTGCCCGAGGGGGTGTCGGGCGCGGAGGGCGTTCCCAAAACCACGCAGGTGATGACGGCGCAGGACCGCGCCAACATCCTGGTCTCGTCGGCGAGCACCATGTCCCTCATCAACGCGATGGACGCGCTGGACAAAGTCCCCATGACCACCTCGGATACCACCTGGTACATTGAGGAGATCAAACAGGCCATCGGGGACGGCACCGTGCAGGAAGTGGGCAAATACAACGCCCCCGATTATGAAAAAATTCTCACCGTCGGTACGGAAAAACACGTCACGTTTGCGGTTTTTTCGACCATGATCGACTATGTCCCCCAAGTGGAGGAAATGCTTTCCCAAACCTGTCACATCCGCATCATGCGCGACCAGTCCTCCTCGGAAAGCCATCCGCTTGCCAGGACGGAATGGATCAAAGTGTTCGGAGAGATCTTCGGCCTGCGCACGCAGTCGGACGCCGTGTTCGACGCGCAGGTCAAGGCGCTCAACGACACGCTGAAACAAATCGGCGACATTCCCGAAAGCGAGAGAAAGAGCGTGCTCATCTTTTACACCACCGCGGACAAGAGCACGTACAACGTGCGCAACGCGGAGGACTACGTCACCAAACTCGTCTCCCTTGCGGGCGGCAGACAGGTGGCGGAGATCGGCGCGGGCAAATCGGGCAATACAAAGATGGACGCGGAAACGTTTGTCAGCACCTGCGCGCAGGCGGACTACGTTCTGTATAACTGGACGAGCGGCGCTTCGGGCGTGGAGGACGAAAGTCTGCAGGGGCTGATCGACGCCCGCCTCGGCGACTGGTTCAAACAGTTCAGGGCGTATCAAGAGGGAAACGTGTGGAGAACTTCCCGCGATTTTTACCAGAAAATGGATAAAATGGGGGAGATGGTGGCGGACATCTATCAGATGCTGTACGGAAACGGCTCGTCCGACGCCCTCACCTATGTCGACAGGTTGAGCTGATGAAGGAAAAAAGCAGGAGGCTCCTGCGGAACCAACTGTGCTTTGCGGCGCTCGCCGTGCTGCTGTTTGCCGCCGTGGTGGCAAACATCTGGGCGGGCAGTGCGGGCATTTCCGTGGGGGACGTATTCAAAATTTTATTCACGGGCGCGTATCGCGGGGAGGCGGCGCATACCATCGTCTGGGACATCCGTATGCCCCGCCTGACGGCCGCCGCCCTGCTGGGCGGCGCGCTCGGCGTCTCGGGCTATCTCATCCAGACCTATTTCCGCAACCCCATCGCAAGCCCCTTTGTGCTGGGCATCTCGTCGGGCGCAAAGATGGTGCTGGCGTTCGTGGTGGTCATCGCCGTCAATTTCGGGGGCAGCATGGGCGGCGTCAGCATGGTTCTGGCGTCCTTTGCGGGCTCCCTGCTCGCCACGGGGTTCGTGCTCCTGTGCGCGGGCAGAACAAAAAATATGGCGGTCCTGCTCGTCGTCGGGATCATGATCGGCTATATCTGTTCGGCGGTGACTGACCTCATCATCACCTTTGCAAAGGACGAGCAGATCGTCAACCTCACGTACTGGTCGATGGGCAGTTTTTCGGGCAAGGAATGGGGGGACGTCGCCGTCATTGCTTGCTTTGTGCTCGCCGCGTTTTTGGGGACGCTGCTTCTCGTCAAGCCCATTTCCGCCTTTCGGCTGGGGGAGGGCTACGCGCAGAGCATGGGCATGAACGTCAGGCTGTTCCGCGTGCTTCTTCTCTTGCTTTCCTCCCTTCTTTCGGCGTGCGTGGTGGCGTATGCGGGGCCTGTCTCCTTTGTGGGGATCGCCGTTCCGCACCTGACAAAGAGGATGTTTTCCTCCTCAAAACCTTCCCTTATTCTGCCGGGGAGTTTTCTTCTGGGCGCGGTGTTCTGCCTGGTGTGCGACCTCGTCGCGCGCACGGTGTTTGCCCCTACGGAGCTGGCCATCAGCACGGTGACCGCCGTTCTGGGCGCGCCCGTGGTCATCGCCATGCTGCTTTCGCGGCGGAGGGGGGAAGTATGAGCAAGCTTTCGGCAGAAGGTCTCAGCGTCGGTTACGGCGGGAAGGTGCTCATCGGCGGCATCAGCCTTTCCCTCAACGCGGGCGAGGTGGTCACCCTCATCGGCCGCAACGGTGCGGGCAAATCCACCATTTTAAAGAGCCTCACGCGCCAGCTGCAAGCGCTGGGCGGCAGGGTGTACGTGGACGGTGCGGATACGAAATCCCTCTCCGACAGGCAGTTTGCCGAAAAGGTTTCCGTCGTCCTCACCGAGCGGCTGAAAACGGAGCGGATGACCTGCGAAGAAGTGGTGGAGGCAGGCAGGTATCCGTACACCGACTTTTTCGGAAAACTGACGCCAAAAGACAGGGACGTGGTGCGGGAAAGCCTGCAAATGGTGGGGGCGGAGCCGCTTGCGGAGCGCTCCTTTTCGGCGATCTCGGACGGCCAGCGCCAGCGCGTGCTCCTGGCGCGCGCGATCTGCCAGCAGCCGCAGATCATGGTGCTGGACGAACCCACTTCCTATCTGGACATCCGCTATAAAATCGAAATTCTCGGCATTCTGCGCAGGCTCGCCGCCGAGCGCAAAATGCTCATCGTGCTCTCCCTGCACGAGCTCGACCTCGCCGCAAAAGTCTCGGACAAGATCGTCTGCGTGGAAGGGGACAGGGTCTGCATGGCGGGCGCGCCCGAAGAGGTGCTCTGCGAAGAAATGATCCGCGCACTGTACGGCTTGCAGAACGGCTCGTATAACGCCTTGTTCGGCAGTGTGGAGCTGGAAAAGCCGCAGGGGGAAGCGCGCCTGTTCGTCCTGGCGGGCGGCGGCACGGGCATTCCCGTCTTTCGCGCCCTGCAAAGGCGCGGCATTCCCTTCTCCTGCGGGATCTTTCCCGAAAACGACGTGGACTTTCAGGTCGCGCGCGTGCTCGCGCAAAAAGTTTTTTCCGTCCCCGCCTTTTCCCGCGTGACGGAGGAAGCCGCCTCGCGCGCTTGCGAAGAGCTTTCCCGCGCGGGGAAGCTGTACGCCGCGTGCAAAACGTTCGGGGAATGCAATGCAGAATGCGCCCGCCTTCTCTCCTTTGCAAAGGAGCGGGGCATCCCCGAAATTCTTACCCTTTCGGAGGTATAGCGTGGAAAATTCGTTTGCAAGGCTGATGATCTCGGGCACGCACAGCGGCTGCGGCAAGACGACGGTTTTCTGCGCGCTCCTGCAGGCGCTCAAAAACCGCGGAAGGGACGTCGCCGCGTTCAAGTGCGGGCCGGATTACATCGACCCCATGTTCCATGCGCGCATCGTCGGCGCCCCTTCCTCCAACCTGGACAGCTTCCTTTCGGGCGAATGGATGCCCGCCCTGTTTGCGGAAAGCGCGCGGGAGATCAGCCTCGCGGAGGGCGCCATGGGCTATTACGACGGCCTGGGGCAGAGCACGCGGCACAGCGCGTTCGACGTCGCTTCCCGCCTGCAAATGCCCGCCGTTCTCGTCGTGGACGGAAAGGGGAGCTCTCTCTCCCTCCTTGCGGCGATGCAGGGGTTTCTCCGCTTTCGGGAAGAGAGCGGCATCCGCGGCTTTATCCTCAACCGCGTCAGCAAAAGTACGTACGAGGGCCTGAAAGGACTTTGGAAAGAGGAGGGGGCAAAGCTGTACGGGTACTTTCCCCCGCTCCCCGAAAAATATCTTTTAAAGAGCAGGCATCTGGGGCTCGTCACGGCGGGCGAAGTGGAAAACCTGCGCGAAATGACGCAGCACCTTGCGCGGCAGGCGGAACAGACGCTGGACGTGGACGGACTGATCGCCCTGGCGCACAGCGCTCCCGCGCTGAAGGCGGCGCAGCCGCCCCTTCCCAAACTGGGAAAAGTGCGCTTTGCCGTGGCGCGGGACGAGGCGTTCTGCTTTTATTATGAGGACAATTTCCGCCTCCTGCAAAAGCTGGGCGGGGAGATCGTGTTCTTTTCCCCTCTGCGCGATGCGCAGGTGCCGCAGGCAGACTGCCTGTACCTGGGCGGCGGCTATCCCGAACTGTACGCGGACGCGCTGGAAAAAAACAGCTCCATGCGCGGCAGCATCCGTGCGGCGGTGCAGAGGGGCGTTCCCGTCTTTGCGGAATGCGGCGGGTTCATGTACCTGAACGCCCTTCTGGACGGGCGGGAAATGTGCGGCGTTCTGGGCGGGGAATGCTTTGACTGCGGCAAGTTGGTGCGGTTCGGGTACTGTACCTTGAAATTGAAGCGCGATTGCCTTTTAGGCCCTGCGGGGGCCGAGCTCCGCGCGCACGAATTTCACTATTACGACTGCACGGAAAACGGTTCGGATGCGGTTGCCGTGCGCGGCGGGGAAAGCCGTCTCTGCCTGGTCGCGGACGAAAGGCTTGCGGCGGGGTTTCCGCACGTTCACTTTTACGGAAATCTTGCCTGCGCGGAACACTTTTACCGCGCTTGTCTAAACTTTCGCGAAAAGCGGGATGCGGCGCAAAAATAGTGGAAAAAGAGTCAAAGGTCCTCATTTTTGCGGGACGTTGCCAAAAAAACGGTAAAATCTGTTTGTAAAGCGGGAGAAAATATGTTTGAAGCGATGCCTTACGATGAGGAAAAATACCAAAGGGCAAAAAAGCATTGGGACGAACTTGCAAAACCTCTGCACGGCATGGGGCTGTTTGAGGAGCTCATCAGCCGCATCGAGGGGATGCCCAATGCGGGCGGCCTGAAAAAGCGCTGCGTGCTGGTGTTCTGTGCGGACAACGGCGTGGTGGAAGAGGGCGTCACGCAGACGGGCAGCGAGGTGACCGCAACGGTGGCGGAAAACATGGCGCGCGGGGATGCCACCGTGTGCATCATGGCAAAGGCGGCGGGCGCGGACGTGTTCCCTGTGGACATCGGAATGTGCAGGGCGGCGGACGGCGTGCGCGACGAGCACATCCTGCGCGGCACGCACAATTTTTATCAGACGCGCGCCATGTCGCGCGAGGAATGCCTGCGCGCCGTCAAAAAGGGCGCCTCCCTTGCGCGCGAGTTTGCGCAAAAGGGGTACGGCGTCATCGCCGCGGGGGAAATGGGCATCGGCAACACCACCACGGCGGGCGCGGTGGCGAGCGTGCTTTTGGATCTGCCGCCGCGGCTCGTCACGGGCAAGGGCGCGGGTCTTTCGCCCGCAGGGCTGGAACGCAAGATACAGGTCATTGAACGATCGGTTGCCCGTTTGCAGCCGGATCGCGAGGACGCTTTGGACGTGTTGTCCAAGGTGGGCGGGCTGGACATTGCGGGGATGTGCGGCGCCTTTCTCGGCGGGGCGCAGGCGGGCATTCCCGTCATCATCGACGGCGTCATTTCCGCCGTCGCGGCGCTGTGCGCGGCAAAGCTCTGTCCGCAAAGCAAAAAGTACATGATCGCCAGCCACCTGTCGGGCGAACCCGCCGCAAAATACGTGCTGGACAGCCTCGGCTTTGCGGCGCCCATCCGTGCGGACATGGCGCTGGGCGAGGGGACGGGCGCGGTGGCGCTTCTGCCCCTTCTGGACACGGCGTACGCCGTCTTTCGTGAGATGATCTGTTTTTCTCAGACGGACATCGAGGAGTACAAACCGCTATGATCTGTCTGTTCAGCGGCGGGAGCGGCAGCGGAAAATCCGAACTTGCCGAGCGCTGTGCCGTGCGCCTTTCGCAAAAAAAGGGCGCGCCGCTCTTGTATTTTGCCACCATGCGCGTGTGGGACGAGGAAGGGGAACGCCGCGTGCAAAAGCACCGCGCCATGCGCGAAGGGCGCGGATTTGTTACGGTGGAAAGTCCATCCCGCCTGCGCACCGATGTAAAGGACAGCGTCGTTTTGCTCGAATGCCTGTCCAACCGCCTCGCCAACGCCATGTTCGGCGACCGCGAGGCAGACCCCGTCTCCCTCATCCGAGGGGAAATCGAATTTCTTTCGCGGGAGAATGACGTCGTCATCGTCACCAACGAGGTGTTTTCGGACGGGCAGGACTACGAACGGGAAACGGCGGAGTACATCCGTCTGCTGGGCAGGCTCAACTGCCTGCTCGCGCAGGCGGCGCAGCTTGTCGTCGAAAGCGTGTACGGCATTCCCGTCGTACACAAAGGGGAACTCGTATGAAAAGTCTCTGGAACAGTTTTCTCATCGCGCTGTCCATGTATTCGCGTATTCCCGTGCCGCAGGCGGAATGGACGGAAAAAAACCTGCGCTGGGCGCTCTGTTTTTTCCCGCTGGTGGGCGCCGTCATCGGCGCGCTGGGGTACGGGGTGTATTGTTTGTGCGAATTTCTCGCCCTGCCGCAGCTGCTTGCGGGCGCCCTTCTAACGGCGCTCCCCGTCGTCGTGACAGGCGGCATCCATCTGGACGGGTTCTGCGACACGACGGATGCCATCTCTTCCCGCCTTCCGCGCGAAAAAAAACTGGAAATTTTGAAAGACCCGCACGCGGGCGCGTTTGCCGTGCTTTGGTGCGCGGTGTATTTTATCGTGTATTTTTCTTCGGCGTGCAGCATTTCTCTGCATACGTATCTCGTTTTTTTGTCCGCATACGTCTTTACCCGCGCGCTGAGCGCCCTTTCCGTCGCCAACTTTCCCACGGCAAAGGAGGGGCTGGTTTCTACATTCAAACAGGCGGGCGCTAACAGGGCGGTCACGGCCGTGTCCCTTCTGTGGATCGCAGGCGCCGCCGCCTTTTCGCTGGCGTTTTCCCTTTGGCTGGGGCTCGTCATCCTCGCGGCGGGCGTCGTCGTCTATCTTTTTTGCGTCATCGTCATTTTCAAAACGTTCGGCGGCATCTCGGGCGATCTCGCTGGCTGGATGCTGCAGGTCACGGAACTTTTCATGCTCTTGGCGGCAGCCATAGGAGGTGTGCTTTTATGATCCTGGTCATCGGCGGCAGATCGCAGGGGAAAACGCAGTACGTCATGCAAAATTTCGGCGTTCGGGAGGAAGAGATCGCCTGCGCTTTCGGAAAAAACAAAGTGATCGTGCATCTGGAAAAGCTGATCCGCGATCAGGGCGCGGAGCGCGTTTTAAAGAGCCTGGAAGAGCGCGCGGACACCGATTGCATCGTGTGCTGTGACGAAGTGGGCATGGGCGTCGTCCCCGCGGATGCGGGGGAGAGGGCATACCGCGACGAGGTGGGCAGGGTGCTCTGCCATGCCGCGCAGAGGGCAAGCCGCGTTATCCGCGTGTTCGCGGGGCTGGGGCAGGTGATCAAATGAACCGCATTTATCTGATCCGTCACGCCCTCACGGCGGGCAACGAGCAAAAGAGATACATCGGCAGGACGGACGAGCCGCTCAGCGAGCGGGGGATCCTTTCCCTGCGCGGCAGGAAGGCGCCGCCCGCCGATGTCGTCGCCGTCTCTCCCCTGCGCAGGTGCCTGCAGACGGCGGACATCCTGTACCCCGACAGGGCGCACGTCGTCGTGCGTGATTTCGCCGAATGCGATTTCGGCGATTTTGAAGGGAAAAACTATGCAGAACTTGCAAAAAACGCGGACTATGCCGCGTGGGTGCAGTCGGGCGGCGTGCTCCCGTTCCCGCACGGGGAGGAGCCTGCGGCCTTCCGCAAGCGCTGTGCGCAGGCGTTTTTGCGCTTTGTGCAGGGGCTGCGGGAGGGGCAGAGCGCGGCGCTCGTCGTGCACGGCGGCACCGTCATGTCCGTGCTCGCCGCGTTCGATCGGGAAAAACGGGATTTTTACGATTACGGTCTGCCCAACGGGCAGGGGATCTCCGCCCTGTGGGAGGGCGGATGCCTCACAACGGAGGGCTTTCTATGGCAGAATTCCTGCGTCTGACCTATTTTTCCGTGCTCATCGGGTTTGTCACAGACCTTCTCATCGGCGACCCGCGCTTTCTGCCCCATCCCGTCTGTGCGATCGGCGCGCTCATCTCCAAATCGGAAAAGATGCTCCGCAAACTGTTTGCCCCCACGCCCAAGGGGGAACTTGCGGGCGGCGCCTTTCTCGTCGTCATTGTATGCGCGCTTTCGGCGGGCATCCCCGCGGGACTTCTGGCGCTGTGCTGGTGGCTGCATCCGTACGCCTATCTCGCCCTGTCTTCCGTGTTCTGCTGGCAGACGCTGGCGGCGCACAGCCTGAAAAAAGAGAGCTGCAAGGTGTATAAAAAACTCAAAGAAGGGGACACGGAGGGCGCGCGGTACGCGGTCTCCATGATCGTGGGCAGGGATACGAGTATTCTCGACGAAAAGGGCATTGCCCGCGCGGCGGTGGAAACGGTGGCGGAAAACACGTCTGACGGCGTCGTCGCCCCGATGTTCTTTCTCTTTCTCGGCGGAGCGGTGGGCGGCTTTTTGTACAAGGCGGTCAACACCATGGATTCCATGGTCGGCTATACCGAAAACGGGTATCTGTATTTCGGCAGGGCCGCGGCGCGCACGGACGACGTGTTCAACTATCTCCCGTCGCGGCTGAGCGCCCTCTTCATGCTCTTTTCCTGCGTGTTGCTGCAATACCGTCCGCGCAACGCGTGGCGCATTTACCGCAGGGACAGGCGCAAGCACGCTTCCCCCAATTCCGCGCAGACAGAGTCGGTCTGCGCAGGCGCTCTGGGACTTCGGCTGGCGGGGGACGCCGTTTATCACGGCGTTCTGCACAAAAAGCCGTATATCGGCGACGCCCTGCGCGAGATCGAGCCTTTCGATATCGTCCGCGCCAACCGCCTGATGTACGCCGCAACGTTCACCGCGTTTTTTGTCTTTTCGCTGGCGGTCGTGCCCTGGCTGTTTTTCGTATTGTAAGGAGTTTTTATGCGTTTTTATCAAGAGGAGCACGGCGGCGATCTGCGTGCAAAATACGATTTTTCCGTCAACGTCAGCCCGCTGGGCATCAGCGGGCGCGTCCGTTCCGCCATGGTGTCCGTCCTGTCCCTTGCGGACAGATACCCCGATCCCTGCGCCGTACAGCTGCGCGCCGCGCTTTCCGCCAAGGAAGGGGTGCCCGCGGAAAATATCCTTGCGGGCAACGGAGCGGCGGAACTCATCTACGCCTATGCGGCGTACGGCGGCAGCGCCGTCGTCGTAGCTCCTACCTTTTCCGAGTACGCCGCCGCGTTCCGCGCGTTCGGGAAGGGGGTGCGCTTTGCGCGCGGGTACGGGCTGGAAGGGATAAACTTGTGCACGGCGGACACCGTTTTTGTGTGCATTCCCAACAATCCGGACGGGTTTTTCCCTGCGAGAGAGGAGCTTTTTTCCCTCGCGGAAAGGTGCCGCGCGGCGGGCGCCTCCCTCTTTGCGGACGCCTGCTTTTACGATTTTGTCCAAAATCCTTCCTTTACCCTCGCCGAACTTGTGCAAAGCGGCGCGTTCGTGTTGCAGGCGTTTACAAAGAGCTATGCCCTCGCGGGGGTGCGGCTCGGGTATCTGATGGGGGAAAAGGGAGCGCTTTCGCGCATTTCCCGCTATGTTCAGCCGTGGAGCGTTTCCTGCTTCGCACAGGCGGCGGGCATTGCCGCCGCGGGGGATAAACAGTACCTTTCCGACCTGCGAGCGCTCGTTTCGCGGGAGCGGGAATTTCTCTCGGAAGGCTTGACGGCGCTCGGCTTTGCGCCCCGTCCTTCGCGCGCAAATTTTCTGCTGTTCGAGGGAGAGGAGGGGCTCTCCGCCCGCCTCAGAGAGCGCGGCATCGCCGTCCGCGTGTGCGACGATTTCGAGGGGCTTGTCCCGCAAAAGGGCAAAAAGTACTATCGCGTGGGGGTGCGCACGCGCGAAGAAAACCAAATTCTTTTGCAGGCATTGCGGGAGGTCTTACAATGAAAGCAAAGCCGCTGATGGTGCAGGGAACCATGTCCAATGCGGGCAAAAGCCTCACGGTCACCGCCGTCTGTCGCGTGCTCGCGCGCGAGGGGTACCGCGTTGCGCCCTTCAAATCGCAGAACATGGCGCTCAATTCCTTTGTCACAAAGGAGGGCGCGGAGATCGGCAGGGCGCAGGCGGCGCAGGCGGAAGCGTGCAAAAAAGAGGCGGACGTCCGCATGAATCCCGTCCTTCTCAAACCCACCACGGATATGGGTTCGCAGGTCATCGTCCTCGGGAAAAGCGTAGGCAATTATACCGCGCGCGAGTATTTTTCCTTTAAAAAGAGTTTAAAGGGGAAGATCCTGCAGGCGTACGAAAGCCTTGCGGCGGAAAACGACGTCATCGTCATCGAGGGGGCGGGCAGTCCCGTCGAACTCAATCTCAACGGGGACGACATCGTCAACATGGGGCTGGCGCGGATGGCAGGCGCCCCCGTCCTGCTGGTGGGGGACATCGACCGCGGCGGCATTTTCGCCCAGCTCTGCGGCACCCTTTCCCTGCTGTCTCCTAAAGACAGGGAGAGGGTCAAAGGCCTTCTCGTCAACAAATTCCGCGGCGATCTCTCCCTGTTCGGCGAGGGCAGAAAGCTCCTGCAAAGGCTTGCGGGAAAACCCGTGCTCGGCGTCATGCCGTACACAAAAATAGACATCGACGATGAGGACAGCCTGTCCGAACGCCTGAAAAACAAGCGGGACGGAGGAACGGACATCGCCGTCATCCGCCTGCCCAAGCTCTCCAATTTCACCGATTTTTCTCCCTTCGGGCGCGCCCGCGGCTGTGCGGTGCGCTATGTGGAGAGGGCGGAGGAGTTCGGCTCGCCCGACCTCGTCATTCTCCCGGGGACAAAGAGCACCATCGAAGATCTGCGCTTTCTCAAACGGAGCGGGCTTGCCGAGCAGGTGGTCGCGGCGGCGCACCGCGGCATTCCCGTGTTCGGGGTGTGCGGCGGGTTTCAGATGCTGGGCAAAAGCGTGGAGGACCCGCTCGGCGTTGAGGGCGGCGGCAGGGAGGATGGGCTGGGGCTCCTCCCCGTCTCCACCGTCTTTGACGGGGAGAAATGCCTGCGCGAAACGCAGGGGGTGATCAGCGGGCTTTCGGGCATTTTTTCCTGCCTGAACGGAAAAAAGTTCAGCGGTTACGAGATCCATATGGGGAGATCGGGGACGGACAGTGCCGTCATCGGCGCGGGAAACGTGTACGGCACGTACGTCCACGGCATTTTCGACGAGGCGGAGATCTGCCAAAGCATCCTGCGCGCGCTGGGCGGCGATGCGGGGGAGCTTTCCGACGCGCGCGCCGTGCGCGAGCAGAATTACGAGCTCCTCGCCGACGTATTCGAGCAAAATACGGACGTTTCCGCGCTGAAAAAAATCATTGAAGAGGGAGCGTGACATGATACACATTTATTGCGGAGAGGGCAAGGGCAAAACCACGGCGGCGGTGGGGCTCTGCGTGCGCGCCGCGGGCGCGGGCAAGAGAGTGCTCTTTGTCCAGTTTTTCAAAAACGGCGTCTCTTCGGAGGTGCGCGTGTTGCAGAAAATCGACAACGTGCGCGTGCTTTTTGAACCAAAGTACTTCGGCAGGGTCTCCAACATGACGCCCGCGGAGCGGGAAGAGAGCAGGCGGGCATACACGCATCTGTTTGAAAGGTGCGCCTCTCTCGTGCGGGCGGGGGAAGCGGACGTCGTCGTGCTGGACGAAATCGTTTCCGCGTGCAACCACGGCGTCGTGGAGGAAGAAAAGGTGCTCGCCTTTCTGGACGAGGCGCAAAATGCGGAAGTGATCCTCACGGGCAGAGGGCCGGACGAACGGCTGCTGCGCCGCGCGGACTATGTGACGGAAATGGTCAAGAGAAAACATCCCTACGACCTCGGCATCACGGCCAGAAAGGGGATCGAATTTTAAAATACGGGGCGGCTTTTGTAAGCCGCCCCGTATTTACAAAAAAAGAGGCGCTTTCCCCGCGGGGAAAGCGCCTCTTTGCAAAAATTCTTACTTGATGAGATGGATGAGATTGTCGTACGTTCCGGGGAAGAAGAGGAAGATGACGATGAGTGCGACCAGCGCCAGGAAAATGATCTGGAAGAGGAAGTTTCTCTTGCTCATCGCTTCGCATCCTACCACCGCGATCAGGATGAGTGCGCCGTATTCTTTGATGACGGTGAAAATGTTCAGCACGGTGTCGGGCAGAAAGTGGAAGTTCGCGTCCAGAATCAGCAGTGCAAACACGATTACCAGTACTACGGCGAGGATCTCGCCGATGATGTCAAAAACTTTTTCCAATCCTTTAAACATTGTATAACCTCCTTGATTTGCCCGTTCGGGCTGTTTTTATTGTACCCTGTCACGCGCCCTTTGTCAATACTTTTTTACAAAAAAAGGAAATCGCGCCCACCGCTGCAGCAAAAAAGGCCGCGCGTTTTGCGGGCCTTTCAGCGGTATCTGTTTTTCATTCGTTCCTTGCGTTCGCGCTGTTGGCGCAGTTTCTGCGCGCCGTCCACCTGCCCGATCGCGTCCTCTACGTCTATGGGGTTTCCCTCCTCATCCTTGGGCGGAACGCGCACGTAGACACGCTTTCCGAACCATTTTTTCAGCTTACGGTCTATAAATTCCGCGACAAGATTGACGAAAATGCTCCACAGAAGGAAGGGGATGGAGATGAGCGCCATGATCAGCGAAAAGGCATTGAAGGACTGCACCGCGGTGAGGATCATGCCCAGCGAGGTGAGCGAACACAGCAGCTGCACTGCGTACTTTGCCATTTTCATGAACCGCAGCAGGGCGGGGCGCGGCTTGTCCATCAGGTTGACGCGGTAGCTGATGAACACCAGCGCCACGGACAGAGAAAACGCCACGGCGATCAGGCAGAGCAGGGCAATGCCCAGCGCCGTTCCCGCCGAGAGGTAGTAGTACACGGCATAGGCGGTGTACAGCGCATATCCCGCAAATCCGATAAAGCTCAGCGTGAATTTGGATTTTTTTATTTTTTGTTTCAAGCCCAAACGCCTTGCCCTCCGAAGGATAAATGTGCAACAATCATACACGTTTTTTCGCATTTTTGCAACTGTTTTTGCATAAATGCGGGGTTTTTCTGTCGGAAACGGGCGATCCGCGGAAAAATACACCCGATCTGACAGAGGTTTGCATTTTTAAAATGTTTGTGGTATAATAAACACACTCACATTTTCACAAAATCTGTGCCGCCGCACCGCCCGCAGGGCGCAAACGGTGCGGCTTTGGAGGAAATATGGCAAAAATCACCATTGACGAAAGAATCTGCAAGGGATGCGGACTGTGTGCCGACGCCTGCCCGAAAAAGGTGATCTCCCTCAGCGAACACCGCATGAACGCAAACGGGTATTTTGTGGCGGAAGCGGTCAACCCGCAAAACTGCATCGGCTGCACGTTTTGCGCCGTCATGTGTCCCGATTGCGCCATAGAAGTGGAAAGATGACGGGAGGAGTTTGAATATGTCCAAGATCCTTTTACACGGAACAGAAGCCATCTGTGAAGGCGCCATCCGCAACGGCTGCCGCGCCTTTTTCGGCTATCCCATAACACCGCAGAACGAAGTCCCCGAATATATGTCCGTCAAAATGCCGCAGCTGGGCGGCGTCTTTGTGCAGGCGGAATCGGAAGTGGCCGCCATCAACATGGTGTACGGCGCGGCGGGCGCGGGCGTGCGCGCCATGACCAGCTCTTCCAGCCCCGGCGTCAGCCTCAAACAGGAGGGGATCTCTTACATCGCGTGCGCGCGCATTCCCTGCGTCGTGGTCAACATCATGCGCGCAGGCCCCGGTCTGGGCGGCATCCTGCCCGCGCAGGGCGATTATTTCCAGGCCACCAAGGGCGGCGGCCACGGCGATTATCACCTCATCGTGCTCGCCCCCTCTTCCGTACAGGAAGCGTGCGATCTGACCTATGCCGCGTTCGACCTTTCGGATAAATACCGCGTTCCCTGCATGATCCTCGCCGACGGCATGATCGGTCAGCTGATGGAACCCGTCGAGCTGCCCCCTCTGCGCCCGCTTTCGGACATTCCCGAAAAGAAATGGGCGACCAGCGGACACTACGGAAAGGAGAGGAGGGTACTCAATTCCCTCATCATCAAGCCGGAGGAATTGGAACCGCACGTCAACGAATTGCAGAGGACGTATGACGAAATTTACGCCAACGAGCGCAAAAGCGTATCCTATCTCACCGAGGATGCGGAGATCGTGCTCACGGCGTACGGCACGGTGGCGCGCATCGTAAAGAGCGCGGTCAACGAGCTGCGCAGACAGGGGATCAAGGCGGGCTGCATCCGCCCCGTCACCCTGTATCCCTTCCCCGACGAGGCGTTTGCCGCCTGCGCCGCGCGCGATTGCACCAAGGCATTTTTGTCGGTGGAACTCTCCCTCGGCCAGATGGTGGAGGACGTTCGCCTCGCCGTCAACGGCAAAAAGCCCGTGTATTTTTACGGCAGAACGGGCGGCAACGTACCCGAAGAGGGCGAGATCGTGGAAGCGGCAAAGAAATTCCTTCAACAGGCGGAGGAAGTAAAATGAAAGTATTTGAAAAGACAAAAATGCTCACCGACGCGCATATGCATTATTGCCCCGGCTGCACGCACGGGATCGTGCATCGGCTGGTTGCGGAGAGCATCGAAGAGCTGGGCTTGCAGGATAAGTGCATCGGCATCGCGCCCGTGGGGTGCGCGGTGTTTGCGTACGATTATTTCAACTGCGATATGCAGGAAGCGGCGCACGGCAGGGCGCCCGCCGTGGCGACGGGCATCAAACGCTGTCTGCCCGACAGGACGGTGTTCGTCTACCAGGGGGACGGCGACCTCGCCTCCATCGGTATGGCGGAAACGGTCCATGCGGCGGCGCGCGGCGAAAATATCACCATCATCTTTATCAACAACAGCATTTACGGCATGACGGGCGGGCAGATGGCGCCCACCACCCTCATCGGGCAAAAGGCCACCACCTGCCAGAACGGGCGCGATCCCGCCGTCAACGGTTATCCCATCCGCGTGTGCGAACTGCTCGCCACGCTGGACGCGCCTTATTATATCGAGCGCGTCTCCACGCACGACGTAAAGCACGTCCTCGCCGCCAAAAAGGCCATCAAAAAGGCGCTCCGTTTCCAGTCGGAAGGGCGGGGCTATACCTTTGTGGAAGTGCTGGTCTCCTGTCCCACCAACTGGCATATGCAGCCGGTGGATGCGCTCCGTTTCATGGGCGAGGAATGCACAAAAACTTTCCCGCTCGGCGTGTACCGCGACAAATCTGCCGAAAGGGGGGAGGAATAATATGGTTCGTATCTTATTGGCAGGACAGGGCGGTCAGGGAGTGCTCAGCGCGGGCAGATTTCTCGCCGAAAGCGGCCTGCACGAGGGGAAGGAAGTCTCTTATCTCCCCGCCTACGGCCCGGAAATGCGCGGCGGCACGGCAAATTGTTCGGTCATCATCTCGGAGGAGGAGATCGCCTCCCCCCTGTGCAACACGCCCGACGTGCTCATTGCGCTCAACGCGCCCAGTTTTCATAAATTCGCACCGCGCGTGAAGAGCGGCGGAATTATCATCGTCAACGGCTCTATTTCCGATTCGTACGCGGGCAGACAGGACGTCACCGTGTACGACGTTCCAATGGCGGACCTCGCCATCGAGGCGGGGGACAGGCGCGCGGCAAACATGGTCGCGCTGGCCGTGCTCGTTTGCGCGACGGGATTGGTCAAAGAAAGGAGCATCATCAACTGCCTGCACGAAAAATTTGTTTCAAAGCCCGGCATCTGCGAGACCAACGAGAGGGCGTTTTTGGCCGGCAAAAAGTTTTTCGAGGGGTTGAAATAAAATCGTGTCTTTTTGGAAAATGCCGTAAAAATGCAGTACGTATCGCTGTTTTTGCGGCATTTCCGATTTTTATAAACTAAAAAAGGAGACAAAAATATGGAGATTTACTTTTGTGAGAAGTGCGGAAACGTGATGCAGGAAAAGGACAGGTTCTGCCCGAAATGCGGCGCGGAGCGGATGATGGACGGGGCGGAAATGAAGATCGTCCTCCCGTACGGCGTGGCAAAGCTGACGGTGGAATTTGCGGAAAAGCTGAAGCCCGCCGAATTTGCGAGCAAGCGGAGGGTGGAGTTTGCCCCTGTCACGGAAACGGAGGACGAGCCCGCGCCCGTATTGACGGACGAGGAGCTTGCCGCGGTGGTCGTCCCGGACGAAGATCATTGGAAGGCTCTGGAATATGTTGTCGGGCAGAAGTTTTTGTCCATTTCCCTGCTGCAGAGGGCGCTGGGCTTGGGTTATGCAAAGGCGGGGCATATCATCGAATGGATGGAAGAAAACAAATTTGTAGGGAGATTCCGCGGTGCAAAGCAAAGGCCCGTATATCTCACGCGCGAGCAGCTTGCCAAAATAAAAAGATAAGATTGATGCGGCTTTTCAAGCCGCATCATTTTTTTCAAAAGGCTTGAAAGGCAGGTCAGAGTATGTTAAAATGAAATGGAAAAAGAAAGGAGGGGGTTTGATGCAAAAAAAATTGTTGAAAGAACTGATCGCGGAGATGGAAAAACTGCGTGTATGTGCGGGAGAAATTTCACGTGAGATTCAGGAGGAGAAACTGCTTTCCTCTGTAACCGTTCAGCAAATGCTTTGCGGATTGGAAACAGTACAAGTGCTGCAAAAAGACTGTGAGGAAATGTTTCGGAATGAGGGGTATGAAGTTGATTCCGTTGCCGAAATGCGGCAGGCGTTGGCAGAGTATGAGAAAAAGAGAGACGAAGAGACGCTTTTGCGAGTAAAAAAGGTGCTTTCAGATTTTCTGCGCCTGTACACCGATCGCGAAAAGGCCGAGATCGCACTGGAAAAGGAGCAGGCAAAGATCCGCTCTTATTCGGACGGGCAGATGATGGAAATGACGGAAGAGCAGGTCAGACCCTATCGTTCCGCCTTTTTGTATGCGGAAGAACGGGACGAATCCCTGTTGGATGACATCGACGGCTTTTTTGACAGCGAGATCGTCGTTGCTGCCATGAGGGGCAAATTGTTTATCCGTAAAGAGGAAGAAACGCAACCCGGACATTCGGATGCCGCAGTCGAAAATTTGACTTCCGCCGCAAAAGAAGTGATGGCGGAAGAGAAAACAGCGGTTCCGCAGAAGAAAGTTCGGCAGGAGACAACCGCCTTGCAGGAAACGTTGCAGGAGAAAACCGTCCTGCAAGAGGAGCAGCAGGGGGAAAGCGCGGAAGAAGAGAGAACGTCTGTCCCCGCGGGCGTACGTGTTTTGGAAAAACAGATCCCTTTGGTAAAGCAAAAGGAAGAAACATTTGCATTCAAGGGCGCCAAGGATTTTATCGGGACGCTGATGAAAAAAAACATGACAAAGTCGGTTGCTCTCTTTTTGCAAAGGATGGTTTTACAGGGTTGCCTAAAGGAAACGGAGATACGAGAGGATCATGAAAAAGCAGCGCTGTCTTTTCTTCAGCCCAAAGGTTTTTTGGAAAGAGTGTATCCGGAAGGGCGGGAAGAGGATGCCTTTCTCTTTCTCTCCGCCAAGGGAGCGGGGCTTCTCAGACAGCAGATGTGCTGTGAAAAGCTTTTCATGACGAAAAAAATTTCCCCGATCTCTTCCCCCGCCACGCAGGCCGAATGGGAGCAATATGTAAGCTGTTCCAGCTTTTTGGAAAAGGTCATACAGGAGACAGAGAACTGCCTCGGGAAGGACGGCTCCCGCGCGAGCGCCATTATATGCAAAGATTCGGCTGTCTGCGCTTTTTTCAGCGAAAAAGAAAAGGGAGATTGTGCAGAGCTTCTGTTTTTCCCCAACATCGCTCTGACAGATACAGGGTACGGAGGAGATACCCTGTTCGATTTTCTGAACAAAGAAGAGGTAAAAACGTCCAAGGCGATCTTTGTTTTGGCAGAAGATGAAAAGGCTGCAAAAGAATATTACAGGAGCAAACTCACAGGTTTTACAGTTGCACAAGACGTTTACTGCAACAATATGGAACAGCTCAGTGCGGCGGCGATCGGATACGTCCGGTCTTTCTTCGGGGATGCTCCCGTGCAGGCGGAAACAGCCGTTTCCGCTGAAGAACCTGCGGAAGAAATTGTCGCGGCTGAAGAACCTGCGGAAGAGACTGCCGCAGCCGAGGAACCTGCGGAAGAAATTGTCGCGGCTGAAGAATCTGCGGAAGAGGTTGCCGCAGCCGAGGAACCTGCGGAAGAGACCGCTGCAGCCGAGGAACCTGCGGAAAGCGTAAAACGGGAGAGGAAGGCCGCCACAACGGAGGAAAGGCATTCGGCGGATGCGGTCGGCAATTCTGTGACGGGAGAGCAAACGGCAGAAGAATTTTGTGACTTGTGCAAAGCGGCTGCGGCACTGTCCGCGGAGGATCCGTCGCGGGAGAAAGGAAAATTTTTGGATTTTGCCGAACGACTTCTGCAGGAGAGGAGGTATTCGGCGGCGCTGTTGCTGATGTATGCCCTGAAAGAGAAGGATCCTGCTTATGCGGAGAGGTTCAAACAGTATTCCCTCGCCTGCGGTGATACGCTGAAGGGGAAGCCTCAGTACAGGCAGAGCAAAATCCAGGACCTGTTTGCCGATCTGCAGGATACGGGCAGCTTTTACGGGAAAGTCTGTTCGGAGATGCGCGCGTTGCTGCGCCCCGATCCCTCCGAGTATTATCTTTTGAAGGCGGACGTTAAGCCCATGCTGGGTGCATATTCTGACCAGTGGGAAAAATTCAAGGACATGAAGGATGCCCTTCACGAACTCTACGAATTTACGGACAAGCACCAGGAAGGATTTACCGAAAAGAAGCTGATGAAGCTCGGCGGCGAGGAAAATCGCAGGAAAATAGGGGAAGAGATCAGGAAACAGGCAGAGGCGCTGTGCAATCAAAAGCTCAAGGCCAAGGAAGGGCAAAGTTTTTCAAAACTGCAGCAGTCTTTATACGGAGAGGGAAGCGACGTGTACCGTGCCCTGAAGATCGTTGCGGAAAATCGCACAGATCAGCTTGAAGAGGCTTACCTCGTCTGCACGAGATTTTTTACGGACGGGGAATTGAGTGACGACCGCATTCTGGAAGTGCTCAACGAACAGTGGGGTGAACAGACAAAGGCATTCAAGAAAAATCCTCTGCAGGGAAATCTTCGCAGTACCTATTCCAACCGCCTGAGAGAGCGCCTTGAACTGATCAGCCGTTGGGTGATGACTTTCGACGCCCCTGCGGACGCAAAGACGTCGGAGGACGTTTTGCAATACAAAAACAGGCTGGAGCGCTGCCTTAAAAAGGCGGCAGAGAGCGCGGAACAGGAGACGGGTACGGAAGCGGCGTTTGTAGAAAAAACCGCGCGCGATCTGATCGATTTGCTCAATAACCGCGAGCCGATAAACTCTTATCGAAAGGAGTTTTTCCGTTCGGATTGGGTGGAACCCGATCCGGAGACACAAGGGGCTCCCGTCCTGGAGGAAGAGAGCGTCAGGATCGGCGGTTTCGAGCTGTGGCGCAGGGTCCTGTGGCATCTGCGCGACGCAATGGAACAGCCTCTTTCCGTTCAGGATTTCTGCGGGCAGGACGATTACGGTTTTGCAAAGTGTCTCGCAGGAGAAGAGGGACTGTCTCCCGAACAGACCGCAGATGAAACAAATGCCGAAAAGCAGGATGAAGACCTCGCAAGACAGCTGGAAGGCGATTACGAGTTCGCCTATATGTACGGCCGCATCGACGAGATCGACAAGGAAAATGCGCTGAACATTTTATGGCAAGCGCTGGCAAACATCCGCTTGCGCGGCAATTTCGGCCTGTGCAGAAAGGCTTATGCCATGATGCGCAGGCAGCTGGATGAATTCTCTCAGGTCAGGTACAGCGATCTGCTCGACCGCGTGAATGCCTTTGCCAAGGAAGCGGATCGGGAAGAGTATCCCATCCTCGACGAGATCGGGAAAATGCTGGACGACCGTGCGCTTTCGGTCGCCGAAGAGTATCTCAACCGCGCCCTGAGCGGAGAAAAGAAGATCGAAAAGAAAAATCTGGACGATTACGATTATTTCGGGGAATTTCTGGATAAGTTTGAGACCTTGCGCAAAACGTGCAAGGAATACGAAAATTCCCTCGATACCCTGGTAAAAGACTACAGCGATTCCGCTCCGGGGAAGAGGAGGCACGGCAAGCCTCTGCCGCCTTTGGATGAAATTCTCGCCGTCAGCGGGGAGTTTCCTGCCGGGGCAAGGAAGGAAGCGCTGTCTCTCGTCAACAGTTTCGCTTCGGTGACGGGCAGGCTTCCCTTGGCGGAAGCAGTGCGCGATTTTCTGGCGCAATTCGGCTTCTATACCACGGAAGGCAGCTATTTCAAAAAGAAAAAAGGACTGGACAACGGAGGGATCTTTTCCGTTTCGCTGCGTTCGGTGGAAAAAAATAAGACCGTTTATCAGCACCCGTTTGCAAAATTCGGGACAAATCTGCGCGAAGTCTCCTTTGTTTCCGTTGCGGGCAAGAAAAAGGCAAAGGACATTTCCTCTCTCCTTGTCAGCATCGACAGGGACCTCGGCAATACCGTCATTTTTGTTCTGGACAGTTTTTTGGAAGGGGAGGAACGCAAGCGCCTGGCCAAGGAGCTCAGGGCAAGCGTCAGCCAGAAAACCGTCCTCCTCATCGACCGCGCCCTTTTGCTGTACCTGTCCGGCGTGCGGAAGGAATCCCGTCAGGAAGCGCTGCTGAAGTGCGCGCTCCCGTACACCTTCTGCAATCCCTACATTGCCAACGGCGCGGGACAGGTCCCCGAAGAGATGTTTTTCGGAAGGGTTTCCGAATGCGCGCGCATCTCTTCCTTTGAGGACAACACCTGCCTCGTGTACGGCGGACGCCAGCTTGGTAAATCCGCCCTGCTCAGGCGTGCGGAAAGCATCTGCAACCACACGGGTGACAAAAAGTACGCGCTGTACATACCCGAGGCGGGGTCGGATCCCCGCGCTACCCTCACCCAGATTTTGGGAAGGCTGTACGAAAACGGCTGGATCAAAAAGAAAGGGGAGAGTTGGCAGGATTTTGCGCCCATTGTGAGAAAAGCGCTGGAAGCGGACGAGTTTGAATCGCTCATCCTCTTTATCGACGAGACGAACGAATTTCTCAAGACGGACAAACAAAACGGTTACGAAGTGCTGAAGGTCCTCAAGGAACTGCGCGACCGTATGCCCAACCGCTTCAAGTTTGTCCTCGCGGGTCTGCACAACGTGTCCCGCCAGCGGCATGAAAACAATTCTTTCCTCGCACAGCTGGGCGACGCATGTGTCATCAAACCGTTCACGTCGGGAGAGGCAAAACAGATGGTCACACTGCCCCTGCAGTACCTGGGGTATGTCTTTGAAAACGAGGGACTGCTTTCCGTCATTCTCTCTCACACCAATTATTATCCGGGCGTTATGCACTTTTTCTGCAGCGATCTTGTCAATGTTCTTTCCGACAAAGTCAAGGAAAAGGGAACGCTGCCTTACGTCATTCAGCAGAGTGACATCCGCGATGCACTGCAAAAGTCCAAGGTCAACGGATTTATCAAAGAGCGCTTCATGATGACGCTTGACGTCGATTCGGAAAATCAGTATGGCAAGATCGCTCTGGCCATGTGCAGGCTGTACATAGAGGGTTACAAGCCGGGCGGGTACAGCGTCCGCGAGGTCATGGAAATGGGCAAGTATGCGCCCGAGCTGAGAAATCTCGACGAGGAGCAATACCGCAATCTGTTGCTCGAACTGTCCGAACTGGGTGTCTTTTCCGACATCCAGGGCAGGTTCCTGTTCCGCAAGTACGTCTTTTTCCAGTATGTAAGCGGCAACGCAAACATCGGAAACGAGGATGATTCCCTGAAGATCTGGCTGGCTCTGGAAGAGGAGAAGGAGCTAACTATTGAAAAGTCAAGCAAAAAAAGAGAAAGAATTATAAAAATTTTTGGAGAAAAAAAGAGCACGACAAAAAAGCGGCATAAGCCGCTTACGGATTAAGAAGTTAGTAATCAAGCAGGTTC
>DXFX01000044.1 GCA_019114245.1 Candidatus Borkfalkia faecipullorum | reverse complement strand
CGGTGTAGCCGAAGGAATCGGAAGCAGCTGCTTTCATAGCTGCGTTGACGCCGTCCTTGTCCACTTCGCCTTCCACGATGGCAACGAGCTGCGTGAGGGAGCCGGTGGGAACAGGAACGCGCTGAGCGCATCCGTCGAGAACGCCGTTGAGTTCGGGGATAACGAGGCCGATCGCCTTTGCAGCGCCCGTGCTGTTAGGAACGATGTTGACAGCAGCGGCACGAGCACGGCGCAGGTCGCCCTTCCGATGAGGTCCGTCCAGCGTCATCTGGTCGCCCGTATAAGCGTGAATGGTGGTCATATAGCCTTTTTTGATCTTCGCATACTTGTTGAGCGTGTTTGCCATAGGTGCGAGGCAGTTGGTAGTGCAGGAAGCTGCGGAGATGATGGTGTCGGTCGGTTTCAGGGTCTTTTCGTTGACGCTGTATACGACGGTAGGCAGATCGTTGCCCGCGGGAGCGGAGATAACGACTTTCTTAGCGCCTGCATCGACGTGCGCCTGGCTCTTTGCTTTGGAGCAATAGAAACCGGTGCATTCGAGAACGACGTCCACGCCGATCTCGCCCCAAGGCAGATCCTTAGCGTCTTTCTCGGCATAGATCTTGATTTCTTTTCCGTCGACGATGATGGAATTTTCCGTAGCGGAAACCTTGTCCGCGAGTGCATATCTGCCCTGAGCGGAATCGTACTTGAGAAGGTGTGCGAGCATTGCAGGGCTGGTGAGGTCGTTGATAGCGACTACTTCGTAACCCTTAGCGCCGAACATCTGACGGAAAGCCAGACGACCGATACGGCCGAAACCGTTGATCGCTACTCTTACATTAGCCATTTGAATTATCCTCCATTCAGAAAAATTTTTTTAACTTGGTTGCTTGTTTTTCAACAGCTATATTATAGCAAATCGGCAAAATTTAGTCAATAGTTTAAGCAAAATACTTTTATTTTCAAAAAATTTGTGGAAATTATCACATTATTTGAGGTTTTCGGGATTCAGGCACTGCAGCTCGTCGAGGACAAAGCGTCCGTCCTTGCGGATGAGAACGTCGTCGAACCAGATCTCGCCGCCGCCGTATTCGGGGCGCTGGATGAGCACCATATCCCAGTGCACGCTGGACTTGTTGCCGTTGAAGGCGTCGTCGTAAGAGCAGCCGGGCGTGAAGTGAATGGAGCCGCAGATCTTTTCGTCAAAGAGAATGTCGAGCATGGGAGAGATGATAAACGGATTGACGGCGATGGAAAATTCGCCGACATAGCGCGCGCCCTCGTCCGTATCCAGCACGGCGTTGAGCGCTTCCGTATTGGAAGAAGTGGCTTCCACGATCTTACCGTTTTTGAACACGAGGCGGACGTTTTCGTATTTGATGCCCTTTGCCTGGGTGGGCGTGTTGTAAGTGATGACGCCGTTGACGCTGTCTTTGACGGGCGCGGTGTACACTTCGCCGTCGGGGATGTTCATGTGGCCCGCGCACTTGATGGCGGGGATCCCCTTGATGGAGAACGTGAGATCCGTTCCCTGTGCGATGAGGTGAACTTTGTCCGTCTTGTTCATCAGCGCCTGCAGAGCGTCCATCGCCTTGTCCATCTTGGAATAATCGAGAGTGCAGACGTCGAAATAAAATTTTTCAAACTTTTCGGTAGACATCCCGGCATTCTGAGCCATGGCGGGATTGGGATAGCGCAGGACTACCCATTTCGTCTTTTTCACGCGGATCTCGTGATGCACGGGGAAGGAGAAATTCCTGTCGTATGCCTGCATCTTTTCCGACGGAACGTCGGAAAGTTCAAAGGTATTGTCCCCGCCGCGGATCCCGATATAGCAATCCATGTCCTCCATGCGGTACTTTGCGTACTTGGCGAGAAGTTTTGTATGTTCTTCGCTCGTCCCCATCAGAAGTGCGCGCTCGACGGAAATGTCCACCACCTGCACGAACGGATACCCGCCCGCGGCAAACACCTTTTCCACGCACGCATTGACGAGCTCGTGGTCGATCCCGCGCGCTTCGATCAGCACCTTTTCGCCCTTCTTGCAGGCAACCGAGTAGTTGACAAGTACGTCTGCAAGCTTTTCGATCCTCGGATCTCTCATATCAGCCTCCTGAAAAATCTGCGGGACTGCTTTCCCGCAGAAAGATTTTTTACGTCTCTATTATAATACTTTGACAAAAATTTAGAAAGCAAAATCAAGATATTTTTAAAATTATATTGCTTTTTGCGCGGATTTGGTGTAAAATAAATAAGGAAAAAAATTTACGGAGGATCTATATATGCCTTTGGTAACATCTACCGAAATGTTCAAAAAAGCGTACGCGGGCGGCTATGCCGTGGGCGCGTTCAACGTCAACAACATGGAGACCATTCAAGGGATCGTGGAAGCGGGCAAAGAATGCAATTCCCCTCTCATCCTGCAGGTTTCCGCGGGTGCAAGAAAATACGCTAACCCCGTGTATCTGAGACACCTCATCGCCGCTGCCGTCGAAACGACCGGTCTGCCCATCGTCATGCACCTCGACCACGGCGCCGATTTTGAATCCTGCCAGGCTGCCATCGCGGACGGGTTCACTTCCGTCATGATCGACGCTTCCCATCATTCCTTTAAAGAAAACATCGAGATCACCAAAAAGGTCGTCGAATACGCGCATGACCGCGGCGTTGTCGTAGAAGCAGAGCTCGGCCAGCTCGCCGGCATTGAAGACGCCGTCAACGTCAAAGCGGAAGACGCTTGCTTCACCCATCCCGACGAAGTGTGCGAGTTCACCGAAAAGACGGGCTGCGACTCCCTGGCCATCGCCATCGGGACAAGCCACGGCGCTTACAAATTCAAGCCCGGCCAGAAACCTCAGCTGAGATTCGATATCCTCGAAGAAGTGAGCAAGAGACTGCCCGGCTTCCCTATCGTTCTGCACGGTGCATCCTCCGTTCCGCAGGACAAAGTCGCGCTGATCAACAAATTCGGCGGCAAGATGCCCGACGCGATCGGCATTCCCGAAGAGATGCTGCGCAAAGCCGCTACCATGGCCGTCTGCAAGATCAACATTGACTCCGACCTGCGCCTTGCCTGCACCGCGGCGATCCGCCAGCACTTCAGCGAGCACCCCGACCACTTCGATCCCCGCCAGTACCTCGGCGATGCGAGAGCTGCGGTCAAGGAACTTGTCAAGCACAAGATCGTCGAAGTTCTCGGCAGCAACGACAAGGCATAAGTTTTCCGAAAAGTACGGGGACTGCAAAAAGCAGTCCCCTTTTTCATGCAAAAAATTTCTGCGAAAACTTTGCGACTTTTCTCCCCCGCCGCCCTGAAATCACAAAAACAGATTTTCCCGCATACAATGTGGCATGATACAAAAAAGATACGACCGCCTGCGCGCGGTTCTCAATGCAAGGCGCTGGGCGTTTTCCAGAAATCCCGCCTATTTCAGTTTTAACAGTTTGGGCGGCGACTGCACCAACTTTGTATCGCAATGCTTGTTTGCGGGGTCTGGCGTGATGAATTATACGCCCGTGTTCGGCTGGTTTTACCGCTCCGCCAACGACAGGACGGCGTCCTGGACGGGCGTGGAATTTTTATACAATTTTCTTATCTCCAACCGGGGCGACGGCCCTGTCGCGCAGGAAGTCCCCCCGTGCGACCTTCAGCTTGGGGACGTGATCCAGCTGGGGCGGGAAACGGGAGATTTTTACCACTCCTGCCTCGTCGTGGGGTTCCGCGGCAGCGTGCCGCTCGTTGCCTCCCACTCTCTGGACGCTTACAATAAACCGCTCACCCGCTACGTCTTTGAACGCGTGCGGTTCCTGCACATCACGGGCGTGAACGCGCCGCAATCGACATAACAGAAGGCCTGCGCCGCAAACGGCGCAGGCCTCTTTTATAAGATACGGGCGCCGCAAGCGGCGCCCGTATGTTTCAGATTTTCCGTAAATTATCTTTTGTAGGAAGGTTCCGGACGGTGCGGGCAGCAGATCTTTTCGAGGATCTCGCCCTGCGGCGCGACGTACTCGCAGGCCTGTTGCAGGACGCGGCGCACATCGGGAAGTTTATAGGTGGGATACGTTTCGTGTCCGGGGTTGAAATAGAAGATCTTTCCCCTGCCGCGCAGGAAAACGCAGCCGCCGCGGAACACCTCTCCGCCCTCGAACCAACCGATGTAAACGAGCTCGTCGGGAGTGGGGATGTCAAACGGTTCCCCGTACATTTCTTCCTGCGGGATGTCAATGGTCTGCAATCCGCGCGCAATGGGATGCGTGGGGTTGACGCACCAGAGCCTTTCAAACTCTCCGTCCTCTCTCCAGACGAGGGAGCAGGAGCTGCCGAGCAATCTCTTGAAAGGCTTGGAGTCGTGAGCGGAATGCAGGAAGATCATGCCCATCCCGCGCTGTACGCGGTTTGCGATCTTTTCCACCAGCCCGCTGTCCACGGCGCCGTGGTGCATATGTCCCCACCAGACGAGAACTTCCGTTCCTTCCAGAATTTCGTCTGTCAATCCGTGCACGCCTTGGTCATCGGAACGCAGCAGGGTCACTTCGTTTTTTTCGCTGAAAATCCCGGCGATGCACTCGTTCATCCCTTCAGGATATGCTTTCTTGCCCTCCTCGGAATCCATAGCTCTGTTATGTTCACAAACAACGGTAACTTTCATAATTCACCTCAGTCTTCAAAATAATAGGGTTTGCCCGTCTCTTCGGATTTATAGATGCCTTCGAGAATGTGCGTGACGACAGCCGCCTGGTCGGCCGTGACGTACAGCTTGCCTTTGCCCTGAATGGCGTTTGTGAAGCAAGCCGACTCGAGATCCTCGGGATTGCCGCCGCCCGTCCCTTCAAAGAATGCGACAGCGCCGCTCGAAAGATCGGGCTTGATCATGACCTGTTTGCCTTCGAGGACGGTGTTGATGCGCAGGCCGTCCAACATATCCGCGCCCGCTTTATCGCCGCAGATGGTGGTGATCGCCTCTCTCGGATCCGCCATGTTCAGCGCCCAGCTGGATTTCAGATAGATGACTGCGCCGTTTTTCATGACGACAAAGCCGAACGCGCTGTCCTCCGCGGTGAAGCGCTCGGTGTCCCAATCGCCCCAGATATTTCCCGTCTGCGTCTTTTTATTGAGTTTATGGAAGGTTTTGCCGACGCAGTAAGCGGGCTCGTAATTGTTCATCGCGAACAGCGTGAGGTCGAGCGCATGGGTTCCGATGTCGATGAGCGGGCCGCCCCCCTGCTTTTCCTGGTCGATGAACACGCCCCACGTGGGAACGGCGCGGCGGCGGATGGCGATGGCTTCCGCATAATACACTTCACCGAAAAAGTCTTTGTCGGCGAGCTGTTTGAGATACATGGAATCGTTGCGGAACCTGTTCTGATACCCGATGGTGAGAACCTTCCCCGAACGGTCGCGCGCGGCGAGCATCTGTTTTGCCTCGGCATAATTCATTGCCATCGGCTTTTCGCACAAAACGTGCTTGCCTGCATCCAGAGCCGCGACCGTGATTTCGCAGTGCGAGCAGTTGGGCGTGCAGACGAGAACTGCATCGATGCTCTTGTCTTTGAGCATTTCCTTATAGTCGGTATAGACGGCGCTGTCCTCGGTGCCGTATTTCTCCTTTGCCCTGACGGCGCGCTCCTCGATGATGTCGCAGAAAGCCACCAGTTCGGAAGCGGGGTTGCGCTTTTCTGCGGGAAGGTGCTTCCCGTTTGCAATGCCGCCGCAGCCGACGACGCCGATCCTGATCTTGTTCATTTTCAATCCTCCGTTATTTTGCAAGTTTTTTCATATTTTCCAGACTGCGGCGCAGATATTCCGCTTCTCCGCAGGGATACTGTTCCACTTCCAGCACTGCCCAGCCGATCTTTTTCCTGTTCATCAGACCGAACACGCCGCGCATATCCACGGCGCCTTCCCCGACGATGGGCTGTGCCGTATGTACGGGATCTTCCTTTGCCGCTTCCTTGACGTGGACAAACGCGAGTCTGTCGCCCAGTCCCTCCAGGTATTTGACGGGATCCAATCCCGCCACCGTCGCCCAGAACACATCCAGCTCGGCTTTGAGGAAAGGCAGGTCGGACAAAAGCCTTGCAAGCCTGTCCTTTCCACCCTCAAACTCGTGCGCGTGGTTGTGATACCCGAACAGCGCTTTGTCCTTTAAAAGGGCATACGCATCCTTGATTTTCTGACAAAGCTCCTGATAGGACGCCTCGTCGTCAAACGTTTCCCGCGCCACCCAGGGAACGAAAATATTGCCGATCCCGAGCGTGTCGATATATTCCATGGACGGAGCCACGCTGTCCGCGCCGATGTGCGCCGATACGGGTTCCAGATGATATTTTTCGAGCAGCGCCTTCATCTGCTGCGGGGAAAGATCGTAAAATCCCGCAAACTCCACGCCGTTGTATCCCGCTTCCGAAACGGTGCGCAGCACCGCTTCCGCGCCTTCGCGCGCGGCAAGCTCGCGCAGGCTGTACAACTGAACTGCAAACTTCATAGTCTCTCCTTATGCCCACCACATATTGGTGTTGTCCTGCGTGATGACGCAGGTCTTTAAAAAGGCGATCGCCTTTTCCAGCCCTTCCTTGGGGGACATCAGCCCGTCTTCGTGCTCGATGGAGACAGAATCGTCATATCCCATGATCTTGAGCATGGAAATGATCTGTTTCCACTGCTCGGAGCCGTGGCCGTAGCCGAGCGTGCGGAACACCCACGAACGGTCTGCCGCGAGCGTAAAGGACTTTGTATCCAGAACGCCGTTTTTGCGCACGTTGTGCTCCATCATCTGCGTGTCTTTGGCGTGGAAATAGTAAATGGCCTTTGCCTCGCCCAGGGTGCGGATGACTTCGAGAATGTCCATCCCCTGCCAGTACAGGTGGGAAGGATCGATGTTGGCGCCGATCAGCTTGCCCGCCGCATCGCGCAGGCGCAGGCAGGTTGCGGGGTTGTACACGCAAAATCCGGGGTGCATTTCCAAAGCAATGCGCTTTACGCCGTGATCTTCCGCAAATTTCACCGCCTTTTTCCAGTACGGAATGAGTACCTTTTCCCACTGCCATTCCAGCACGGCGGGATATTCGGGCGGCCATGCACAGGTCACCCAGGAAGGCTGTTTGGCCCCTTCGTCCGAACCGGGACATCCCGAAAACGTGACGAGGCGGTCGATCCCCAGCTGGCCCGCCAGTACGCAGGCAGCTTCGAAATCCGCTTCAAACTTCGCCGCCGTCTCCTTGTCGGGATGCACGCAGTTGCCGTGCACGGACAGAGCGGAAATACCCATGTTGTATTTTGCAAACGTTTCCTGCAATTTTTCGCGCGCGGCCTTGTCCTTGGAAAGCACCAGCGCGTCCGCGTGCGCCTTGCCGGGATACCCGCCGACGCCCAGTTCAAACTCGTCCACGCCCAGCGAGGAGAGATATTTCAGGCTCTCGTCCAGGCTGTAATCGCCGAGAATGCTGCTGACTACACTTATTTTCATACCGTTTCCCCTGTATTTATATTTCCGTTCAGATACGGATTTTGATAACTTCGTTTGTCTCTGCGGATCTCTGCGCCGCCTCCATCAGGCGGAACACGCGCAAGACCTCCTCCTTATGAATGGCAGGTTCTTCCTTGCCCTGCGCCGCCGCCGCAAAATTTGCATAGAACGCAAACGGCTTTGCGTGCGTGACGGGCAGAGGGAGTTCCTCCACAGAGCTGTCGCTGCGCTGCGCCATCGTCTTGGTAAAGCCGTTGCCCGCGCGCACGCCTACGAGATTTTTGTCCTGACGTTCGATGACGCGCGTCATGCCGCCCGAAATGTCCCAGTCGGCAATGGTCGCCGTTCCGTCCACGCCGTAGATCTGCCAGCGGGGCAGATTGCGAAAACAATCGGTGGCGACGAGGATCTTATACCGCACCCCGTTTTCAAAGAGAACGGAAAGTTCGCACCCGTCCTCCACCTCTTCGCCGTAAATGTAACTGTATTCGCAGTACAGCGAGGAGACGGGACTCTTGACAAATTGCAGCATCTGGTCGATGAGGTGTACGCCCCAGTCGAGCATCATGCCGCCGCCGTGCGCCTTTTCCTTTCGCCACGCCCCGGGAATGCCGTTGGCGCCCACCACGCGCGATTCTATTTTATAGACATAGCCGATCTTCCCTTCCGCCGCGATCTGTTTGGCGGTGAGGAAATCGTCGTCCCAGCGCCTGTTCTGATGCACTTCAAACAGAACGCCCGCTTTTTCCGCCGCTTCGTACATTTCTTCCGCCTGCGCCGTGCTCATGGCGACGGGCTTTTCGCAGATGATGTTCTTGCCCGCCTTTGCCGCCGCAAAAACGTATTGCGCGTGCACGTCGTTGGGGGTCGCGATCAGCACCGCTCCCACCTCTTTGTCCGCAAAGACTTCCTCTGCAGACGCATAGGCATGAATGCCCTGCTTTTCCGCTTCCGCCGCGCGCGCGGGATCGATGTCGTAAATTCCTGCAAGTTCCAAAGGATACTGCGGGTTTGTCTGCGCATATTGCCGCAGAAGTTGAGAATGGTATCCGCCCATTCCGCCGAATCCGATGATGACAATTTTCATGATTTTCTTCGCCTCTATTGACAGATTTGTTTGTCAATGATATAATATCACTATAATTTGCGAATTTCTATGCAATTTTCCAAAAAAAGTTACCGAATATTGACATTATGAAAAATTCTTTTATCTACGAGTCCTTTCACGACAGGGAAAAACCGCTTCGCTGTTTTTACAGCTCGAATTCCAATACCAATCCGCATTTCCACCGCTGCATCGAAATGCTGTACATCACCAGCGGCAAGGCGGAAGGCGTTGTGGACGGCACCCGCTTCTTTGCCGAAAAAGACGACATCGTCTTTGCAAGGCGCTGCGCCGTGCATTCCTATTTCGCCCGCCCGCACTACCACGACATCGTCCTCATCGTCAAAGAGGCGTACGCGGACGACTTTGCCCCCGTCCTCGAAAAGGCGACCCTGCCGCCGCTCATGGCGGACAAAAAATTCAACCGTACCCTCCTTGCCGACTTTCTGCGCCTGTACAGACTGCAGGACAAAGATCAGCAATTCCTCATCAAAAAGGGACTGGTAGACGTCATTTTCGGGAACCTCCTTTCCCACTACCCGCGGCAGAACATCGCTCCGTCCACCAACCTCTCCACCATCGTGTCCGTGCTCGGCTACATCGACAAGCACTTTGAAGAGCCCATCACCCTCGACACCATTGCCGCAGAATTCGGGTACAACAAGTATTATTTTTCGCGGCTGTTCAATACCTACATCGGCGACAGCCTGAACGGCTACATCAACATGGTGCGCGTGAACAACGTGATCGCCCGCGCCAAAAAGAGCGACGGCAGCCTTGCCGATATTATTTTTGACTGCGGGTTCGATTCCATGACCACCTTTTACAGGAACTACTCCCGCTTTTACGACAGGCCGCCCACAGAAGTTATCCGTACATAAAAATAAAAAGCCGCGCGGAAGCGCCAACTTCCGCGCGGCTCTTTAAACTGAGAGCGGCACAAACGTGCCGCTCTTTTCTTTATTGGTGAATTATACTATTAAGTGCAACAGCTAAAGAAAAAAAAGGAGTTCATACAGATCTGTGGTAAAATAGAGTTGCTAAACAAAAATTTTGCCAAGGAGATCTGTATGAACTACAAACATTTTACCATAGAAGAGCGCTGTTGTCTACGAGAATACTA